>JBEKIN010000119.1:0-11968 GCA_050011735.1 Acidobacteriaceae bacterium | reverse complement strand
GCATCCTTCCGGCAGCACCGTTAGTTTAGCAGATCGGCAAGCCCGCGCTGCGCATGAATGCATCGCTCCTCAGGTGATCGGCTAGTCCACAGCCGCTTCAACCTTCCCAGCATGAAACAACGCCACCTGCTCCGCCGACGGAGGCCGCGTCACCAAACTCACCACCACCAGCCCAAGCACCGCCGCCAGCAGGGCAGGGAAGATCGCGTCCCGCTCGGCCACCACCGCCGGCAAATGGTTGTGAACGAACCCCGAATCCCAGAACACCGTCACAAACGTGCCCAGCCCGATCGCGGTCACCGCTCCCGCCGCATTCGCGCGCTTCGAATAAAACGCCGCCAGAATCACCGGTGTTAGCGCCGCCGAATAAATCGTGTACGCGTACAGCGCCTGCTTCAGCACCGATCCCGTATGCATCGCCTGGTACAGCCCCCACAACCCCAACAGCACCACCATCAGCCGCGAAACCAGCAGCACCCGCTTGTTCGAGGCCTGCGGCGCAATGTAGCGGGTGAACACATCGTTCACCAGGTTCGTCGCCGGCGAGAACAGAAAATTATTCGCCGTCGACATAATCTTCGCGAACACCGCACCCATCAGCAGCGCGCCCAGCCACGCGGGCAGCCCATGCAGCGCCGTGTACGCGATAATTTCCCGGGGATGCTGCGAGACTTCGCCCGTCGGGAACAGCACCGACCCCACCACCGCGATGGCTACAATCACCGTCTCCAAAATGACTGTCCCGATGATCCAGCCCACCACCGCCACCCGCGCATCGTGCTCCGATTTCGCCGAGAAAAACTTCTGATACATCGCCTGGTTTCCCAGCATCAGCAGCATCGTGGGCAGCAACAACTCGAACCCCTGCGCCAGAGACAAATCCCCCAGCACCTCGAAGTGTGTCGCCGGCAGCGCGTGCGTCACCCCACCCCATCCGCCCGCCGCGTGGATCAGAAACGGCAGCGCCAGGATCATCGTCCCCGTCGCCAGCAGCCCGATGAACACATCCATGTATGCGACCGACGACATCCCGGCGATCGCCGTGAACACAATCACAAACGCCGTCATGATGTACTTGCCCAGGTCCGGCGTGATCACCGTCGGGAAAATCAGATGCAGAATGTCCCCGCCACCGATCAGTTGATAGCTCAGGATCGCCGTATACGCAAACAGGATTGCGATTACTCCCAGCACCCGCGCCGTCTGGCTGTACCGCGCCTCCAGCAGATCCGGAATCGTGAACTGCGCAAATTTCCGTGCGCGCGGCGCGATGAAATAGATCAGCAGCAGTCCGACCCATCCTCCGCCTGCCAGCCACAGCGCCGCAAAGCCATGCCGGTACGCATTCTCCGCCCCGGCGAGCAGCGACCCCGACCCAATCCACGACGACAGCAGCGTGAAGATCAGCACGAACGCCGGCAGCGTCCGCCCGGCCACCAGATAGTCTGCCTTGGTCTTCACTCCGCGCATGCGCGTCAGCGAAACCACCAGCAGAGTCAGAACAATCGCGCCCAGAACGGCAGCGTACAAAAAGGACATGCGCCTTCCTTCTTCGAAACAGGTGCTACGAGTGTACGAAAGCCTCGCGCGCTTGTCAGGGATCTGGTCCCGTCACAAATCGATCGTCGCTACGCCGGTTTTTTTGGCGCATGACCAGCGGCCGCTGTCTTCGTCGTCGCTTTCCCGCCCGTCTTCGCCGAACCCCGCCGCCGCTTTCCGTAGCGCAAACCCGAGATATGCGCTGGCTCGGAAACATACAGGCTGTGTCCCGGCACAATCGCGCTCCCGCGCAGGCTGTTCCACCGCCGCAGCTGCGCGACCGTCACGCCGAACCGGTCCGCAATCGTCACCAGCGTGTCGCCGCGCCCCGGCCGGTACAGCGTGCTGCGCAGCGCGCCCGGCTCGCTCACTGGCGCCAGCGGAATCACAAGTGAATCCACGCCCGACAAATCCGCCGTCGGCTTCAGCTGGTTCACAAACGCCAGCTCCGACTCCGATACATGCCACGTCCGCGCCAGGCTCGGCAGCGTGTCGCCCTCTTCCACCGCGTGGAATCGCCAGTACCGCCGCTTCTCCACCGGAATCTCCGCAATGTCCCGCTGAAACACATCCGCCATCCCCGCCGGCAAATGCAGATCGAACGACTCCTCCGGCGGCGTGCTCATGCGCAGCAGGCTCGGGTTCAGCCCTTCGATCTCCTGCACCGGCGCGCCCACAATATCCGAAACCAGCCGCAGATCCACTGCGTAATTCGTCGTCACCGTATCGATCACCAGCGGCGGATCCGTCGTGATGTCCTCCAGCCCATACTGCTTCGGGTTCTTCGCCATCAGCGTCACCGCCAAAAACACCGGGACGTAATTCTTCGTCTCCTGCGGCAGATTGTTGCGCCGATACAGCTCCCAAAAATCCGCGTAGCCTGTCCGTTGCACCGCCTTCTGAATATTCCCCGGACCCCAGTCGTACGCGGCCATCGCCAGATACCAGTCGCCCAGCTGGTCGTACATCTTTTTGATCTCGCGCGCGTACGCATGGGTCGCCTTGATCGGATCGAATCGCTCATCGTACCAGGCCGTGTGCTCCAGCCCGTATGTTCCCCACGGCATGAACTGCCACATCCCCGCCGCGCCCGAGCGCGGATTCACCGCTTGCGGCCGAAACCCCGACTCCGCGAACGCCTGGTAGATCAGGTCCTGCGGAACCCCTTCCTCGCGCAGCACCTGCTGGATCATGTCCTTGTACCGCCCCATCCGCTCCAGCGACGACACGATCGTCCCGTGCCCCTTCTGGCTGTTCGTGAAAAAATCGATGTAGTTCGCCACGTAATCGTTCATCACCAAGGGCAGGTCCGATTGCGTGGTCTTCAGTTCCGCCTCGGCCTTCGCCGCCACGTTGGGATTCGCCGGCGTCGTGATGTTCCCGGCTACATCCACCGGCGACGGTTCAGCCTGCGGCGCGGGACCGTTGTTCTGGCGCAGCGCATCCATCTCCAGCGTGTTCACCGCGTCCACGATGTGGTCGAACTCCTCCGACAGCGCATCGTCACTGCGCAAATCGCACTTGCACCGCAGCAGCAGATCCACCGCATAGTCGAAGTTCGCCCGCGCCGCCTCCACGTGCCCCTGCTGATAATCTGTGAGCCCGGCGTGATACGCCACCTCCACCGAATCGATCAGCTGCCGATCCCGCGGCGAAGGTTCAGGAGACGCAGTTGCAGTGGGTGCGGCCTGGCTCTGAGCCGCCGCCTGGCCCGCTCCAGCAGCCCGCGAGGCCGGCGCAGACGGCGCTGCCGGTCCAGATTGAGAAGAAGGTGCTTGCGCTGGCGCAGCCTGTTCCGTCAGCGCCGCAAGCGCAGCCATGCTCCCTGCGAGCAAACATCTTTTCAACGCAAATCGCATCAGGCGCTGCCTTATTGTATGGCCCGAACCCCGCTCGCGCCGATGGTAAACTTGGTGCTTCCGGCGAACTTCTTTCCTCCGGCACGCTCCTGGCGCACCCCGGACCCAGGCACTCCGAGGTTCTCTGATCACGGTTCACTGATTTCCGATCACTGATTTCTGGTCACTGATCTCCGCTCCTCTTCGATGGACAACAAACACATCCGCAACTTCGCGATCATCGCGCACATCGATCACGGCAAATCCACGCTCTCCGACCGCCTCCTCGAGCTCACCGGCTCCCTCACCGAGCGCGAAATGCACGCCCAGGTTCTCGACGCCATGGACCTCGAACGCGAGCGCGGCATTACTATCAAGGCCCACTCCGTCCGCATGATGTACCCCGCCAAAGACGGCGAAATCTACCAGCTCAACCTCATCGACACTCCCGGCCACGTCGACTTCTCCTACGAGGTCTCCCGCTCCCTCGCCTCCTGCGAAGGCGCGCTCCTCGTCGTCGATGCCTCCCAGGGCGTTGAAGCCCAGACCCTCGCCAACGCTTACCTCGCCATCAATCACGGCCTTGAAGTCATCCCCGTCATCAACAAAATCGATCTGCCCAGCGCCGACATCGTGCGCACTCAGGAAATGATCGAGCAGACGGTCGGCCTCGACGCCACTGACGCCATCCCTGTCTCGGCGAAGACGGGCCAGGGCGTGCCCGACATCCTCGAAGCCATCGTCAACCGCCTGCCCCCGCCCAAAGGCGATGCCGAAGCCCCGCTCCAGGCTCTCATCTTCGACTCTTGGTTTGACTCCTATCGTGGCGTCATCGTCCTCGCTCGCATCGTCAACGGCCGCATGCGCAAGGGCATGAAGATCCGCCTCATGTGGAACGATAAAGTCTTCGACGTCGAATCCATGGGCGTCCTCACTCCCAAGCCCGTCGAAATCGAAGAGCTCTCCGCCGGCGAGGTCGGCTTTTTCGTCGCTACCATCAAGAATGTGTCTGACACCCGTGTCGGCGACACCATCACCGAAGATGCGCGCCCCGCAGCCCACGCCCTGCCCGGCTTTGAAGAAATCAAGCCCATGGTCTTTGCCGGCATCTACACCGTCGACTCGCACGAGCACACCCTGCTCCGCGACGCACTGGAAAAACTCAAGCTCAACGACTCGTCTTTCTTCTTCGAGCCGGAAAGCTCCGTCGCCCTCGGCTTCGGTTTCAGGTGCGGCTTCCTCGGCCTCCTGCACATGGAAATCATCCAGGAGCGCCTCGAGCGCGAATTCGACCTCGACCTCATTACGACGGCTCCGAGTGTCCGCTACAAAATCCACCTCACCGACGGCAAGATCATCGAGGTCGACAACCCCTCGCGCTGGCCCGACCCCAGCGACATCGTCAAAGTCGAAGAGCCCATGATCACTGCCACCATCCTCTCCAATGAGGAGTATGTTGGCGGCATCCTCAAGCTGGTCGAAGAAAAGCGCGGCCGCCAGAAAAACTTCGAGTACGTCTCCTCAACCCGCGTCATGCTCACCTACGAGCTGCCATTGAATGAAATCGTCTTGGATTTCTACGACCGCCTAAAAAGTGTCAGTCGCGGTTACGCATCCCTCGACTACCACCTCTCCGGCACGTGGGAATCGCCCATGGTCAAGATGGATATCCTCGTCTCCGGCGAGCCTGTCGACGCGCTCTCCATCATCGTCCACCGCGACTTCGCCTACGATCGCGGCCGCGCCCTGGTCTCCAAGATGCGCGAGCTCATCCCCCGCCAGCAGTTTGAAGTCGCTATCCAGGCCGCCATCGGGGCGAAAGTCATTGCCCGCGAAACCGTCTCCCCCCTCCGCAAGAACGTCCTTGCCAAATGTTACGGAGGCGATATTTCGCGCAAACGCAAGCTCCTCGAGAAGCAAAAAGAAGGCAAGAAACGCATGAAAAGGATCGGCAAAGTCGACATCCCCCAGGAAGCCTTCCTCGCCGTGCTCAAGGTAGGCGAAGACAGTAGCCGGTAAACAGCCTGGGTGCCCCATCGTGTCTGCCCCCGTGCTTGGTGCAGACAGGGTGGCGGTTTCGCCCCGATCCCTCACCGAGGCCTGTCAGCCCCACTTGCGCGCTTCGGCGCAACCTCCGGGTAAATCGCGATCTGGTGCGCCCGCAACCTCGCCTGCAGAAAATGCCCCTCCGTGCTCGAATGCAGCCCGGCCGATTTCCCCTCCGGCATGTGGCACTCCACGCACTTCGTCCGGATCGCCTCACCCATTTGCCGGAACCGTCCGCATGCCTGAAACTCGTGGCATACCAGGCAATGCCTCGAACACGAATCCACGTTCTCATGCTCCTCGTGCACATCATGGCACGTCGAGCAGGTCAGTTTCCCCAACGCGTAGCACTTGCTCACCTGCAGGCGGATTTCGCCGGACTCTTCAAAGGAAGTCGGCGTGGGGATCGCACCCGGCTGCAGTGTGCTTTCCCCGGAGCGGCCTTGAAGAAACTGCGGTTATTAGCTCCCCGTCCAATCGCTGATCGATGAAACCCGGCGAACCGATGCGCGCCGAACCGGCGAATTCACACAGATACAGCGGCACTGGCGCCCTTTCGAGCGTATCCTCAATGGTAGTAGTTCGAGTTTCTCCTCCTCGCCTCCAGCCACCCAGATTCCGCTCCAGACGAGCACCTTTCAGTTACGCAACGGAACCCCTGGAGCGGCTATGAGTCTCATCAAAAAGTCCGATGTAAAGAACCATCTATTCACGGGCGCCTCAGTCTATCCATTCGGGCTGACCCGGCCAGATCCCAAAGCCGGTCCCGGCAGCTCGACGGACAAGAAGGTCGATGCGGCCGACATCAGCATCAGTCCCAGCCACCCGATCGCCCCTGAAGCAACACCCAACGCTCAGGTCGGCGGCTCCGTCGGTGTCCCAGCGGCCGCGGAGACTCTGCGGAAGTCAGGCTCGTGAAGCTTCGTTCGATGTTTCTCCGGAATAGCTGTCGCCTGCCGGAGGGCTTCAGACTGAAACAGCAGCGATTCAACGATGGCTGGATGTCGGCAGGAGATATTTCGTCCGCGGGTCTGGATGTGGCCCTGCGCGGTGCGGGCTGGCACTTTATGTGGATTGAGAAGGCCTGCTCCCGTTTTGGCTATGGGCGAACCGAGTCCTCCGCTCTTACGCAAGCCACCACGCGCGCTTTGGATCGCATCAGCGACCAGTTCAATGCCGCAGAGGTGGACTCAGTCAGGATGTCGGCCTACCCTGGCTTCCGCGTTGCCAGAGTCACCGCGCATCCGCGGCAGATTCAGAGGCAGGCCTCGCTCAGCGCGATGGACAACGCGACGATTCGATAATTCGCCGTTGATAAGCCGTTGTCCGGCCATTGAAGGGATTTAGCGGAACGCATTTGGTCCTCACAGGGCCCCGGTGAATGTACGAGTGTCGCTCTTGCGAGCCGACTGAAAGCAGGAAACCATGTCTTTTTCGAAGAGCGATCGCCGCGATGGATCGCCCGAGCCGCGTGCCGGCAGTTCTGAGCGCGCGATGGAAATCGGCTCTTCACTTCCTTTGCCCACCCGCATGGCATTTATTGGGAACTATCTGCCGCGGCAATGCGGGATCGCCACGTTCACGACAGACCTGTGTACCGCCGTCGCCGAGGAGTACGGCAGCGGCCGCCTCTTCGCGATTCCCGTGAACGATCCGGAATCGGGCTATCAGTATCCTGACCGCGTCCGCATTGAAATCGAGCAGGAAGATGAGGCCTCCTATGAGCGGGCGGCCGAATTTCTGAATTTCAACGGAAACGATCTGGTCTGCCTGCAGCACGAATACGGGATCTTTGGTGGAACTGCGGGAAGCCACATCCTTGCGTTGCTGCGCCGGCTCAAAATGCCGCTCGTGACTACCCTTCATACCGTGCTGCGTGAACCCGATCTCCATCAGCGCGCCGTGCTCGATGAGATCGCCCAGCTTTCCGACCGCCTGATCGTCATGAGCGAGCACGCGGCATGCCTGCTGCGCGATATCTACTCCGTTGCCGACGAAAAGATCGATCTGATCCCCCACGGTGTGCCGGATTTCCCGTTTACCGATCCCAACTACTTCAAGGATCTGTTTGGCACGCAGGGGAAATCTGTTCTGCTCACCTTCGGGTTGCTCTCGCCGAATAAGGGAATCGAAAATGTCATTCGCGCGTTGCCGGCGATTCTGCAGAAGCATCCGAACCTGGTCTACATCGTCTCCGGCGCCACGCATCCTCATATCCGGCGCCGAGAGGGCGAGCGGTACCGGGAAGGGTTGCAGGCGCTCGCCGTGGAATGCGGTGTTGCACCCCAGGTCATCTTCCACAACCGCTTTGTGACCTCCGAAGAGCTGGTCGAGCACATCGGCGCGGCGGACATCTATATCACTCCGTATCGGCACGAAGCCCAGGTCGTTTCCGGCACGCTCGCGATCGCGCTCGGCGCCGGCAAGGCGATTATTTCCACGCCGTACTGGCACGCCCAGGAGCTGCTTGCCGACGGACGCGGCGTCCTTGTTCCCTTTGACGATCCGAACTCTCTCGCGCAGGCCGCGATTCAACTGCTGGAGGACGATGCCCTTCGCCACTCCATGCGCAAGCGGGCTTATCTCCACTCCAGAGGCACGACCTGGCAACGGACCGCTCAAGCCTATATGGGCAGTTTTCAGCGGGCGCGAGCAGAACGCATCCTGCGGCCGCGGCCTTCGCTGCAGGACATTCTCGCGGCCAGGGCGACGGATGTGCTGCCGGTGCTGAATACAGCCCATTTGTCCAGCATGACGGATGACACCGGCTTGCTGCAGCATGCCATCTACGCTCTGCCGAATTGCCCTGAAGGCTATACCACCGACGATAATGCGCGGGCTCTGATTGTATGCATGCAGCTATGTGAAGACCCGCTTAGGGAGGGTACCGAGTGCGCCCGTCTCTGCCGCCGCTATCTCGCCTTTCTGTCTTTCGCATTTGAGCGCACGGAGCGAAGATTCCGAAACTTCCTGAGCTATGACCGGCGATGGCTGCGAGAGATCGGATCGGACGACAGCCACGGCCGGGCTTTGTGGGCGCTGGGAACCGTTCTGGGCCGTTCCACCGACTCCGCCATGCGCGGCGCCAGCGGGCAATTGTTCGAGGCTGCGGTTCCGGTGGCGCTCACCTTGATCAGTCCCCGCGCCTGGGCTTTCTCCATCCTGGGCCTGCAGGGATTTCTCGATTGGTTTCCAGGAGACCGAGTGATCAAGGGCGCTCGCAATCTGCTCGCCAATCGCTTGCTGGAGCTCTATGACCGGTGTCGTACGGATACGTGGCAGTGGTTCGAGAAAAGTCTTGCATACTCGAACGCACGATTGCCGCAGGCGATCCTGCTCGCCGGATGGCGCAGCGAAAATCAGAGGATGATCGAAGTCGGGTGTGAGTCTCTCCGTTGGCTGCTTGCTGAACAGCATCGGGACGATCCGCATATCTTCGTCCCCATCGGCTCTGGAGGCTTTTTTGCCGAGGGAGGCGAGAAAGCGCGCTTCGATCAACAGCCTGTCGAGGCCTGCGCGACCATCGCCGCCTGTCTCCAGGCGCACCAGATCACGGGCGAGAAGTTCTGGCTCGACGAGGCGTGGTCTGCCTTTCGCTGGTTTCTCGGAGAGAACGACCTTCAGGTCCCTCTCTACGATGCCACAACCGGCGGCTGCAGAGACGGCCTTCATCCGGATCGCGTGAACGAAAACCAGGGAGCGGAATCCACCGTTTCCTTCCTAATGGCGCTCCTCGATATGCAGCACGCGGAGATGCCAGTCACGAACCATCTCACCCGCGAAATGAGTGTTTCTCTTTGAATCCAATTACCCTTTCCCCCCCACACGCAGAGCGCCTGGCCGCGGAGCGGCAGCGTCCGGTGAAATATACGAACGAGTCCCTGTTCACCCGTCACTCCGGCAATCCGATCCTCACTCGCGACCACTGGCCTTATCCGGTCAACAGCGTCTTCAACGCGGGTGCGGCGCGGCTGCCCGATGGAGACACTTTGTTGCTGTGCCGCGTAGAAGATCGGCGCGGCCTGTCTCACTTGTGTGCCGCGCGTTCTGCGAACGGATTCGATGAATGGCGCATCGATCGCGAGCCAACCCTGGATGCAAATCCTCGCGACTATCCGGAAGAAATCTGGGGAATAGAAGATCCAAGGATCACCTATGTCCCTGAGTTAGAACAGTACGCGATTGCGTATACCTCTTTCTCCCGCGGTGGTCCAGGTGTGTCGCTTGCGCTCACCCGGGACTTCAGGAGCTTTGAGCGTTATGGCGTGATCATGTCTCCCGAGGATAAGGACGCGGCGCTGTTGCCGCGGAGAATCGGAGGCTTCTGGGCGCTCATCCACCGGCCCATGACCACGCTCGGCGCTCACATGTGGATCTCCTATTCGCCGGATCTGCACCATTGGGGCAGCCACAAGATCATGCTCCAGGCGCGGCGCGGCGGCTGGTGGGATGCCAACAAGATCGGCCTGTGTTCTCCGCCCATTGAGACCTCCAGAGGTTGGCTGGTGCTTTATCACGGCGTACGGCAGACAGCGTCCGGCAGCATCTACAGGATGGGTCTGGCGCTTTTCGATCTGGAAAAGCCGGAGACATGTCTGCAGCGCGGAGATTCCTGGATGTTTGGCCCCGAAACTCCCTATGAGCACGGAGGCGATGTCCACGATGTCGTTTTCCCCTGTGGGCAGACGATCGGAGCGGATGGAGACACGATTCACCTGTATTACGGAGCAGGCGACTCGTGCGTGGCCATGGCGACAGGCAGCATCCGTGAACTTCTCTCCTGGCTGGACGCGAATTCGAGCGTGGGCGATGGCAGCGACATCCCAGGGCTCAGTGAGGAGCGATTGATATGAACAGCGCACGACTGAACTGGCCGCCTGCAATTCCGCGATTACTCTGGATTCGGCAGAGGTGTCCTCTGTGCACTTCCATCGAGTTCAAGTCAGCCGAGCGAGAGTGGCTCGACGTCTTCTTCGCTCTGTTCTCGCTGCGGCCGATTCGCTGCGTCAATTGCTGGCGGCGCTACTACGGGTTCCGCCATGCGGACACCAAAAGGGAAGAACAGCCCGTGCAGGGAAGCAATCTTGCCGCGCAGGCGGCCTCGACGGAAGGAAAGTCAGGTTGAAAGAAACACGGGTTTCATCCAGCTATACATCGAATGATTTGCTGTCCAGTCTCAATAGTGATGACACCAGAAGGCCGCTGAACTACCAGACCATCGCCCAAAGCGCGGAGGAAGTGCGGGAAGTCCAGAATGCGCCTGCTTTCACGATGGGGCCATACCTGATTAGTTCCGGGCAAACCAAGCTTTGGAATGCGATCAGCATCTACAGCCAGCGAGGCACACAATACGACCAGCTCCGGCTGCTCTTCATGAATTCCACCGCTCTCCGGATTTGGAGAGAGATGGGTCAGCGGCCGTGGGTGATCGGGACGCAACATCGTCCGCCGCCGACGGCTCTGCTGACCTTTGGCGTTCCATTCAGCGAGTAAAGCGCCGTTCCCCCGACGAAGATCTCACTTCAAATCCGGCGCAGCCGCAGGCAGCTCATCGAGGTTCAGGGAAACGGGTTCCAAATAGCCCGGTTGCCCGGTTTGGACCTTGAATCAAGGTCTGATAAGCGTTACGGGCGGCTCGCTTCCCGTCCCACACCGACAGCGGGCTTCCTGCACTGAAAGCGGCGCTGCCCAGGTAATCCTCGGCGATACTGCGGCGTTCAGCATGAGACGTAAAACGGGGAGCGTCACTTTTCAAATCACACTCTTCGTGAGGTCGCGCTCCGCATGTCGGGCATACGAAATTGAGGGAAAAATCAGTACTCGGCATTCGTACCTTGTACCGTTCTTTCGGCGGCAATACTGGTCAGTTTTGACCAAATTGTCTGATCCTGCTTCCGAACCTCCTTACTGGCGTACTCAACGCCGGCGAAGACTGTGGGCGCTGACTCAACTGTGCCTGGGGCACCCCCCTTCCTTATGGGGTGAATTTTCGCATGTATTTGATTCGCCGTGGTTTAGCCGCTGTTTGCGAGTTTCGAAAACAGCTATCTTTCTGAAAACAGAGCAATTGAACGCGGCCGCTTTTGTTACAGAGGCGGCCGTTTGTGTAACAGAAGCGGCCGTTTGTGTTACGGAGGCGGTCGCGTTTGTCACAGAGGCGGGCATGATGCGCTCCCCGGTCATCGCTTCAGGATTTCCCGCAGCAGAGGGTCGTTGGGATTGCGGGCGAGCATCAGGTCGAGGAGCTCGGGAGAGAACATCTGGCTCAGATCCTGGGGGAGGGAGCCGGCGCTGGGCCCCGGGGCAGGATCGGGGTCAGGGTCGACCTGGACGCCGGGAGGAGGAGCAAAGGGGACCGATCCGTGGCGGCGCAGGAGGACGCGGAGGAGGCGCGCGGCTTCGCGGTCGGAGATGCCGTCGTCGCCGTCGGCGATGAGGCTGCCGAGGATGACGAAGGCGTGGAAGGGAATGTCGTGGGCGGGGAGGGTGTGGACGGAGAGGCCGAGATCGCGCCAGCGGGTGACGCGGGAGAAGCCGCCGCGACG
>JBEKIN010000118.1:0-12020 GCA_050011735.1 Acidobacteriaceae bacterium | reverse complement strand
AAGCAGGATGTAATTCTTGTCGGTATTTCGCAGAAACAGGCCGGCCAGGTTCACCGCTCCCTTCGCGCGATAGGCCTCCGGCTCCAGCGGCTGAAATCCTCGCTGGTTCCTGACCGCGATCACGCGGATCGGCGCAATCGGGTCGACATTGGCCTTGGGAAACAGGGTCTGAAATACCCAGCGCATGCGCTCAAACTGATCGGCGATATGGCGCCCCTGCTTTTCGCCGGCATCGGTCACGACGCTGAAATGCGGACTCCGCACCTCCACCCAGACAGGCGCGTTGTCGCGGGCCCACGCCTGCGCGGAGAGCAGAAAAAGCAACAGGATCGCCATTGGCCGCATGGTTATCGCCGGATCGTACCATGCTGTGATCGCCCGCAAAATAGCACCTCCGAGCATTCCAGCAGGAGCGTCAGTACTGCTCCGTGGTAACTTAGCCGTCATGGCGCTCGACGAGGGATTCAGGCGAATGCGCACCGTCGGCAAAGCCATCCTCGCTGCCGGTCTGCTGCTCGACCTCTTCCTTATTATCGGACTGATCGTGGCCGCCTTTGCCGCCCCGCCCTCACCCTTTTTCGCGATCGGCGCGTTCGGAATTCCGCTCACCGTGACGGGCGCCACCGTCCTGCTCGGCGCCTGGATTGGGGAAGGTTTCGCCCGCCCGCGCCAGCCACCCCATCGGTGATCGCCCGGCACGCTCCGGTAAACTGGCTTAAGAACCGCATTTCTGATGACTCTGCTGAAAGCTGTACGCGGCACGCGCGACCTGCTGCCGCCCGAAACCGAACTCTGGGACCGCGCCGAGGCTACTGCTCGAAGGGTCTTCGCCCGCTACAACTTCGGCGAAATTCGCACCCCCATCTTCGAGGACACGCAGCTCTTCGCCCGCGGCGTCGGCGAAGAGACAGACATCGTTTCAAAAGAGATGTACACGTGGGAAGATCGCGCCCGCGCGCAGTCGGAAAAGTCACAGTCGCTCACTTTGCGGCCGGAAAACACCGCCGGCGTGGTGCGCGCGTACATCGAGCACAAGATGGGCGAAACCGGGCTTCTGCAGAAGCTCTACTACATCGGCCCTCAGTTTCGCCGCGAACGGCCGCAGAAGGGGCGTTATCGGCAGTTCTGGCAGATTGGCGCGGAGGTCATCGGGCCGCCCAGCGCCGGATCGGAGTCGCCGCTCCGCGATGCGGAAGTGCTCGAAATGCTGGCGAGCTTTCTTGACGAGCTGGGTATCACCGGCTGGAATCTCGTGCTCAACTCTGTTGGGTCGTCGACGGATCGGCCCCGCTACGTTGCCGCCCTGCGCGAGGCGCTGGCTCCGGTAAAGCACCAGATGTCCGAGGACAATCAGCGGCGTGCCGAGACCAACCCGCTGCGGGTTCTCGACTCGAAGGACCCCAGCGACGAAGCCATCGTCGCGAATCTGCCGAAAATCGCCGATTATCTCGACGACGCATCAAAGGCCCACTTCGCCGCCGTTCTGGCCGCGCTCGATGCCTGCGGGGTGAAGTACGAAGTGAACCCGCGCCTCGTGCGCGGCCTCGACTACTACACGCGCACGACCTTCGAGTTCACACACGGCGGCCTCGGTGCGCAGAACGCGCTGCTCGGTGGCGGACGCTACGACGGCCTCTCGGAAATGCTGGGCGGACCGAAGGCTCCCGGCATCGGATTCGCCATGGGTCTCGACCGGCTGATTCTGACTCTGCAGGCGCAGCAAGGAGAACCCGTTTCGAAGCTGGCCGACGCCTTTATTGCGCCGTTGAGCGAATCGCTCAATGCGGAGGCGTTGGCGCTGGCTCGCGATCTGCGCCGCGCCGGTCTCCGCATCGAGCTGGGCGACGGCACGTTCCGTCTCAAGAAGTCGTTCGAAATCGGAAATAAGCTCGCCCGAGCCATCGTTCTGCTCGGCGAAGACGAGCAGCGCTCCGGTATCCTGACAGTGAAGAACTTCGCCACCGGCGAGCAGACCAAAATCCCGCGCGGCGAGCTCGCGCAGGCGCTACAGAACGGTTAGGAATTCTGACTTTGCTCGATTTCTTAGGCACACACCAACGCACCCACACCTGCGGCGAACTGCGCGCCGCTGACGCGGGCAAGACCGTCACGCTGATGGGTTGGGTGAATCGCCGGCGCGATCACGGCAACCTCATCTTCCTCGACCTGCGCGACCGCTACGGCATCACGCAGATCGTGCTGGACAAGGACCTTTCGCCCGAAGGCCATCCCAAAGCCGAGCATGTGCGCCCGGAATACGTCGTTGCGGCCATCGGCAAGGTCCGGCTGCGTGGCGCGGACGCGATTAACCCGAAAATGGTCACCGGCGAGATCGAAATCGCCGCCAACGAACTGGTTGTCCTGAACGACGCGAAGCTTCCACCGTTTTCGCCCTCTGAAGAGGCGATCGCCAACGAGGAAGTGCGGCTCAAGTACCGCTATCTGGACCTGCGCCGGCCTGAGATGCAGCACAATTTCGAGATTCGGCACAAAGTCGCCCTCGCCGTGCGCGAATACCTCTCCGCCCAGGGCTTCTACGAGATTGAAACGCCGTTTCTCACGCGCTCCACGCCCGAAGGCGCGCGCGATTATCTTGTGCCCAGCCGCGTTCACCCGGCCAACTTCTACGCGCTGCCGCAGTCGCCGCAGCTCTTCAAGCAGATCCTGATGATCTCCGGCATGGATAAATACTTCCAGATCGTCCGTTGCTTCCGCGACGAGGATCTGCGCGCCGATCGCCAGCCGGAGTTCACGCAAATCGACCTCGAGATGAGTTTCCCCCAGCAGGAAACCATCTTCGCCGTGGTTGAAGGATTCATGGTGGCGGCTTTTGCTGCCGTCGGCATCGCACTGCCCGTGCCCTTTCCGCGCATCACCTACGACGAAGCGATGCGCACCTTCGGCATCGATAAACCCGACCTGCGCCTGCCAGGCCTCACGGACATTCGCAGCGCCTTCACCGCCGAGCAGCTGCAGACGCTCGCCGTCGATCCCACACTGCCTCTGGTTGCGGTGCGCATTCCCAAGGTCGGCGACCTTTCGCGCAAGGAGCGCGACGACAACCGGCCGCTTTTCGAATCGAAGAAAGGCGCGAAACTTCTCGACGACCTGAAGCGGCTCGAAAAATCCTTCCCTGAGTCGGTCGCGAAGCTCCGCGAGCTGATCCACGCCGAGCCTGACGACCTGATTGTCATCGTCGCTGGAGACGCGGCAACGCACATCGAGGCCAGCGACACGAAGTTTGCCGGCCG
Organism: Acidobacteriaceae bacterium; assembly: GCA_050011735.1. Classification (GTDB taxonomy): domain Bacteria; phylum Acidobacteriota; class Terriglobia; order Terriglobales; family Acidobacteriaceae; genus Palsa-343. Next base: position 8,769 of record JBEKIN010000118.1, on the reverse strand, counting down.
CCTTTCCGAGCGCGAGATCGCTGTGCTCTCTGCTGCCGGCAATTTCCGGGTCGAACTGGCCCGCAAATACGCCGACCGCCATGGCGCCTTCGCGGTCACCGACGCTGTTGTGCACGCGCCCGGAACACCGACCGCGCTCGCCGATGGTTCCGCTGCCTTTCGACCGCTTTGGGTCACCGACTTTCCTATGTTCGAGCACGATGCTGAGACCGGCTCGTGGGCTCCGGCGCATCATCCTTTCACCTCGCCTCACGAAGAGGACATGGACCGGCTGGTTTCCGATCCCGCTTCGGTCCGTGCACGCTACTACGACATCGCCATGAACGGCCTTGAGCTCGGCTCCGGCTCGATCCGTATCCATCGCCAGGACGTGCAGCAGCAAATCTTTCGCGCGCTGGGCATGTCGGATGAGGAAGCTAAAGCCCGGTTCGGATTCTTCCTTGAGGCGCTGCAGTACGGAACGCCTCCACACGGCGGCATCGCGCTGGGACTCGATCGCATCGCGATGATCCTGGCAGGCGCATCGAGCCTGCGCGAAGTCATCGCCTTTCCGAAGACCGCGAAAGCCATCGATCTGATGGTCGACGCGCCCACTCCAGTCAGCGACGCGCAGCTGAAGGAGCTGCACATCCGGCCTGCCCAGCGCAGCTAACCATGCCTGGTGGATGATAGTCTTGAAGCTTGCCATCCCTTCGTTTGAGGTTCCGGATCGCGTGAAAGCTGTGATGTTTCGTCTTTTGGCCCTGGCCGCGCTTGGGGCTTGTCTGGTTCCGCAGTCCCGCATCCATGCGCAGGTCACCGCAACGGCTCCTGAAGCGGAAGCGCCGCAATACGGACAGAGCTGGGACTTCTTCGGCGGCGCGGAGTACTCCCACTTCAACCCCAGTCCTGGCCGCAACGTGCAGGCTATCAACCTGACCGGCTGGAGCGGCTCCGCGACCGCCTGGCTTCATCCGCTTTGGGGCATCGAAGGCAGCGCGCGCGGCCTGTACGGCAATCTCGTTGTCCCCGCGAACAGCGAGGGCATTCCGGCGACGCCGCCGATGACCGAGAAACTCTTCCTTTTTGGTCCCAATTTCCGCATCATCCGCCACCGCAACTACACGTTCGGGATGCACACTCTCGTTGGCGCTGCGTATGGCGTTTTCGATTCAGGATTTCCTCCCGGCACGATGCCTCAAGATGTCGGCATCTACAACGACAAGCTCGCTGTGGGCCTTGGCATTGGCGGCTGGTTCGATTACAACATCACGCAGCGCTTGTCGGTACGCGTGATTACCGACTGGCAGCCGACGCACTACGGCTTTTCCTGGCAGAATGAGTTCGCCGGTTCGGCTGGCATCGTCTACAAGTTCGGAACGCTGCACACGAAGTAGAGCAGCAAACCGGCGCTTGTCCTGATCGCTTCCTGACTGGCAGCTGGTTGTCACCTGCCTGCAAGCCTACCTTGCTCGGAAATCACAAGTGGTTGAAAACAAGCCGGTTATTGCCCCAGCTCTTTATTCATGTAACTCAAAACAAGCGACTTATCTCGAGCGCGAAGGCTGCTTGATTGAAAACAGGCGGCTTGCGGCCGATTTTGCACCAGATCGAGGGCAGTAGTTCTGAGTAAGTGATTGAAAAAAAATTACTTATGACGAGTGCGAAAGGTTACATGATTGAAAACACGAGGCTTCGTGGAAGATTTCGCGGCGATATTCTTTGAGCCGCGCTCGGGAGATTGCCGCTTACCGCTTTGTCGCCAGCGGCGGGATGAGGCCGAAGGCTCTTAAATGCCCCTCGAGTTCGACGCCGTCGATGGGCTTGAACAGATAGGTGTCGCAGAGGGCCTTGAACGAAGTTGTGACCGTCCCGACGTCCTGGATGGAGGTGGTCATGAACACCTTCGCACCGTCGGAGGAGTAAATCCCCTGCTCCTCTTCGATGGAGCGAATATGCCGCACAGCATCGGTTCCGTCCATGACGGGCATACGGATGTCCATGCAGATGAGGTCGTAGCCTTTGCCGGCGAGCAGCGCGGAACGGAAGGCCTCGACGGCTTCACAGCCGTTGACGGCAACGTGGCAGTCGCCATATCTGGACAGCAGATCCTGGAGGATGAGACGGGACGTGAGTTCGTCTTCGACGACCAGGGCTTTGAGGCGGCGCGGCGCCGACGCGCTGGCGCCACCGGTGGGCACGCCTGAAGCCGGCTCCGTGGAGGGATCGGCAAGATGCAAGCGGGCGCCGGCAGGCTTTTCGGGCTTCAGAACGGCTTTCAGGCGATCGAGCTCGACGCGGTCGTCGATTTCGAGGCGACGATCGACATCGGCGGCCATCGCCTGCAGGCGGGTTACAGCGCTGAGCAGCACTTCGGCAACCGAGATGCTGAGCTCCAGTTTTCCCTCGCGCACCTGGGAGAGCACGTTCTCGGCGGCCTGGCTCAGATTCTTCATCGGCTCATGGAGGAGGTGAGAGGCGGTGCCCTTGACGGAGTGGAAAGCGCGGAAAACGCGATTGATGAAGTCCGGGGAGAGGGTTGCCTTGTTTTCGGCAATGTCCATGAGGTCGCTCTCCACCTCGACGAGCTCATCGGCGCACTCCTCGTAGAGGACGGCTATGTCGCCTCTCAGCAAGCCGGAAGCTTCCATGATTTGTTCCTGCTCAATCTGAGCGGTGGTTTTGGTGTGCACAGCATTCCTCCTCGATTGCGAGCTTCAACTCCAGTAACTTTGCTTCCAGTGCGGGCAGGCCGCTGGTGACTGCGGCCAGATCTCGGGCATCGGCCGCGTTTTCTATTGCGTAAGCTGCCTGGCGGAGAACTTCTCCACCGACGTTGGCAGCCGCTCCCTTCAATGCGTGGGAGTAGAGGCGCACTCCGGGCGCGTCCTGTTCAGCGAGACGAGCGCGCAACTGATTGAGCTGGAGGGGAGCATCCTCGAGAAAGGCTTTGAGGATGACGCCGGCCAGGTTCCGGTCCCCCATTAACCGGCGCATCAGAGAATCGGCATCAAAGACAGGAACTGTCCGCGCTCCAGCGGTTTCACGAGGGGTTGGGGCGGTTTCGCCGGAACCGGATTGCGACACCCATCTGGCGAGAGTTTTTGCCAGGCGCGGGAGCTCGACGGGCTTGGCGAGATAGTCGTCCATTCCTTCGGCGAGGCAGCGTTCGCGATCGGGGGCCATGGCGCTGGCGGTCAGGGCGACGATGGGAATCTGCGCGTGGGCCGATGCGCGGATGCGATGGGTCGCTTCGTAGCCATCCATCACCGGCATAGCGCAGTCCATCAGCACCAGGTCGTGGTTTCCGTGCTGAAGCGCTTCCACCGCCTCCGCCCCGTTGGAGACGGCGTGGGCGTTGTATCCCAGCTTCTCCAGCTGCGCGAGAATCACCTCGCGGTTGGTGAGATTGTCCTCGGCGACGAGAATTTTTTCTCCATGCCCGGGAGGGATGAAGGGTATGGCGGCCACTTCCGTGAGCTGCTCGGCTGCGGGCGGAGGCCTGCGGGAAACGGTTTTTTCAAACACTGCGGTGAACCAGAAAGTCGAACCCTCGCCTGGCCGGCTATTCACTCCGATATTGCCTCCCATCTTCTCGACCAGCTGTTTTGAAATGGCCAGCCCTAGCCCTGTGCCGCCATAGCGGCGGGTAGTAGAGGCGTCGGCCTGGAAGAAAGGCGAGAAGAGCGGCGCGATCTGTTCCTGAGCAATGCCGATTCCGGTATCGGTGACGGCGAAGCGAACCGTGGCCCGACCGTCGCTGAGGCTTTCGAGGTCCGCGTCGAGGGTGACTCGTCCGCGGTCAGTGAACTTGACAGCGTTGGCGGAAAGGTTGGTGAGGACCTGGCGCAGGCGGTGAGCATCGCCGCGCAGGATTCGCGGGATTCCCGGCGCAATGCGCGCCTCGATGCACAACCCTTTGGCGCCGGCCTGAATGGACAGGAGGCGAATCACTTCCTCGACGGTGTGGCTGAGGTCGAAGCTTGCATTTTCAAGGATGATTTTTCCGCTCTCGATTTTGGAGAGGTCGAGAATATCGTCGATCAGGGCCAGCAGGGTGCGGCCGCTGTCCTGGGCGACTTCGACGTAATGGCGCTGGTCCGGAGTCAGGTTTGTTTGCAGCAGCAGCTGATTCATGCCGATCACGCCGTTCATGGGGGTACGAATTTCGTGGCTCATGTTGGCGAGGAAGCGGCTTTTGGCGCGGTTGGCGGCGTCGGCGTCTTCGCGGGCGCGGATGAGCTCGGTCTCGTAGCGCTTTCGTTCGGTGATCTCTTCGGCGATTCCGGCCACTCGAATCAGTTCGCCGTTTGGATCGCGAACGGGAAAGGCGCGGTCGCGAATCCATTTCTCCTGCCCGTCCGGAGTGAGGATGCGGTATTCGGAATCGATGGTCTCTCCCTGCAGCTGCCTCAGGAAGATGGTGTGGGCGTGCTCGCGGTCTTCCGGGCTTATGGCTTCCATCCAATCCATGGGATTGGCATAGAGGCTGGCGCAGGTCCGGCCCCAGATCTGCTCGTAGGCGGGACCGACATACAGGATCTCGGCCCCTTCGGCGTTCATCATCCAGAAAACTTCGTGGATGTTTTCGGCGAGCTGGCGAAATTTTTCTTCGCTGGCTTTGAGGGCCTGCTCGGCCTGGCGGCGGGCAGTGATGTCCCTGCAGATGCCGACGAGCCCCAGGAATTCTCCAGCCGGCGAGCGGCGCGGGGTAGCATAGGTCTCCGCCCACCTCCACTGGCCATCGGCGCGCCGCAAGCGGGCTTCATTGCCGAAGGGCAGGTGCTCCTGCAACGAACGCTCGAATGCCTCGACAAATTCCGGCGCATCCTCCGGATGGATGAGCGTCTTCCACTGGCCGGCCTCGACTTGTTCGAGGGTTTTGCCGGTGTAATCCAGATAGGCACGGTTGACGAAGCGGTTCGCGCCATCGGCATCGGTGACCCAGATGCCGATGGGGCAACTGTCGGCCATGATGCGGAAGCGTTCTTCGCTCTCCTGCAGGGCCTGTTCCGCCTGTTTGCGGTCGGTGATGTTGATGTGTTCAACGGCAACGTGGGGCAGGCCATCGATGAAGAATCGCGTCACCCCGCTCATGAACCATCGCTTTTCCCACGGAGAATCGCACGGATACTCTTTCGAATATTTTCCTTGCTCTCCACGCAGAACGGCTCGGATTCCTTCGGCGAATTCGGCAGCCTCGCCCGCCTCCGGACCGGTCGTTCGGTCGCACACCTCGAGGTAGTTGGCACCCTCGCAGAACGTCGCAGCAGGGCTGGGGGAATTCATCCCCGCTAGGGGGGCGCCGGGCGTGCGGTTGGCTTCGGCGAAGTCTCTCCAGGCCCGGTTCACGGCTGTGATGGCGCCGGCCTGGTTGAGCACGCAGATGTGGGAGGAGAGCGCGTCGATGGTGGATTGAGCAAACTCCTGGGATTTGCGCGCCGCCTGCTCGGAGCGCCTGCGATCGGTGATGTCGGCGCTGAGGCCGACGTGGCCGAGGAACTCGCCGGCGGGGGAGAAGCGCGGGTGGGCGCGTGAACCCAGCAAACGCCACTCGCCATCGGCTCGGCGCAAGCGGGCTTCGGCTTCGAAGTGCGCGCGTTCTCTCACCGCCCGCTCGAAGGCCGCAACATAGGCAGATCGGTCGTCGGGGTGAACCAGGGCCTGCCGCCCGCGCGATCGAACCTGCTCGGTGGTGGTCTGAAAGAACTGCCGCCAGGCGCGGTTGACGAACTCAACCTCACCGGCGGCGCCGGTGACCCACATCATCGATGGAGTGCTGTCGGCCATGGTGCGGAAGCGCTCCTCGCTCTCGCGGAGCCTCTGTTCTGTTCGTTTGCGCTCGGTGACGTCATGCTTGATGGCGATGTAGCCGGTGGTTGCGCCCTGCGCGTCGAAAACGGGAGCGATCCGCATCTCCTCGTCGTAGAGGGAGCCGTCCTTGCGCCGGTTGGTGACTTCTCCGTGCCAGACTCGACCCGAGAGCAGCGTCTTCCAGAGCTCTGCGTAGAAGGCGGCGGAATGTTGGCCGGATTTGAGGAGGCGGGGATTCCGCCCGACCATTTCCTCTTTCTCGTATCCGGTCATCGCGGTGAATGCCGGATTCACATATTGGATCGATCCGGCGGCATCGGTGATGACGATCCCATCGGCGGCCTGTTCCACGGCCGCAACCAGACCCGCATACGCGATGGCAACACCGGCACTGGACACAATTCGCCTCGACGAGGTCTGACCCTCGTCTTTCTTATCGGCGATGTGGGGATCGGGTTCAGGGGTTCAGACGCAGGGAGATCGAAGATTACGAGCCTGGGAGAGCCGCCCATGCGGAACTGGCTACTCTGCCAGCCAGGCCTGACTGGCCTTCTCTTTTTTCGCGGCTTCCACGTCGGCCTGGTGCGCCAGGCGGAGCGCGTGGCGCGTGGCTGAATATTGTGCTCCGGCGAGCAGCAGCAGTCCGGTGAGGAATGCCCAGATCATCAGGCTCACCGAGACTTCGAACGGGCCGTAGACGGATTGCAGATCCATGTGGGGCAGGACCAGGATGTAGAGCAGCCGGCCTACATCCCACAGCAGGCCGGTGATCACCGCGACCGGCAATACCGCTTTGATCGGCAGCCGCCGATGCGGCAGGATCCAGTAGACGACGAAAAACATGCCGACGCTCAAAAAGGCGACAGCAATCTCCAGGAAGATCTCGTGGACGAACCGGTAAGCCGCGTTGGCGGTGTGTCCGAAAAAGAGGAATGACAGGATGCCGGTCTGGGCCATCGCCGCGCCGACGGCCAGCATGGCCAGGACCCCTATGAGAAACGCCACCCCCAGGGAGACGAGTTGGTTCATGACGTAGGAGCGGTTTTTGGTGACGCCCCAGACCCGGTTCAGAGCCACCTCGAGGGGTAAAAATACGCCCGTCGACGAAATCAGCAGCATGATGACTGAGGCCACCTGCACGCTTCCGCGGGGATGCACGAGGAGGCTCATGTTGCGGACGACGAAGTCCTGGTTGGAGGGCAGGACGTCGCGCAGGATGCCGCCAACCTCCCTCACCATGGCCGGGGAATGGAAGATTTGCTGGGCGACCGTGAACATCATCACGATAAACGGGAAAATGGAGAGGATGGTGTTGGCCGCCACGCTGAAGGCGTACGTATGTACCTCAGTCTGCGCGAGATAGCGGCCGAGAGCCACGAGGACGGGCCACCATCTGCGGCGCCGCGGCCGTGCCGGGGGTTTGGGGGCCGGTGGGGGCAGCGCGACTCGGACGTCGGCCGGCACGCCAACCTGAATCTCAGCCGGTTCAGTCATGAAGATCCTTGGGGAAATCCTAACAGGCGGCTTTGCCGACCACTTCCAACCCTCCTGGGCCGATCCTGCAAGATCACTAAAGTTGCTCGTACTTCCGTAACCTGCTGAAAAATGCCAGTTTTCCACGCAAATTTTTTCTTGATTTCAAAATCGTTTCCTGCCATAACAGGTACACGATTCCCGTCCCCAGGGAAGGCAATCGCAATCAGAAGGCCAGTTCCTGATGTACCTGTATAGCTGTCACCGTGACTGCCCCGGTAATCCTCAGAGCTGCCCGAACCGCCGAAGCTGGGTGGGCAAAGGCAGCTTTTGGTGTCTCTGAGTTCCGTTATATCCGTAACGGAAGTCTGCACACCCGGGTCGGCGCGGAGACAACAACGTAGACGCAAACGATGAAGGAGTCCCAGTGAAAGAGAACGGTGTTGTGAAGTGGTTTAACGGAGCTAAGGGATACGGGTTTATCCAGCGGTCGAGCGGCGAAGACGTTTTCGTGCACTTTTCCGCGATTCAGGATTCGGGGTACAGAACGCTGAATGAGGGCGAAGCCGTCGAGTTCGAGTGCACGCAGGGCCCCAAGGGCCTGAGCGCCGCGAACGTCGTACGCAACACTGCCTGATTTCGGCTTGGAGCCCCGCAGCTTCTCCTCAAAGCGCGCGGCTCGCATCGCCTTGAATGCTGTAGGGGCCAATCCGCCTTGGCAAGAATGAATCGACGATAGGAGTCGCTGCTCCCCTCGCTCTAATTCCGTCGCAGACTTTGGATTGCCCACCGCGCCGCGTCGGCGACGACGGGATCGGTGTCGGCGGACCACTGCCCCAGGATGGGCAGAAAGCGCTGCTGCCCGCTGTTTCCCATGGCGATGGCGAGATTGCGCCGCAGGCCGCCCCATTTGGCGCGCCTGACGGGCGAGCCGTTGAACCAGCGGCCGAACTCCGCCTCGTCCATCTGCGCCAGCCAGTCGAGCGCGGGATTCACCAGGGGCTTGCGCGGCGCGAGGTCAGGGTCTGCCGACGCGGGTGCGCGGCGATTCCAGGGGCACACATCCTGGCAGATGTCGCAGCCAAACACCTGCCGCCCCATTCCCTTCCGCAATTCCTCAGGGATCTCGCCGCGCTTTTCGATGGTGAGGTAGGCGATGCAGCGGGTCGCGTCCATCTGGCGCGGAGCGGTGAGGGCGCTGGTAGGGCAGGCATCGATGCAGCGCGTGCAGGAACCGCAGCGATCCGCGGCGGGGAGGGTGAGCTGGTCTTCCCGGAGTTCGAGGGAGGTGACGATGACGCCGAGGAAGAGCCACGAGCCGAGCTGCTGGTTGAGGATGCAGGTGTTCTTCCCGACCCAGCCGATGCCTGCGTAGCGCGCGTAGACGCGCTCGACGACGGGGCCTGTGTCGATAAAGCAACGCGATTCGAAGCTGCCCATATCCTCCGCCAGGCGGTCGCGCAGATTCCCCAGCTTGCGCAGCAGGACCTTGTGATAATCCGA
>JBEKIN010000117.1:0-12198 GCA_050011735.1 Acidobacteriaceae bacterium | reverse complement strand
CTCAGGTTTCTGCGAGCGGCGGAAGTCCAGGGGAAACCGGCCGGGGCGCGGCCGGTGGGGCGGATGGTCGTGGTGATCGACCATCATGCGGCCCACATTTATCACGACACGGGTGGCAGCCGGCCTGAAGGCGAGTTGTCCGTCAGGCCTTATGATCCGTTTGGATTTCAGCACCACCTGATCCACCGCAAAGAGGCCCATTACGAGGGTGAGCGCGCTCCCGAGGAGGACTCCTGGTATGAGGAGGTCGCGCAGGATCTGGTCCACGCCGCAACGATCGTGCTGATCGGCCATGCGACGGGAAAGAGCAACGCTGCGGTTTTCCTGAGCGAGTATCTAAAGTCCCATCATCCGGAAACGTTTCAGCGGATTATTGCCACCGAGACGGCGGATCTATCCGCGTTGACAGAGCCGGAAATCGAGGAGATCGCAAGGAAGCATCTGCCACCGCGGATCTGAGGGAAGGTACTGCTCTATCTTTTTGAGAGGGGGCGCCTCAATCCAGCCTCTGCGGGCCGGCGCCTGGCTAATCGCGGGTGACCAGCTCGGCGAACCTGGCGAGGTCGATGTTGCCTCCGCTGACGACGCAGACGATTTTGCCGGGACCGCATTGGCCGGTGAGTCCGGCGGCTACGGCGCAGGCTCCGGCTCCTTCGGCGATGACGTGATTGCGCTCGGCGATGAGGCGCATGGCCTGGCGGGTCTGCTCGAGGCTGGCGACGATGGAGCCGGCGAGGAGATGGTGGGCGAGCGCCCACATGCGGGGGAAAACGGACTTGCCTCCGCAGCCGTCGACGAAGCTGGCCTGCCAGTTGGGAAATTTTTGGGCCGAGCCGGTGGCGAAGGAGAGGGCCAGCGGAGCCGCGGTTTCGGGCTCGGCCGCGAAGACTTTGGCTTTGTGGCCGCGCGCCTTGAGGGCGGCGGCTATGCCGCAGGACAATCCGCCACCACCGAAGCCGGCGACGATGGAATCGACGTCGGGTAGGTCCTCGATGATTTCGAGACCGACCGAGGCGTTGCCTGCGATGAAGGCGTCATCTTCGAAAGGATGGATGAAGGCGCCGTCCATGGCGGGGTGGGCGCGGTCGCCGAGGGCCTGCCAACACTGATCGTAGGAAGCCTTGACGACCTCGCCGCCGAGACGGCGGACGGCGTCGAACTTGGCCTGCGGGGCGGTTTCGATCATGAGGATTTTCGCGGGCACGCCGGCGCGGCGAGCTGCGAGGGCGACGCCCTGGGCAGCGTTGCCGGCGCTGACGGTCCACACACCGCGGCGGCGCTGGTCTTCGGGGAGAAGGCGAACGGCGTTCCAGGCTCCGCGAATCTTGAAGGATCCGATGGGCTGCAGGCACTCGAGCTTGAGCCAGATTTCGGCGGGGCCGTCGTGGTTGAGGCGGATGAGCGGAGTGCGGATCGCGGCCTGGTAGACGTGTTGGCGCGCCTCGTCGATGAGGTGGGGTGGAATGTTTCGCTGGGCGTTTGGAGCGGGCAGTGGAGATGGATGGGTGGACATTGCGAGGTTCACTATACGCTGGTGGGCGGCGGGGTTTGCCGCGAGGAAGGCGTGCGGGAGGAGTGCCGTTTTGGTCCAGAGGGAGTACCGAGGTGTTGAAGTCTGACATTCGGTTGTATCGGGGACAGGCAGTGCGAGGCCAAGCTTCTTGCTGTGGGGTGAACCTGGCCGGGTCCGACGGGTTTTTGGGGGGATTTGTCGGCGGGTTTTAACGCGGGTGAGATTTTGGTTATATGACGACGAAGAATCGATCGGTTCCGGCAGACGCGGTGCTGCCGCATATCGTGTATCAGGATCTGGCGGCGGCGATTCCGTGGCTGGAGCGGGCGTTCGGCTTCCGGGAACATTTCCGCTACGGCGAGGGGCCGAGTGGGGCGCAGATGTACGCGGGCAAAGCGGTGATCATGGTAAGGCAGGAGCGCGACGGAGAGAGGACACCGCGGGAAGCGGGGTTTGGGACGCAGTCGCTGACGATTTTTGTTGAGGATTTGGACGGCCACTATACGCGCGCGAAGGCGGCGGGCGCGAAGATCGTGGAAGAGCCGCATGAGACGGAGTACGGGGAGTATCAATATGCGTCGGAGGACCTGGATGGGCACCACTGGTTGTTCTCGCGGCACGCGAAGGATCGAGCGCCGGAGGAGTGGGGCGCGGTAGTGACTGGCACCGTTCGACTACGGCCGCAGTAGAAGCCTTCGATCAAGGCAGGCTATCCGGGCCCGTTCGACTCGGCCGCTCAGCGCAGCCGCGCTGAGGACGAGCTCTGACGCGCGTCGCGTAACGACTCAGGGCGAAATTGCGGTCGTTATTTTTGGCGGGTGGCGGTCCAGCGGCCGTCGGCGCGGCCTTCGACTTTGACGCGGCCGCCGGCTGCGTCGCCGTCGACCCATCCGGCCAGGGTGGCGGTGACGGCACCGGGTTCGTCGGGCCAGGTTCCGCTGAAAGTGAGTTCGACGTAGCCGTTGCGCCAGGTGCCGTAAACAGGCTGATCGGGACCGAGGGGCCCGGAATAAATACCGGCGATGGAGGAGTCCTGGCGGACGAGCTTGAGGGTACCGGGGAATCCGCCAGCGTCGGTGAGGAAGGCCGTGTCCCAGGTTCCGGCGATCTCGCCGCCGTTCTGGATAGGGGCAGGTTGGGTGTTTTCAATTTTCAGGTTGGAGAAATAGGAGTCCTCTTCGGAATAGGTCCAGAGAGCTACGGGGCCGTCCAGCTCGTCGCCTTTGAGGCCGTCGACGACGAGGCTGGGATGCGGAGATCCGTTCAGGAAGAGCTGCGCCTTGCGGCCATGGACTTCGAGGCGAACGTGAGCCCAGGCGAGGGGCTGGATGTCGGACCAGGATTCGTAGATGAAGGGCCATTGGCGGCGGAGTTTTTCCCAGCCATAGCCGGGCGAGGAGACGTACTGGACGGAATGATTGCGGCGGGCCTGATCGTCGGCGACGGAATTGCCGGGGCGGAGATAGAAGACCTGGTAGTGCGAGGGGGCCTGGCCGATGCGGAAGGCGACGCCGATGAAACCGGGGCGCGCGCCGCCGGGAGGCTGGACGGGGACGGTGGCGAGGTCGACGTCGATGGAGCCGTCGCGGAAATTTGTGCCTTTGACGATGGCGAATCCGTCGCTGTCGGGAACGTCGCGGTTGAGACGAACTGCTTTGCGACCGAAGTATTCGGCGGGCTGCGCCTTGACGCCCTGTTCGACGAGGGAGGAGGCGTCGGTGAGGGGGAAGGTCTGGGTCAGCGGAGGCACGCCCTGAGCGGCGGCGACGGAGGAGAGAAGAAGCAGAGATGAGACAGACGAGATGAGGCGCAGGCGATGCGTGGGAGCTTTCATGCGGACGACGGTAGAGGAGGGGAAGAGAGGCAGCAAGAGTTCTGTTACGAATGCGCGCGTTGAGGGGATGAAGAGCTACCAGAGCGGGCGCGGGTAAGCGGCCTGGTTGCGGCGGTCGGAGGTCACGAGCCAAGCCGGAGAACTGGCGCGGGCGTGCGCGACGATGAGGCGGTCGAAGGGGTCACGGGGTCGAGTTCTCGGTGCGTACGTCATTGAAATTCATTGATAGCCAAAGGGTTTGCGGTTCGGGGCGGCTAAACAGGGAAAATTATGAACATGTTCAAAGTTTTGCTTGCATTTGAGGAAAGGCGGCGTTATGGTTGTTTTGAACGCGTTCAATTTTGGCTTCAAGAGGAACCTTATGTACATCGCCGGCTGCTACTTCAGTTATCTGGCCATCAGCATCGTGCTGACGGTATGGGTGGCGCGCACGCTGCACAGCGGCGGACGCATTTTTCTGCTGGACGCTTTCCACGGCAACGCGGAGCTGGCGGACTCGGTGAACAAACTGCTGGTGGTGGGCTTTTACCTGATCAACATCGGGTACATCGCGCTGGCGCTGAAGACCAGCGCTCCGCTGACGGATTTCCGGCAGGTGATCGAGCTGGAGAGCACGAAGCTGGGAGTGGTGCTGCTCATCCTGGGCGGGATGCACTTCTTCAACATGTTCGTGCTGGCGCGGATGCGGCGGCGGTCGCTGGGGAGCGTTGCTCCCGGCTACGTGGCGCGGTGAAGCAAAGGAGGAAGCTATGTATCAGACACACTATTACGTGCTGTATTCGATCGCGTGCGGGGTCCTGATCGCGGGAATGGCTCTGGTTCTGCACTGGGCGGGAGACGTTTTTCTGCACGATGCATTCCGGGACAGGCCGGAGCTGGTGGGGGCGGTGGCGCGGCTGCTGGATATCGGCTTTTATCTGGTGAGCGCGGGGTATGTGGCGCTGACTTTCCGCAGCTATGTGCAGTTCAACACTTTGGGCGATGTGGTCAGCGTGATGGCGACAAAGCTGGGGTTCTTTCTGCTGCTGCTGGGATTTCTGCACGTGTTCAATGTGCTGATTCTGGCGATTTTCCGGGGGCGGAGAGACGCAGCGCCGGCGCCCGCCGTATCGTGATGGCTATGACGCGACGAGTGACACCGAAATCGGAGGAGACGCGGAGGCGGATCCTCGAAGCCGCGCTGGAGATTTTCCGCGAACGCGGCTTTGAAGGCGCGACCATGCGGGATATAGCGACGCGGGCGGAGGTGGCGACAGGGGCGGCGTATTACTACTTCGACTCGAAGGAAGCGATTGTGATGGCATTCTACGAGCGGGCCCAGGAGGAGCTGCGGGTTGCGCTGGAACGGTTGCTGGAGGAGAGCGGGACGTTGGAGGATCGGCTGCGGAAGCTGATCGGGGAGAAGCTCGATTATTTTCGTCCCAACCGGAAGCTGCTGGGAGCGCTGAGTGCGCATGTGGATCCGGCGCATCCTCTGTCGCCGTTCAGCGAGAAGACGCGGCCGGTGCGGGAGCAGGACATCGGGTTCTTTGCGCGGGCGGTGGAGGAGTCGAAAATCCGGCTGCCGAAGAATCTTGCGCCGTATTTACCGCGGCTGCTGTGGCTCTACCAAATGGGGATCATTCTGTTCTGGGTGTATGACGGGTCGCCCGGGCAGGCGCGGACGGTGGAGCTGTTCGATAAGACGCTGAAGATGATCGTGCTGACGTTGCGGCTGGCGGCGATGCCGTTGCTGCGGCCGATGCATCGACTGGCTGCGGATTTGCTGCGGGCGATTTACGGGGAGGCGTGAGGCGTACCAGGGAGTGGAAGGGGATGGCCGTGTCAAGCGATGACAGCCCCTGTTGAAGGAATTCCGGCGCCCATCGCCGGAAATGAACTGACCGACATGGTGCCTGTTGGCTGAGGGGTCGTTTGCGGACCTGAATCCTGCGCCTTGGCGCGAGTCGGCCATGGGGAAGTTACTGTCGGGGGCGGCGAGCGGTTTTTCGGAACTACGGGGCGTTCGGCTGCGTATGATTGCCCATGAGTCATGCTGGAACCATCACGTGGGGCGGAACCTGGAGCCTGGGAATGATGGGATTCCCGGCCCGACCTGCGGATCGGGGAGCGGCCCGGGCGGAGGAAGCGAGGCCGGGGCAATACCGGGCGCCGGGACGAGACGAGCGCAAGCCGGCGGAGCGCTGGCAGCGCAAAGAGCACGAACGCATTGGGGAGAAGCCTGTGGAAGGGGAGTGGCAGGTCCTGGTGGAGCGGTGCCTGAAGGGCGACTCCTTTGCCTGGACCGAGCTGGTGAAAGCGCATCACAGGCGGGTGTATGGTTTGTGTTTCCGGTTTACGGGGTCGACGACGGACGCCGAGGATCTGACGCAGGAAGTTTTTTTGAAGGTGTACGGGAATCTGGCGGCGTTCGACCTGGCGCGCGGGACGTTTCAGACATGGCTTACGACGATGACCCGCAATCTGCTGGTGGATCATTTCCGCCGGTCGCGGGCGCAGCGGGTTACGGATTCGATGGACGCCGGCTGGGACAGCGATGAGGATATTCCGCTGTTGCAGCGGCTGGCGGATAAGGGTCCCACGCAGCACGATCGGGCGGTACAGAAGGAAATCGAGAAGATGGTGCAGGAAGCGCTGACGCGGATTTCGCCGGAACTGCGGGAAGCGGTGATCCTGCGGGATCTGCAGGATATGGATTACAAGGAAATCGCGCAGGTTTTGCGGATACCCGAAGGTACCGTGAAGTCGCGGATCAGCCGGGGACGGGCGGAACTGGCTCGTTTGCTGGAGCGTAATAAAGGACAGGTGGTTTAGGTGGCGGACGAGAGCAAATTCGGACAAAAGCCGGGCTCGACCGTCAAGTGCGAGGAGTGGGAAGCTCAGCTGACGGATGCGCTGGACGGGCTGCTGCCGGCGAGGGAGGCGGCGTCGTTCACGGCGCACAGCGATACGTGCGCGAACTGCGGCGATCTGCTGGCGCACACGAAGCAGGGGCGGGAGTGGCTGGGGTATCTGCACACGGAGCCGGAGATTCCGGCGGGATTGATCGGGAAGATTCTGGAACAGACGGTGGGCGCGGGCAGCGTGCCGCTGCCGGTGATCGCCGCGGCAGGAGCCAGCGGAGGAGCCGCGGCCATGGCAACCCCGTGGCGGCGGAATTTCCACGAGACGCGGCTGCTGATGACGGTGGCAATGGCGTTCTTCTCGATCGCGCTGACGCTGAACCTGGTGGGCGTGAAGTGGGGCAACCTGCGGCTGGCGGATCTGCGTCCGTCGCAGATCGGGAGCACACTTTCGCGGGGGTTCTTCACGGCGCGGGGATCGGTGGTGCGCTACTACGACAACATGCGGTTCTTCTACCAGCTGCAGTCCCGGATGCGGGAGCTGCGGCGGGATGTGGAGACGCAACCGCCGCCGCAGCCGCAGCCGGCCCAACAGCAGAAGCCGGGCGGGAAGAACGGCAGCGCGATTGCCGTGCCGGGGCGGGGTGGGGTGCTGAATGCGAGCGAGGGTACAGGGGACAGGTTACAGGTTACAGAAAAGCGTTCAGCGTTCAGCGATCAGCGTTCAGAGCGAGACGCAGCAGAGGTAAGGGTGTTGGAAGGAACTGGAAGGTTAATTTCCCTGGGCGAATCAGAAACCGGGCTGCAGGAGGCGGTTGAGGCCGCTGCGAACGTGGAAGGGAGCCTGGTATGAACTGCGTCAATCATCCCGAGGCGGCGGTATCCGCCTTTTGTCAGAACTGCGGGAAAGGGTTGTGCACGCAGTGCTCGCGCGAAGTGCAGGGCAATGTGTTCTGCGAGCCGTGCCTTGCGGCGCGGGTTACAGGCGCGACGGGTGCGCCGGGCGGCCCTGGGGCACCGGGAGCGTACCAACCGGGATATGCGCCGCCGCCGATGGGCGCACCGAATCCGGGAACGGCGACGATCCTGGGGTTCATCCCCGGCGTCGGGGCGATGTACAACGGGCAGTACATCAAGGCCATCGTGCACGTGCTGGTGTTCGTGGTGCTGATCTCGATCACCGAGCACTACGGGATGTTCGGGATTTTCGTGGGCGCGTGGGTGTTGTATCAGGTGTTCGACGCGCACCAGACGGCGAAGGCGCGGCGCGATGGGCTGCCGCTGCCGGATCCGTTTGGACTGAATGAGCTGGGGAATGCGTTTGGCGGGCACACAGCGCCGCGGCCATACACGCCGCCAGCGGGAACGCCACCTCCGGCAGGGACCGCGCCTGGAGCGGGGCCGGCCCCGGGACAGCCGTATGCGGACTGGGCGGAGCAGGTACGGCAGCAGGCGCACCAGTTTGGACAGCAGAGCGCGGAGTGGGGCGAGCAGCTGCGGCAGCGCATTGTGGCGGAGACGACGCAGGCATCGCGGCCGTTTAATCCAGGTGGACCGGGAACATGGGGCACGCCTCCGCCGCCTGCCGCGGGATTTGTGCCGGGTGCGGTTCCTCCGCCACCGGGATGGACGGCACCTCCGGGCGCAGTGCCGCCGTTTCCTCCGCAGATGGAGCTGGAGCGGGCGCGCAGGGAGCCCATCGGGGCGATTGTGCTGATCCTGCTGGGCATGCTGTTCCTGTTCAACACGCTGGGCTTCTTTAACTTTGGATGGGTGAGTCACGGGTGGCCGCTGATCATCGTGGGCATCGCGGTCTGGCTGCTGATGCGGAACACGGGGCGGTTCGGCTACGCGGCGCGGGTGGGACCGCAACCGCCGGTTGGTCCGCCGCAGGCGAATCCGCCGCAGCCGGTGGGAACTTCGCACGAGCCGCCAGCAGGAGGTGGGCAATGAACCAGTACCTGTTTTTGCGGCGGATGCGGGCACCGATCATGCTGCTGACCTTCGGGATCACTGCGATTCTGGATGAATACGCGGGAATCTCGTACGCACACAGCTGGCCGCTTTACATCATCGTTTGGGGATTGCTGAAGCTGGCGGAGAACGCGATTCTGGCGCAGAATCCTCCGCAACCCGGCGTGGGATATCCGGGATATCAGGCGCCGGTTGGGTATCAGGCACCGGCAGGAACGGGTTACACCTCGTACACAGGGGCGATGCCCGCTGATCCGAGCACGACATCGGCGACGATGGCACCACCGCCGGACATACGAACGCACGAAGAGGAGGGAAGGTAGCTTATGGGAACGACACCTCCATCCTGGACATCGCGGGAAGCGCGGTGGCAGGCGAAACAGGCGGCGCGGGTGCAGCGGGATCAGTGGAAGGCCCAGATGCGCGCGCAAAAGGACTACTACAAGACGTATTGGCGGGGCTGGCACAGGCCATCGTTCGTGGGGCCACTCATCCTGCTGAGTTTCGGCATCATCGCGCTGCTGATGGAAACCAGCAAGCTGGATGCGGTGGAGTTCTGGGGCTGGTACGCGCGCTGGTGGCCGCTGCTGCTGATCGTAATGGGCGGGCTGCTGCTGGCGGAGCACTTCCTGGACTGGAACCGGCCGTGGGGCGGGCGACGCTCGATGGGTGGAATTGTCTGGCTGGTGATCCTGATGGTTTGCCTGGGATGGGTCTCGCGCGAAGGGCACCTGATGGGGCCGTTTTCGTGGGAGTTTTCGGGGGACGACCACGACAACTTCTGGAACTGGATGGGAGCGGAGCACGACAACGACGTGCAGATCGATCAGGCGCTGACGGCGGCGAAGCCGTCGGTGAGCATCAACGATCCGCAGGGGGACATCACCATCACGGCTTCGACGGATAACCAGCTGCATCTGCGGGCGCACGAGATGGTGCATCGCGATTCGGATTCGGAAGCGCAGAAGATTTTCACGCAGCTGAAGCCGAGGGTGGACGCCTCGGGTGGCGGCGCGGTGATCACGGTGCCGGAGAAGCAGGGCGCGCGCGTGGATCTGACGCTGGAATTGCCGGCGGCGGCGTTCGCGACGGTGACGGCGGGGCATGGCGACGTGACCGCGGATGGGCTGAACGGCGGCGTGCAGGTGACCGCGAATCATGGCGAGGTGAAGCTGGAAGATATCCGCGGGGACGCGCAGGGGCACATCGATCACGGCGACTTTTCCGCGCACAACGTGCAGGGGCGCGTACTGGTGGATGGTCATGGCGACGACGTAACGCTGTCGGAGATCCAGGGACCGGTGACGATCAACGGAGACTTCTTCGGGGATATTCATCTGGAGCAGATCGGGGCAGACATTCACTATCACTCAAGCCAGACATCGCTCGATATTGCGCGGCTGGCGGGCGCGCTGACGCTGGACAAGAGCGACCTGAGCCTGAGCCAGGCAGCGGGACCGGTGCGAGTGATCGCGCGCTCGAAGGATATCGACCTGACGCAGATTGCGGGCGACGCGCACATTGAAGACTCGAACGGCGACGTGAACGTGGTGGCGGCGAATCCGCTGGGCAACGTGCAGATCACGGATCACACGGGCAACGTGATTGTGACCATGCCGGAGAATGCGAACTTCAGCGTGACGGGCAGCACGAGCGGCGACGAGGCGGTAAGGACGGACTTTCCGCTGAAGATGTCGACCGACGGCGGGCGGCAGACGCTGGAAGGATCGGTGGGGCACGGCGGCGTCCAGCTGCAGCTGGAGACGGATCACGGCAACCTGGAGCTGCGGAAGGGCGAGAATGCGACAGTGGCGGTGACGCCGCCCAAGCCGCCGACTCCACCTGCTGCGGCGAAGCACTTCAAGGCGCCGGCTGGGGCAAAGTCGGAAGAGGAGTAGGGCTGGCCGTCCAGGCACACGCGCTTCGCGCAGGGCGGTCCCGCTGATCAGGAATGTTGCAGGCGGGGCAGCGGCCTTACCTTGATGGTGTTGTGCTTCTGCACTTGCCAGAGATCGTACTGGGCCTGCATTCCGAGCCAGACCTCCGGCGATGAGGTGCCGAAGGCTCCGGCGAGGCGCACGGCCATTTCCGGCGAGACGGCTGCCTTGCCATTCAGCACACGAGAGAGCGTGACGCGGCCGACACCGAGGTGGTCCGCTGCCGCGGAGACGCTCATGTCACCGAGATATTCGCGAATGACGTGGCCGGGATGCGGGGGATTGTGCATACGCATGATCTGAGGCTCCTGCGCTAGTGATAGTCCAGATAGTTGACGAGGACCGCATCTTCGCCATCGAAGATGAAGGTCAGACGCCAGTTTCCGCTGACCGCAACCGACCAGTGATCCCGCAGCTTTCCCTGCAAACGGTGAAGCTTCCAGCCGGGCGCATTCATATCTTCGGGCTTACGGGAGTTATCCAGCATCGCCAGCTGAAGCCGGAGGCGTTTCGCATGTTTCGCCTGAATTCCCGCCAATGACCCGGTGCGAAAGAACCTCTCGAGACCCTTATGTTCGAAAGTCCTGATCACACATCACCAATGTATCGCATAGCGATACAGAAAACAATCAACAAGCTTTAGCCGGTCGAACGCGGACCCTAGCCGACTTTTTCGGCGGAGGCGGGGCGGGAGAAGAGCGGGCGGACGAGGTCTTCGATTTGGGCGAGGACTTCATCGAGGGTGAGGCTGGTGGAATCGATGACGACGGCGTCGGACGCGGGATGAAGTGGGGAGTTGGCACGATTGCGATCACGCTCGTCGCGCTCGCGAATCTGCTGAAAGACGACCGAATGCCCCGAGTTGGGCGCGGCGGAGGCGCTGGCGTTTTTCTCTCTGGCGCCGGCGTTCTGCTCGTAGCCTGAATTGGGCAGTCCATCCTTGCCGCCGGAGTTCTGCTCGTAGCGGCGCTGGCTGCGCGCTTCAGGCGAGGCATCGAGAAAGACTTTGACGTCGGCGTCAGGAAAGACGACGGTGCCGATGTCGCGGCCTTCCATGACCACGCCGCCGCGGCGGCCGAGGTCGCGCTGCAGGTCAACCATCCAGGCGCGAATGTGGTGGTGGACGCTGACGCGCGAGGCTCCCTGGGTGACGTCGGAGTCGCGGATGCGCTCGGTGACGTCGGCGCCGTCGAGAAAGACGCGGCTGCCGGAGCGGTCGGCCTCGAGGGCGATGTCGGTGTCGCGGGCGAGACGCTCAAGGGCGCAGGCGTCGTCGAAGTCCTGGTCGGACATGATGGCTTTGAGAGCGAAGGCGCGGTACATGGCGCCGGTTTCGAGGTTGAGGAGACCGAAGTGCTGCGCGAGATGACGGGCGACGGTGCTCTTGCCGGCGCCGGCGGGGCCGTCGATGGCGATGATGGGGCCGCGGTTCATTCGGAGTTCTCTTCCTGACTACGATTCTTGCGCGGATTTGGGTCGGCGGGAGCAGATTTGCGGAATTTGTTTTTCGGTTTGGCTGGACGGGCGGGATGCGAGCCTCGAAACGGGGGCCGACTGGATTTACCGGAGGAAGATTTTCCGGTGCGAAACGGACGAGCGGGGCCGTCGGCACGGGGCTTGCGGGGGCCGGGTTTTCCGGAGGCGGGTTTTGCGGTGCCGGGCCTACCGGGGCTGGGTCTGCTGAAACCGGATTTGCCGGAGGCGGAAAAGCGGGGCTTTGCGCCGAATTTCTTGTACGGGCGTAAGGATGCGGGGCGGGAGGGACGACTGTCGTCGAAGCGTGTCCCTGGGGTGGCTGATCCCTTGTTGGACTGAGGACGGTTTTGAGGGCGTGGAGGATTGGTAGGGCGCGGTCGATCGGAGGAGCGCCAACGGTTTTCGGGGCGCGGGCGTCGATCGACGCCAGGCGGACGCTGTTCTCCGGGCGCAGGCCGGTTGCGGGGAGGCCGACGATCGGGTGCTGAGCGGTCCCGGTCGCGACTGTCTTTGCGGAATTGCCCGCCGCGCAGAGGCGCGCCGCTCCGGCGTTGCCAGGGTTTTGCATCGGGGCGATGCGGACGACCGAAAGCCGGACGGGGACCTGGGGTCGGGCGTGCG
>JBEKIN010000116.1:0-12266 GCA_050011735.1 Acidobacteriaceae bacterium | reverse complement strand
TCGTGAACGACGCGTTCTGCTGCCCCTGCGCGAAGGTGCCGGTACCGGGCAATGTAACTGCAATGGCTGGCGGATTCTCGGTGATATTTACGCACCAGGAGCTCATGCTGCTGTTGGCGGACTGGTTATCCTGGTTGAGGTACAAACTCCAGGTGCCATTGGGATTCTGACTGTCGAAAACCTCGCCCAGCGTGCTGCTGCCGAACGGCTCGGCGTATAGATACGGCGAGGAGGGTGGCGTATAGAAGCCATCCGTGCTGGCGAAGAATGTGTCGTTGCCCTTCCCACTGGTGGGCTTGAAGCTTCCGGCTTCCAGGGCGGCTCCCCCACTTCCGGTGCCCAGACTGGAACTGGCGTTGTCGTCGAGGGTCAAATTCACCGGCGCACTCATGGGAGTGGAGCCGCCCACATCCGAGAAGAAATCCAGGCTGTTAGCCGTGGTGTTCAGCGGACCGACCAGCAGCGACGTCAGGTAGTACGGAGTGGACAGCTCAACACCGTTCAGCGTGACCGTGGCGTGGTTGATCGTGCCCGGCGCATTGGTCACAAAGATATTCGATGGATTGGGGCTGGCCTGGCCCTCGTCGGTGGAATTGCTCAGGCTGGGAATCGTAATCTTGCCCGGGTTGCAATACGAGATGACGCCGGCGCTGATGCTGGCGGTGGTCGTGTTGTCCACACGCTGGATCTTGCTGCCGAAGCTCAGGGCATAGGTGCCGGCTACGCCGTTATAAGTCGCAAGAATGTTGTGATCGCCCTCGGGCAGAGCCGTGGTGCTGAAGCTGGCCTGTCCGCCGCTGTTCACAGACACGGGGCTGGTCGGGCCACCGGCTACGTTCTGGCCATTCTCGGTAAAGGTTACCGTGCCCTCCGAATTAACCGGGTTGCCTCCGCTCTTCACTGTCGCAGTCACAGTAACGCCGACGCCGGTGAGAGACGGGTTAGGGGCTGTGGTAACCGTGGTTGTTGTAGCCGCACCCGATGCCTGGGTGATGTCGAGGCACCAGCCGCCGGTAATGGAACCGCTGGCTGTGGTGCCGTCGTCGTCGTACGCAAAAAGAGCCCATGCGCCGTTGGCCGTGGCTCCGTTAAAGGTGTTTTCGAAGGTCCCGGCGCTTGGATTTCCCCTTGGCGCCGCGACCGTGAAGCTGCCCGGAACCTGAGGTGCGGGAGCGGGCGGTTCCGGCGTAAATACGTCCTCGGAAGGGGGAGCAACGGTGTATACCGCCGGCTGCCAGGTGCCAGGCGAGAGTGTGGTCTCCTCGTCCGCTTCGGTTATTTGCGATCCGCTGTCGGTGAAGGTGTAAGCTCCGCCGCCCGTAGCGTTGGTGGTGGCGGCGAAAAATTCAAAGGCCTGGTTGCTCGGTGCCACCAGCAGCAGGTGGACGCCGTTCGCGGCCGCGCTCCAGGAGAAGTCGCTCAGGGTGAGTGAAACGGTAGCCACTGCATTGGTGATCCCCGTCACGTTGATGACTGAGGGATAGGGAGAAGTGTCGTCTTGTCCGGGCATCGTAATGGTGCCGGCATTGCAGAAAGATCCGGTGGTGGGTGTCTCCACAAATTGGTTCAGCGAGCCTGTGCTGCCGGCAAAGGTGCCGCTTCCGCTGTAGACCGCGCTGAGCGCATGACTGCCCTGGGTGGTGAACGTCACGATGCAAGTGGCCTCGCCGCCGGAGAGAGTCTGGTTGCCGCCGGTGCACGAGATGGTGTTCCCGCCGTCCTTGAACGCAACCGTCCCGCCACTCGGCGACGGAGTGCCCGTCACAGTTGCCGTCAACGTCGTTGAGTTGCCGGTTCCAGAGGTGAAGGACGGATTGGTGCTGGAACTCATCGTGGTTGTCGTGCCGCTCTGGGTCTGGTTCAGCGTGAAGACCAGGCTCCATCCGCTGATGGATTGATCGTCATCGATGGAAGACTCGCCCTCGTCGTTGACGAGGTACAGTTTCCAGGTGCCGTTGAGGCTGGAGCCGCCGAGGCCGTCGAACAGGCCATTGAGCGTAGCCATGCCGGTCGGCTCAGCCACTTCTCCAGAAGTAAGCGTTCCGGGCCCAGGGGAGGGGTAGGTGTCGTAAGTCTCGCCAAACGGGCAGGAGGTCGGTTTGAAAGGCCCACCTTCGCTGGAACCATTCGACACGACAAGGTTGGGCCATGTTGCGGTCTGACTGCCGCCGGGGCACGCGGCGATCGGCATTTGGGTCCCGCCATCCTGGATATTCAGCAGGACGCCGCTCCCGGTCCAGAGTTCACCGTTGTTGCCGTTGCCGGCTTGCCCCATGAGTTCCAGGTACGTGCCATTGGGAGATTCCAACAAGACCCCCAGGTCATTGGTACCTAACCCACTCCCTTGACCGTCCGAGGTCAGGCCATGCAGTTGGACACTGATGTTGCTGATGGTGCCGGTGAGCCCGCTGACGGTTAGCTCGGACGGATACACGCTAGCCGGCACCCAGGTGCCGAAACCGGTGCCGTTGGGGCCAGCGGGTATCGAGACGCTCTGCGTGACCGTGCAGGTGTACGGGTTGCTCCCCGTACACTGCGCGTTGGCGCGGGCTGCCAATCCAATGACCGCCAGCGTGGCGCACAGGGTAAGAACCAGCCGGATCAACTTCAGCCGGGGAAACCCTGGCGGCATCGTAGAACGATCAGCGGACGACATCGTGGAGACCTCGCATTCTGGCCAATCGCGCATTTTGGAAAAGCAGGCAGCGGCGATCGGCGCAAACCATTGACTTCAGCCGCCGCGTCGGGGTAGGCGACAGCGAACTGGCGCGCCGGGGAAGCGCGATCTGACTTTCAGCGTGCTCAGAGCAATACCTGAGCTCGATTCGGAAGAAGGATGAAGAGGTATGAAGGCGCTGATCAGGCAACAAGATAATGACGGGACAGACGGCCTGATGTCAAGCAGATAGTCCGTTAATTCATTTCGATGGAGCAACTTCGCCTTCAGCCGGGATTCGGCAGCTCGGGCAGGTTCCCCTCGGCGGCAGAGCACTCCCAAAGCGAAAAAAGGACCCTACCGGCCAGTGCCTCTCAACGGCACCCGCACCACCACCGCATCGTCGCTCTGGACCATCAGCCGGGAAAACGAGTAGTCGCCCGGCATCTTGAACGATTCGTACTTCCCGTTCAGCGCCGCCACCTCGCCCGGAGGCCGCGCTTTGGGGTTCGCCGGCACCGTGAAGATCACCCGCACATCGGGTTGCCCGTCGCCATCGAGATCGATCTCCTCGCTGACGTGCTCCGGCAGCGACGCCACGGGTTTGAACGCAATCTGCACGAAAGGATCGACTTGTTGCAAAGCATGGGGATAAACCGGCCGATAAACGACCACGTCGTACCCATTCCGGGAAATCGTCCGTGCAACGGTGCCCCCGGAGTAAGACGCATCCACGTGCAAACCCGCATGAGCGACCGCTTTGGTGAAGACTCCCATCAGCACAAAGGGAACGCACGCCGCCACGATCAGCGTGACCGCGGCCCCAACATAAGCCAGAACAGCGACGATCCGTGCCCGCATCGAGTCCCTCCTCACTTCCACGGCAGCCAATGGAGCATGGTGGCCAGCGAGTTGGCCAAAATGCTGCCGCCGAACATGGTGGCCATCGACCACGCTCCATACAGGAACAGGAGACGAGCCCGCTCCGGTTTCAGCGCCACCTTCGTCCCCTTCAGGTGCCAGACGGCAGCCTCTTTTTTGCAGCTATCGACACACGCACCGCATTTCATGCAGTTCATCAGCGTCTTGCCCTCACGAATCGATTCCGCCGAGAGCGCCTGGGTGGGACAGGCCGTCTGGCAAAGCGTGCAGTCGACGCACTTCTCCCGGTCGAACCGGATCTCGAACAGGTTGATCTTGTTGAACAGCGACTGGAACGCCCCAAACGGGCAGAAATAAGCGCACTGCGTCCGCTTTTTCGTGAGGAACGGCAGAGCCACCACCAGGCCAGCGAACAGCGCAATGAAGATGCTCATCTGGAAGGCCGTCTCGACGGAGTGAACGGCAGGATATTCGGTGACCGCTTTGAACGGGCAGAGCCACATGCAATACACGGGCTCAAACAGCGCGGCGGAAAGCACAACGACGAAGATCAGAACCGCCCACGGCGCCAGTCGCAGCCGAGGATCGAGCCGTCGAATCTTCGCTCGTTTGGCAATCCCCGCAAAGCCCTCTTCGATGCCGCCGAAGAAACAGATGTAGCTGCACCACGCCTTGCCGACGATCAGAGTCATCGCCAGCCAGATGCCGATCATCACAGCGATGGAGTGCGGATTGTTGGCCGTCGGCAGGATCGATCCCGGAAACACGACAGCCCGGGTGAGCGCTGCCGGCACCACGAGCATGGGAATGACCATGTAGCAGAACGGCGTGTCGCCGGAAACCATGCGCTCGATGGGAATGCTCATGGTCCCGCGCAAAGCAATGAGAGCGGCGATGAAGCCGACAGGGAAGAGGAATCCAAGCGCCACGAAAAACCAGCGCCGCCAGCGATAGGTTTTGCCGGTGCGCATCATCAGGAAGAACAGCGTGGTCATGAAGACGATGACCGCAGCGGCGCCGATGTGCGAGTCCCGGCCGCTGTGCATAAACGACGGCGTAAACATCAGCAGCGACCACAGCGCAATGGGCAGCGTGAGCAGCAGCGATCGGCCGACGCTCCGAAAGGCAGGCGGACGGGTCAACACACGACTAGCCATAGACAGCCCTCTCGATCAGAATCGATGCTCCGGAATACCCGTACCAGCAGGCCAGCAGCACGGCGACCATGCGGGCCACGGTCAGGAAAGACGGAGTGCGGCGAACAACTCCCAAAGACATGAAAGGAACGAACCAGACCGCCGTCCCCACGAAGAAAACCGCAAAGAATAGCAGAGCGGCGGGCAAGGTCGGTAGCTGGGAAGCCCGCAGGCCGGCGACCAGAAACGGCGGGCACAGATTGATGCCGGTGAGGAAGCCGAGCGCTGCGGCTCCGCTGGGCCGAGAACGGGGAGTGGGTTCGGCGTCTCCGTCTCCGGCGTCCGTGATCTGGACGAGCTTCGGGCGCGGACGAGCGAACGTGCAGTGGGCGTGCGGCCAGCCAACAGCATAGACCAGGAGACCGGCAGCCAGCAGCACCTGGATACTGCCGAACATCCAGGAGCGCCCGCTCCACGAGCGCGAAATCGCAGCGCCCGCGAACCAGATGGCCGAAGCAAAGACCAGATAGCCGAGGAGACGGGACCCGAGGAAGATGGCCAGCTGACGAGCGTGGGTTCGGAATCCGTGCGGCTGTACCAGCATCCACGGCAGCACCACCGGCCCGCAGGATGCCAGACACACGGGGCCCGTGACCAGTCCCAGCACCAGCGCCTCAGCGGCGTAGGTCGAAAAGGGAAAGACCGCCATTGCGGCGGATCGTACGCCGCAGCCCCCCTCCGTGGCAGTGACCGCGATCACGCCGTGCGCGGATCAAAGAAGAAGTACATAAGTTCAAGAAACTAACCGCCGCTTCCAGGCCACTGTTCCGCAACCTGTCACCCGTAACCTGCAACCTGTAACCTGTAACCTGTAACCCCTCCCGCCTCCCACAAAGCATCCCCTTTTTCCGAGCATGGGGCCTTTTTGAGAGTCAGCCGTCTGTTATCATTGCCGGTTTTCGAGGGGAAAAGGCCCCGACACTATGCGGATCACGCTGTCCGCGTTGTTTCTGATCCTGATGTTGCCTGCAGCCCGGTCGCAGGTGATCGCGACCCACCCGTTCGAAACGGAAATCGGCCGCGCTGTGGCGTTAGAAGCCGGCGCGACCGCGACCGACGTTCCCCACCACGTGCATTACGACCTGAAGCTCTACAACCACAAGGGCAAGCTCACCACAGGAACGTGGGACATCTGGCGCGACCCCCAGCACTCGGTCCGCGTGGACATTGTGGCCGGCGACTTCCACTACACGCACATCGACGATCTGGTGCTCAAAAAGCTGTGGCGTCACTTCAACACGGTGATGCCGCTGAAAGTGTACGACCTGCGCCAGGCCTACCGTGAGCCGGACTATGTCGTGGAGCAGTTCTCGAAAGCGACTCCGAAGCATTACGTACGCTTCCAGCAGGTGGATGGATCGCCCTTTGACTGCACCAATACGGTGATGCAGATGCGCATCTGCTTCGACCCGCTCGCGCACGTGCTGGCCTTCGCGCAGATGTTCAACCAGACCGTCACGTGGGAAGACTGGCAGCCGCTCGGAGAGCATAGCGCGCCCGGGCGTTTCCGCATTTACGACGCAGGCCGCGTGATGGTGGAGGCGGCCGGAACCGCGGAGCCAGCGAAGACGTTTCCACCCGGGCTCTTCGTGATCCCCGCCGATCAGCCGGATATGGGCGAGCCCGAGAACGATGGAGCGATCCCGCATAAAGTTGTCAGCACGAAGCCCGTTCATCTGGAGATGCTCTACGGCAATGTCCTGATCCAGGTACATGTAGATGAGGACGGCAAGGTGAAGAAGACCACGCTGATCGATGCCGACGATGACGACATCATCGACGAAGCGAAGCAGTTCG
Organism: Acidobacteriaceae bacterium; assembly: GCA_050011735.1. Classification (GTDB taxonomy): domain Bacteria; phylum Acidobacteriota; class Terriglobia; order Terriglobales; family Acidobacteriaceae; genus Palsa-343. The sequence goes on along the minus strand of JBEKIN010000116.1, from coordinate 5,735 downwards.
CGCACCACCTGGTCTTCGTGCCACAGATCAGGGACGGCGCGGCCACGCCGTTCGATCAGTACATCTATCTGCGATGCGCCATTGGAGTGCAGCAGAAATCGCCGATCGGCGATCAGTGAGCGGAGCGAGACACAGGCGAAGCGACGGGCAGCTCTTCGATACGCAGCGTTTCATCCGCGGCGAGATACCCCTTGCGCCGGAACCAATCCTCCATCGAGTCGCGCAGCCGATCGAGGGGAATCCGCGTGCCGGCTTCGAGCAAACCATCGCCGACCGGCAGCGTGTCGTCGAATATAGCGTCGTTGGTGAAGTTGCGCATCGCGAAGTTGTCGATCCACGCGATTGGGCAGGTGTGAACCTCGCCGGTTTGCGTGACGCGTTCGATGCGCAGCTTGCGTATCCACATGAAACCAGCGTACAGCGTTCAGCGGTCAGCAAGTGCTGATGGACCGCCGCTGGCCGCAGGCTGCCGCCTGCAGGCTTCAATACCCTCGATGGTGCAGCACGAACACCACCACCGAAGCCACCAGGCAATAAATGCCGAAGTAGTACCAGCGGCCGCGTTCGAGCCAGGAACTCAGCCACTTGAGCGCGACCAATCCTGCGAGGAACGAGAAGACTGCGCCGAGCAGGCTGGGGAGAGCTGCATGGGCGAATCCGCTCGTGTCCGCATGATGCAGCCGCAGCGCCTCGCGCCCAATCGCCAGCGGCGTCAGAATCACGGCCAGCGCAAAGCTGAAGGATTCGACGCGCACTTTTTTAATGCCCTGCAGAATGCCCACAGAGATCGTGGCGCCGGAGCGGGAGAATCCGCGGAAGGGAAGACACAGCCCCTGGACCGCGCCGATCACGGCTGACTGGCCGAAGCTGATCTCCGGCGACTCCTCGGAATCTGGCCGCCGGCCTTCGACCAGACCGGCGACCAAAATCAAAATGCCTGCCGCCAGAAGCGCGGGCGCGACAATGCCGAGATGGCCGAAGAGGTCTTCGATCTGCGCGTGAGGGTAGCCTTTGAAAATGGTGTGCTCGATGATCTTGATCAGCACCTCTCCGACGATTCCGGTAAGGACGGTAGCGATGAACGCCAGCCAGACAAAGCGCTTGAGGGCTTCGCTGTCGGAAAAGAAGGTAGCCTTCCACTGCTTCCAGAAATAGACGATCACCGCAAACATGGTGCCCGTGTGCAGCATCACCAGCAGCAGGGTCATGGTTGGCGACGATGGGTCGAGGCCCATCAGCTTTTCTGCGACCACCACATGCGCGGAGCTGGAGACGGGCAGAAGCTCGGCGAGCCCCTGGATGATGGCAAGCAATATCACCTGAAGAAGCGACATGGTCAGATTCTAACGATGCTGCACGGTATTTTCGTCATTTGAATCGCGTGCCAGGCGCCCAGTATCATGAGCGTAAAGGGCACAGGGAGAAAAGCGATGCGAATTGGTGTGTTGACGGGCGGCGGAGACTGTCCTGGGCTGAACGCGGTGATTCACGCGGTCGTGAGAAAAGGCATCGTTCATTACGGCGACGAGTTCGTTGGGTTCCTCGATGGCTGGCGCGGCGTGCTCGACAACAACACCGTGGAGCTGACGCTCGAAAAAGTGGACGGGATTCTGATCGAGGGCGGCACCATTCTGCGCACCTCGCGCACCAATGTTCGCAAAGTCGAAGGCGGGATCCAGAAATGCGTGCAGGTCCTCAAATCCAACAAGCTCGATGCGCTGATCGCCATCGGCGGCGACGACACCCAGTCCGTGACCAACGCGCTGATCGAGGCCGGCGTCCCCGGCGTTGGCGTTCCCAAGACTATCGATAACGACCTGAACGGCACCGATGTCTGCTTCGGTTTCGATACCGCGGTGATGATCGCTACGGAAGCTGTCGACCGCCTGCACACCACCGCCCAGTCGCACAGCCGCGTGATCGTCTGCGAAGTGATGGGTCGCGATGCGGGCTGGATCGCGCTGACCGCCGGCGTGGCGGGCGGTGCTCACGTCATTCTGGTTCCGGAGAAGCCGATCGATCTGGATCATGTCTGCGCAATTCTGAAATACAACCACGACCACGGAAAGAAGTACGGCATCGTGGTGGTCGCTGAAGGCGCCAAGCTGCCCGAGATCGGGCAGGCTACCAAGGGAACGAAGGTCGATTCCTTCGGCCACGCGCGCCTGAGCGGCATCGGCGAGGCGCTGGCTGAGGAGATCGAGAAGAAGACCGGGTACGAAACACGCTCCGTCAATCTGGGGCACACGCAGCGCGGCGGCACGCCCACGGCTTACGACCGCATGCTGGCGACGCGCTACGGTCTGGCGGCGATCGATCTCGTCCACCAGGGCAAGTTTGGACGCCTCGTGGTTCTGCACGGAACGAAGATCGAGGACATCCCGCTGGCGGAAGCCATCGCGAAAAACCGGACCCTCGATGACAGCTTCTTGTCGATCATCAGCTCTCTGGAGCCAAAACTTTAATCTGTCCGCTCCATCTCGCTGTATTTTCATGACTTCAGTAAGATGGGGTTGGTAACCCAATACCCCGCCAAATCGGGGATTCCTTGCGCCATTCGGACTATGGTATACAGGGCGTGCCTTACTGCTCTGGAGGAATCCGTGAAAGCCTCGCTCGCCCAACCCGAGATTCGCGAAGTCATGGACATTCGTCAGGCCGCGCACTATCTCGGGATCAGCGCGGATAGCCTCTATCGTTACGCCGCCACAGGATTCATTCCCGCCTTCCGTCTGGGCAACCGCTGGCGGTTCCGCAAGTCTCGTCTGGATGAATGGATGGATCGCCGCTCCGGCCTCGAAGAAACCCCTGCACCAAAACTGGTGCGTTCCCAGAAGAAGCCCGTCCGTTCCACCCGCGTTCTCAGCCGCTCCGCCCGCACCGGCTCCTAAGCCTTCTTCCCGGCGGAATCAACCTGCCCCAGGGCTGGCCGTACGCTTGCGGTCGAGGCTTCCATATTGCCGGTGACACGTCCGCAACTCTCGCTCAGGCGGATTTCGTAGCTCCTGATTGCGGTCCCGGCATCGGTCATTTCTCTTGACTTTCCTTCTCTTTCTGCCGATAACTGGGCGTACCGTTTTTCTCGTACCGAGTCATCCTTTCCTTCTCCCTTGTCAGGCTCGGATACGCTCCGAGCGGGCCCCGAACCACCCGTCCAAATCCGTCATCCTCTCCGTGGAGCGCTTCTCATGCACTCACAATTCCACAAGCCCCTGGTCTGCCGCAGGCTTTCCCGCCCATTGAGAAGTCTTTTGGCCCTCGCTGCCGTAGCCTTCCTCGGCCTTTGGCTTGCGCCGCATGCCAAGGCTCAACCCGCCGGCGCCAATCCGGCCAAGGCTCAGGTTCAAGCTGCCGCGAGCCCCGCGCCCATGCGAGCGACCGGAACGTCCGGGCCGGTTCCGGCCCAGTCCCCAACCGCAATGGGCAAATCGGGCAGCGGCCAGCACGAAGGAATCACGACGCACGGCCACTGGGTGATCGAAGTCATGAATCCTGACGGGACATTGAGTCAACGACGCGAGTTCGAGAACAGCCTGACCCAAAACGGACAGACAATCCTGACCGGATTTCTGGGGGGGAACTTCACTCCCGGCGGATGGTGGATCAATCTGCTGCCAGGGCCGGGAGACACTGCTTCTCCGCCCTGCCAGAACACCTACGGCTTCACTTCGCCGCTCCAGCCCGGTTGCCTGATTTTTGAACCCAACAATACGTACGACCTGGACTCCACGAACGGGAATTTCAGTTGCGGAGCGACTCCGACGGGAGTCTGCAATTTAGTTGTGACAACCACCAGCGGGCTCGTGCTCTCCGGCACAGCGGCCGCCAATCAAACCGGCGATATCGGCACAGTATCCACGCATTTTGAATACTCCTCCGGAGGCACCAGACAACCCACGTCGGCCAACAGTTTCACGAGCACGAACCTGTCCAGCCCAATTCTGAGTATCCAGTCCGGCCAAACCATCAATGTCACCGTCACCATCACCTTCTCCAGTGGCTCATAGCGGCAGCCATGCAGCGCGCAACGGGGTGAGGAGGCAAGATGGGCATACGGCCAGCGACAATTCGTGACGCGCAGGCGGCGCGGACTGCACGAGGGCGCAGGCAGGTTGCTGTCGTGGCCGCGATTCTGATGGCCGGATTTGGCGCACGTGCGCTGGCCCAGGGAAACGGTCCAGCAGATACAAAGACTACATCGGCTGCCAGCGCCAGCACCCCGGGCAGTTCGAACCCTCAGGGCCGCGCTCTGACGCCGGCAACCTCGCCGGTGACCGTCAGCTCTTCTGCAAGCGGGACGATTCAGATCAATGACCAGGAAACGATCACTGTCAACGACGTAGAACAGGTTCTGGATATCCTCGTGACAGCTCAGGAGAACATCACGGTAACGGATACCGCGCAGATAACGGTGGTTGGTCCACTCAAAATCACAACCCCCTCCCCCCTGCCTTCAGGAATCGTGGGCCAGAGCTACTCCCAGACCCTGCGTGCGTTGGGTGGCAGCGGCAGCGGCTATACATGGCTGGTAACCTCGGGAACCGCGCTCTCCTCTGGGCTCACCCTGTCGTCGGCAGGTGTCATCTCCGGTACGCCCACGGCTTCAGAAACAGCGGCCAGCTTTACTGCCCAGGTAACCGATTCGCTGGGTAACACAACTTCGACGACCTTCCAGCTCACGGTGGCGAACTCCACCTTTCCTTGTGAGAATCCCAACCCGAATCCGAATCCCAACCCGCAGTCCTTTGCCGCCGTCGGCGACTTCAACGGCGACTGCAAGAGTGACCTTCTGTGGCGCAATTCCAGCACTCAGCAGGTCTACGAGTGGCTGATGAACGGAACCACGTATTCGAGCAGCGGCAGCCCGGGCAGTCCCACCTCCGACTGGGTCATTCAGGGCGTCGGCGATTTCAATGGCGACGGCTACGCCGATATCCTGTGGCGCAACAGCACCACCGGGCAGGTCTATATCTGGCTAATGAATGGAACCACCTTAACCAGCAGCGGGAGCCTCGGCTACGTTTCCTCCGACTGGACCATTCAGGGCATTGGCGACTTTAATGGCGACGGCTACGCCGACATCCTGTGGCGCAACAGCTCGACCGGGCAGGTCTACGTCTGGTTCATCAACGGGTCCATCATGTCGGGCGGCGGCAGCGTCACGTACATCACCTCGGACTGGGTCATTCAGGGCATTGGCGATTTCAATGGCGATGGCAAAGCCGATATCCTGTGGCGAAACAGCACGACCGGAGAGGTCTATATCTGGCTGATGAACGGAACCACGTTGACCAGCAGCGGGAGCCTCGGCTACGTCTCCCCCGACTGGAGCATCGCGGGCGTCGGCGATTTCAACGGCGACGGCAAGAGTGACATCCTGTGGCGGAACAGCACGAGCGGCCAGGTCTACCTCTGGTTCGTCAACGGGACCACGATGTCCGGCGGCGGGAGCGTCACCTACGTTTCCTCTGCCTGGGTCATTGAGGGGCTGGGCGACTACGATGGCAGCGGTCGCGCTGGCATCCTGTGGCGGAACAGCACGACGGAACAGGTTTACATCTGGCTCATGAACGGGGCCACGTTGACCAGCAGCGGGACCCCTGGCGCCCCCGCCGCAGTCTGGCAGATACAACCATAGCCCCATAGAACGGCTCGAATGCGCACCAACGACCCCGTCGCAACCAGCGATGAGATAGTGCGGTGATTGCTACCGGATTGTCGGCAAACCGGAATGT
>JBEKIN010000115.1:0-12354 GCA_050011735.1 Acidobacteriaceae bacterium | reverse complement strand
CGGCGACACGCGCGCCGGCGCGGGCTCGCGGCGAATATGGAGCCACGGCGGTCGCTCCACGCTCGTTGCGGAGATAGTCGAGGAAGATGCGGCCGGTGCGGGCGGACTTGGTCATTTTGGTCAGGTAGAGCTTCGGGTTGGCGCGCTCCATCATCAGCACGAAATGGTGCGCGAATTCTTTGAAGGTCGGCCACTCGTGTTCCGGATCGATGGGCGCAACGACATGGAGCCCTTTGCCGCCGGTGGACTTGACGAAGGCCTCGAGGCCGAGGTGCTTCATCAGTTCGCGGACCTCGATGGCGCTGGTGACCAGGCGCTTCCACGGAAGTTCGGGGTCGGGATCGAGGTCGATGATAAGGCGGTCAGGCCGTTCGAGGGTTTTGTTGCTGGAACCCCAGGGATGCAGTTCGAGCACGCCCATCTGACCGAGACCGACGAGACCCTCGCGCGTGGAGACGGTGATGTACTGCTCCGGTTTGGTGCCCTTCTTCACCAGAACCGGCACGCTGTCGACGCCGACGGGCATACCTTTGCCGATTTGCTTCTGGAAAAAGCAGGGCTTGCCGCTGCCTTCCGGGCAGCGCACGATGCTGAGCGGGCGGTCCGCGATGTGCGGCAGCAGATGATCGGCGACGGCGTCAAAATACTCGGCGAGTTGCAGCTTGGTGAGGCGGCTCTCTTCGTCGAGGATCTTGTCGGGATGGCTGATGGAGACGCCCGCGACCTGCGCGCGATCGCTGCGGGATTTGGACGGAGCAGGCGTTTCAATTTTGGCAGCAGTTGCGGCGGGAGCGGGATGCTGCGCGGTCTTCGCAGGCGGCTTTGCTGATTTCGGAGAAAACTTCTCTTCGTGCTGGCGTTTTCCTGACGACTTCGGCACTGGTCCCGCCGTTTCGCGGATGACTTCCTTCGGATCCTTATCTTCGCGGAGGCCGAGGAAAGCGGCCTGACGGACGAGATTGTCGCTGGTCCACGCGGCGAAGCGCGCCTCGATGACGGTGGAGGGCTTGACCCAGATCGCGTCCTTCTTCGCCTCGGCTGGCACATCGTGGAACGCGGGTTTTGCCTGGCGCAGAGCGTCGAGCCGGTCGCGCAGCAACTCGTGCGTCTTGTGGGTGAAGCCGGTTCCCGCGCGGCCCGCATAGATGAGGTCGCCGTCGCGGTAGTAGCCGAGCAGCAGCGATCCAATGCCGTGTCCGCCGCTGGAGAGGGGCGTGAATCCACCCACAACGAATTCCTGCTGCAGGACGCATTTCGACTTGAGCCAGAAGCGTGAGCGTTCCGAACGCCACGGCGAATTGGCCAGCTTGGAAACGATGCCCTCAGCACCCATTTCGCATGCACGGCGAAACATGGCGCCTCCGTTGGCGCGAAGGTGGCTGCTGTAGCGCAGCGTGCCATCGCCGTGATCCTGGAGCAGGCCTTCGAGGAGGGTCTTCCGCCGCTCGAGCGGCAGGTTGCGCAGGTTGTGGCCGTCGAGGTGGAGCAGGTCGAAGGCGTAGTAGGTGAGCGGGTGCGGCGCGCCCTCCTCAAACGCAGCCTGCAGATCGGCGAAGCTGCTTCCTCCCTGCTCGTTGAGGACGACCACTTCGCCGTCGAGAATGGCGCCGTGGACGGGGAGCTCGGCGGCGGCTTCTGCAACGTCGCGCATGCGATGGGTCCAGTCGAGACCACTACGCGTGAAGAGGCGGGCGCGGCGCTTTCCGTCTTTTTCGTCGACATGGACCTGAATGCGATAGCCGTCAAGCTTGAGCTCGTGCAGCCAGTCCTCGCCTTCGGGCGGCTTTTCAACCGAGGAGGCCAGCTCCGGCGAGAGAAAGCCGGGCATCTTCTCACGCGGGACATCGTGCAGGAGGCTCTCGCGGTCCGGCACGGGCGGGACTGGCCGTCCAGGCGGCTGCGCCTTCGGCGGGACTGGCCGTCCAGGCGACTGCGCCTTCGGCGGGACTGTTCTGCGCGTCAGGAGCGAGCGATTCGCCAGCGGCTTTTTCTCGGGGACATAGGAATTCCAGGTGTGATCGTCCGCAGCGGCGATTTGCTCCATAGTGCGACCGGTGACCGCGCTGTCCGGCGCTTCGTCGGTGATGGCTGGATCGTCGGCGGTGCGCTCGAACTCATCGTGCTCCTTGATGAGCAGCCAGTTGTTCTTGCCTTTCTCGCCGAAGCGGTCGCCCTTCATGCGGATGAGCGCCCAGTGGCCGTGCAGCTTCTGCCCGTGGAGGATGAATTTGAGCTGCCCCTTGCGCAGGCCTTCGTCGACATCGGTCACCGGCTCCCAGGTTCCCTGATCCCACACCATCACGGTGCCGCCGCCGTACTGGCCTTTGGGGATGGTTCCCTCGAAGCCGCCGTATTCGATGGGGTGGTCTTCGACCTCAACGGCGAGGCGCTTGTCGGCGACGACGTAGCTGGGGCCTTTGGTGACAGCCCAACTCTTGAAAACGCCGCGCCAGCCGAGGCGAAAGTCGTAGTGGAGGCGGGTGGCGGCGTGCTTCTGGACTACGAAGGGAAGGCCTGCGCCCGCTTTCGGTTTGGATTTCGCGCCGGAGGAACCACTGGGCTCGGCGGTCATGGCGAAGTCGCGCATGGCGCGATAGCGGGCCAGCTGCTGATCGACGAGGTGAGAGGAGGCCTCAGCAGGTGAGGTGGATTTGGCGCGTTTTGCGGGTTTCTTCGGCATCTGGAAGTTCGGATTCCGGCGCGGTCTGCCTCAGGGCCTGTTAACAGGCCCTAGCCCGTTTGCAGCAGTCCGGCCATTTGCAGGTCCTGCTCGAGCAGAACCGACTCGCTGGGCTTGTCGTCACGATAGCGCACCTGGACGCTGCGGCCGCGGATGGCCGCCGCAAAGGCCTCGGCAGCAGCTTTGCGCGCAAAATGGCGGCGGTATTTGCCGTAGCGGTACTGCTGCTGCGCGTAATAGCGGTAGGAGGCTTCAACCCAGCTGCCGTACTGGGACTTTTTCACTGTCGCGGTTTGCACCTGGCCATCTGCGCTGGGCCACATAGCGGCGCGGTTCTCGCGGACGCGCTGCACATATTTGCGGACAGCGACTACGAAGGCGCCAACGATGGCCGCAATCAGGTAGTGGAATGTGCCGGCAAAGGGCGCCAGATGATGCCAAAGGTCCTTCATTCCGAGGGTGCGCTCCTGGTGGAAGCTGGCGCGATCAGGTTACTACGCCGCGGGTTTCGGACCTCTGGTTCGGGACACTGGCTGTTGCCACTTTTGGGCCACGGGTTGCCCGGAGAATTGCGTTTTCCTGACTGGTCAACTCCCCTGACCGGGGTATATCGTAATGCTCGCTGTGTGCTCCGGTTCGGGCTTCCGGAGGCGTGGCACTGTAATCCCCAGGAGCTGTTCTGCTATGTCTACTTTGGTGCAATCGGAAGTTGCGGCACAAAAGGATTTCCTGCCGCTGAACGGAACCGATCACGTCGAGTTTTACGTCGGCAATGCACGCCAGTCCGCCTATTTTTACCGGCTGGCGTTTGGCCTGAAGCTGGTGGCCTATGCGGGGCCGGAAACCGGCGTCCGCGACCGTGCCTCCTACGTGCTGGAACAGGGAAAGGTGCGCTTCGTTCTCACCACGCCTCTGCGCCCGGATGGCGAGATCGCGGAGCACGTGCGTGTGCACGGAGATGGCGTGCGCGATGTGGCATTGTGGGTGGACGACGCCCGCCAGTCCTGGAAAGAGACGACCAAACGCGGCGCACGCAGTGTCCGCGAGCCTTTCGAGCTGAAAGATGAAAAGGGGATGGTCAGGATCGCCTCGATCGCCGCGTACGGCGACACGATTCACTCGTTTATCGAGCGGAGCGAATACACGGGCGCGTTCTTGCCTGGATATCGCGCCATGCCGGAAGATCCGCTGGCGCGGCCCGTGGGTCTGATCCACATCGACCATATGGTGGGCAACGTGGGCTGGAACGAGATGAATCGCTGGGTGGATTTCTATGCGCAGATCATGGGCTTCTCGCTCTACCAGCACTTCGACGACAAGGACATTTCGACGGAGTACTCGGCGCTGATGTCGAAAGTGATGGCCAACGGCAACGGGCGCGTGAAGTTCCCCATCAACGAGCCGGCCGAGGGGCGGAAGAAGTCGCAGATCGAGGAGTATCTGGAGTTCTACCACGGGCCAGGCGTGCAGCATATCGCGATGGCGACCAACGACATTCTGGGGACGGTTGCGAAGCTCCAGGCGCAGGGCGTGGCGTTTCTGACCGTGCCGCACTCGTATTACACGGAGCTGCAGGGGCGGGTGGGGAAGATTGACGAGCCGCTCGCGGAGCTGGAGAAGCTGGGCGTCCTGGTGGATCGCGACGACGAGGGCTACATGCTGCAGATCTTCACCAAGCCCGTTGAAGACCGGCCGACGTTGTTCTTCGAGATTATTCAGCGGAAGGGCAGCCGCAGCTTCGGAAAAGGGAATTTCAAGGCGCTCTTCGAGGCCATCGAACGCGAACAGGCGGCACGCGGAAACCTCTAACTTTGGCGCATGCGATAGCGCCACCGGGCGTGATACGCCGGTTGCGATCGGCTTTCGCGCCGTGATTCAAGGAAGAGGTGCATCAGCATCCAGATCAGGAAGCTGATCCCTGCAAAGATGGTGGCGGCCAGCAAATACAGAGCAAGTTGGGCAGCTTGCACGATGCCTGTACCTCTGTCTCGATTGCAGCGGAGCCGGCGCAAGGGTCGCGCAAGAAATCTATAAAGATTTCATAAGCCGGAATTGGTCTCAGTCCGCGACCATCAGCTCGCCGGGAAGAATGGGCCGGGTGCGGGGCAACACGCCGCAGGCGGCGAGAACGCCCATGCCGATGAGCACCGCGCAATAGACAGCCAGCTTCACGATGTCAGTGGCATGGTTTTTGGGCAGCGTCTTCCAGAGAATCAGCAGCACGGTCTGCGCGGCAGTGATGGACCAGACGGCTCCGTAGAAGTAACGGCGCTCCTTGCCCTCGCCCTGGGTGGAGGGACGAACGCGCGGCAGGATTCCCAGAGCGCCCAGCAGCAGAATGACGATCAGCAGCGGTGTGTAGCCGTGCGCGTAGATCTGCTTCATCCGCCATTGCCCCGTGCATGCGGCCCACGCGAGTCCGGCCAGGTCGAGAAGCGCGAAATTCAGCAGCGCGTTCCACGCGAAGGTGTAGCAGATGCGGCGATAGCGCGGGTTGGGGCGATCCTCGGTGAAGCGAAGAATGTAGGGCGCCGGTTCGGCGCCGGGGAGCTGGCCGAAGAGCGCGGCGATGCCGGTGCCCAGCAGCACGGCGACCAGCCAGAGGAGATTGCCCATGCTGCCGCCGCGTGCGAAGAGGTCGAAGGTGAGCGGGCCGGGCGCGAGGAAAAAGACCCAGATCCAGATAGGCCAGTGGGCGGCGCGATAGCGGGCTGTATTGCGCGTGCGCATTTTGCGCTGGTGCGCGTATTCGACTCGAACGGAGAGGGCCATGGTGGTCCGGGCAATTCTACGCGGTGTCAGCAGGCGGCGACAGAGGTCTTGCGCGCAATTGGAGTGAATCGCACCTCCAGCGCATCGCCGGTGACCTGCACATGAACGTCGTTGAGCGAATGCACAATCCAGTCGGCGTCGCTCAGGCTGGCTGGAGAATGAGAATAAAGCGTAGCCAGCACTTTGCATCCGGCGGCGTGACCGGCCTTCGCGCCGGAGGCCGAGTCCTCGATGACCAGGCACTCCGCGGGTGAGAGGCCGAGCAGTTCAGCGCCTTTGCGATACGGCTCAGGATGCGGTTTGCCATGCGTGACTACGTCGGCGGAGACGATGCGCGCGGGCACACGGATGCCGCCGTACTCCATGCGGCTGCGCGCGAGGCGCTCGGTGGCGGAGGTGACGACGGTCCAGTATTTTTCCGGAAGATTCTCCAGAATGCGCTCGACGCCGCCCAGTATGGCCAACCCGCCGTTGTCGGCGATCTCCATGCGTTCGAGCCACGCGAGCTCTTCCATGTCGTTCAGGTCGGGACGCAGCAGGCGGACGGTTTCAATGGCGCGGCGGCCATGAGCGGTTCGGATGGCCAGCGCCGGATCGATGCCGCGCGCTTTGGCCCATGCCTCCCAGGTGCGCTCGACGGAGCCGATGGAGCTGACCAGCACGCCATCCATGTCGAAGAGAATGCCGCGGGGATACAGGGTGACGATGTCTGCCGCGGGGGACGGGTCCATATTTTCAGAGTAGCAGGGCGGTACAACGCGAAAAGCGGTGCGATGCCGGCGGCGCAAGACGCTGCATAGCGATAACTGAAGTGGCACCGGGGGAGACCATTGGTACCGGCCACTGTGCCATGATACGGAAGAGGAGATCGGGGGTGTCCGGCTCTTCACGGGGAGAGCAGACGCGGTCTGCTTCTCCCGTAACTGAACCCTCCGACACCATGTCCGTTTCTCGCCCGGGAGGCAGGTTCTGCGGTCCGTTTTCATCAATTATCGAAGGAACGATTCCGAGGGTGAGGCCGGGCGTCTGTTCGATGAGATGGCCAAGCAGTTCGGCGAGAATTCCGTCTTCATGGATGTCTCTGCGATCGAGCCGGGGCGCGATTTCCGCAAGGCGATCGACGAGAGTGTGTCGTCGTGCAGCGTTCTGCTGGCGATGATTGGGCAGGAGTGGCTGAACACCAAAGACGCGCAGGGGCGCAGGCGTCTGCAGGACGCGAACGATTTCGTGCGGATCGAGCTGGCGTCGGCGCTGCGGCGGGATATTCCGGTGGTGCCGGTGCTGGTGCGCGGAGCGAAAATGCCAACCCCGGAGGAGTTGCCCGACGATCTGAAGGAACTGGCCTTCAGAAATGCTGTGGAACTGACGCACGCGCGCTGGAGGTCGGATGTAGAAGTGCTGATTCGGGCGCTGCGTCCCTACATGGACGAGCCGCGCAGCGAGCATCGAGCGCAAGAGACTGGCGAGCCGGGCAGGGAAGCCATGCCGACGCCGGTAACGGGAAATGCGTCTGCGACCGCAGCTGTCGCGGCCATCGACGCGCAAACGCTGGTGCGCGTGACGAGAGCACTGGCCGTGCATATCGGACCGATCGCCGAGGTCGTCGTGAAGCGCGCAGCGAAGCGCTGCTCCTCCGTGGAGGACTTCTACGACTGCGTGGCGAACGAAATCGAGAACGAAGCCGATCGCGCGCGATTTCTGAAGTCGAGCCGAAGCTAGCGCCTCGAAACCGGCTTCGTTAATCCTCCTCGACCATCTTCAAGGCCTTCGCCAGGCTCACCTGCATGCGGTTGAAGGACGAGGCGACGGTGGCGATCTCGTCTTTGCTCGTGACCCGCACCGGGTTCACGTTTTTCTCGCCGCGGCTGACGCGATCCGCCGTCTCAGAAACCAGTTTCAGCGGCCGGATCACAAACCAGTAGACCGCGGCGTCCAGAGCGAGGATGGCGACGATCATCACGCCGATGAGGAAGAGCAGCAGCTGGAGCCATGCGTGGTTGGCCCTGGCAACAGGAACGGACATCGGTATGGAGACGATCTGCGCGCCGATGACGTCGCCCAGCTTCCACCCGAAGCCGTTATCCGAGCCGTAACGAGCAACCATGGATTTCGGCGCCGAAGACAGGCTGCCATGGCACTGCAAGCAGTCCTGCATGGCATGAATCGGACGGGCGATATAAAGCGACGGGCCCATGGACGTGGGGCGCACGTTGGAGAGCTCCGTTTCGCCGGGGTGATCGCGCAGATCATTGACAATGTCTCTTTCCCAGTCGGATGGCCGATCGGCGGGATTGGTGGGATTCAACGCAGTTTCCAGGTAGGTATAGTCGGGATAGCTTTTGCGCAGGTAGTTGAACGTAGAGTTAGCGGCGAAGAAGGGAATGCTTTCCGGAAGAAACCGGGTTTGTTCCAGGGGTGCCAGAATGGGGGAGACACGGTCGCCGACGTAGTCGCGGATGGATTTGGAACTGGCCAGCATGAGTTGCGCCTGGGCCTGCACGTCACTTGTCGCGTTGTCGAGCAGCCAGGAGCGGGCCAGCTGCGAGATGATCACTCCCCCAACGCCGAAGACGACCAGCAGGATCAGATTGAATTTGGCCAGCAGCTTCATGGATTCCTTCTTTCAACCGCAATGAAAAACGGGTATAGAGACAGGCGGCAGTATCGCACCCTTACAGCATTTGAGAAAAGAGATTGCGCAGCCCGTCCCGCGCGTAACTGAATGTTTCATCGCCTGAAGGGTGGGCCGCTGCGCTCAGCGGCGGCGATGCGAGCGGCCGAATCGGCATTTACGGTGACGTTTGCTGTGAGTGCGTAAAGGTGAATTGATGCTGCTCTTCGGGCTTGCCCTCCGTCGTGCTGTCTACGTTCACCTGCAAAGCACCATTGACCGGCGTGATGGTGATGGTTGCCACGCGCGACTTTTCTTTCCCGCTGGTCTTCCCCGGCTCGGTAAATTGCCAGGTTGCGGAAGCCTTCTGCCCGTCGAAGTTCGCTGTTTGCCCGCCCCAGTCGCAGTCCTGAGGCTGGCAGCTTCCCCACGCCTCGATAGAAAGCTGATTTCCCGACACAGTGATGTCGAGAAAGTCCAGCCCGTTGAGGTTGACGTTCGTCGAGTTCTGCCATCTTCCCTGCAGGGAGCTGGCCTGGACGGGAGTGGCTGTAGCGGCCCCCGGAGCCGAGGGATTCGGCGCCGGAGTGGCAGCGTTCCCGCCGGAACCGTGCATCGCGAAGAAGACGATGCCGACGATCGCGAGGACCACGACGACGGCAATTCCCGCAAAGAGCGGTATCTTCGACGATTTGGCAGGAGCTTGGTGCGGTCCGGGCGAGTGTGGCGGAGGAAGCTGGACAGCGACGGTGGCATGCACGGGCTCCGTGTCGGTGGAGCTCGAGGCGGCGACATACTGGCTTAACGCCTGAGTCAGGAGCTGCACGTCGGAGTTCCAGCGCGCGTGGGTGATTTCCACGCTATTGCGATACGCAAGGTTCTTGAGATTTTCCGGAAGTTGATCGGGCCTGGGCATTTTTGCGTCGTGCACCAGCACCGGGATGACAGCGATGTCGCGGCCCAGCGCGGAGGCGATCTCGAGACGCACAAAATCGTTGGGGTCATCGAGGCGGCGCTCTCCGGAGCTGTTGGTGATGCCGGCCCACGTGGGACCGATCATCGCGAGGAGCACGCCGCAGGAGGATACGTTGTCATCGATGGCCTTGCGGAAATCCATGCCTGGGTTGATCCCGGCCACATCCATGAAGACCGAGTTATCGCCATAGGCGCGGACCAGGTCGTCGAACAGCCGTCCCGCTTCGCCTTCCGTGTCGTCACGGCGATAACTGATAAAGATTGCGCGTCCCATGAATCCCCCAGGGTGAAGAACGACCGTTGTTCAGCCGTTGCCAGAATAGGCGCAAGGGGAAAATTGGGCAACAGCGCGGGCGGGCCATCATCGCGCACAGGCAGAGTCGCAGAGTTGACCACGGCTGTCGCGCGATGACAAGATGGCTTCCTCGCAACGGATCGAACGAGACAGATGGAGTGATCAGCGGAGGGTGCGCAGATGGGAGTCAACAACCTCACGTACGGCGGCAAAGGGCTCGCTATGACAGAACAGTTTGAAGGCTGCAAGCTGACGGCGTACCAGGATCAGGTGGGTGTGTGGACCATCGGGTTCGGCCACACCGGGCCGGAGGTGGTGAGGGGAACGACCATCACCATCGAAGAGGCGCAGAATCTGCTGGCGAAGGATATCCGTACCGCCGCCACATTCGTGAACAATGTGGTTGCAGTGGCGCTGAGCCAGGAGGAGTTCGATGCGCTGGTGGATTTCGCTTTCAACCTGGGCCGGGGCAGACTTGAGGAATCCACGCTGCTGCACGAGTTGAACGCCGGAAACTTTGCTGCCGCGGCTGCTCAGTTTGAAGTTTGGGATCGCGCCGGAGGGGCGGTGGTGGCGGGGTTGCTGCGCCGGCGCCAGGCGGAAGCCGCGCTGTTCAACGCCAGAGGCTCGGGGACTCAAAACGCGTAACAGCGGCTGGCCCGAATTCAGATCGGCGATTGTATAGTGGCAAGCAGAAGAACGAGGAGACCCGGTTATGCCCGAAACGGCGGAGTCCCTGACCACCACCGATCCCATCTATGCGCGGCTGGAGGATCAGATCGACTGGTACGACCGCAAGAGCCGGTCCGCACAGCGGATATTCAAACGCATGAAGATTGTGGAGATCCTGGCCGCTGCGATGATTCCATTTCTGGCCGCGCTGCCCTTCAAATCGGACAGGCTGGTGACTGCGGGGCTGGGTGTGCTGATCACGATTCTGGAGGGCGTTCTGCACCTGAACCAGTATCAGCAGCTCTGGAACACCTATCGATCCACCTGCGAGGCGCTGAAGCACGAGAAATACACTTATCTGGCCAATGCGGGACCGTATGCAGGTGTGCCCGATCCGCATGGACTGCTCGCCGAGCGCGTGGAGTCACTGGTGTCGCAGGAGCACGCGCAGTGGAGCTCGTTCCAGCAACAGTCAGGGAAGGCGCCGAGTCCGAATGAGATGTAAGGGGCGGAGTTACTTCTCCCGCTCCTCATAGCAGGCGCGCCCTGGCACGCAGCGCGCGAGATGCACGTAGTGATCGTCGGGGCCGGCGGGGCTCATGGTGCGCAGGCACCAGTAGCTCGACGATGCCTGGATGCCGGGTAGCCACGATTCGGCATTCTCCGGTGTAGCTCCGTAGGGATTCTTGGTGCGGAGGCACTGGCAGGGCTGGGTTGCATTCGTTGTGCTCATGGTTGACCTCCGTTATCCTGCCGCGCTGGGATCGCGATCTCTTTGCCCGGCGGCGAGCAGAATAGTGCGGTAGACCGCGACCGGGAAGAGATCAAGTTTGTAGGCATTTCCGGAAAGTGGCTGTGCGCCTTCAACAGCGACCTTGCCCGCGGCGCGAGCGGTTTCTTCGGTGATCGGTTTGCCAGCGAGTGCGGCTTCCGCCTGTGGCGAGCGGCGTACGACCGGCGATGCGGCGCCCATGGTGATGACTGCGCGGCGACAGACATCGCCATCCATCTCCAGTACGACGCCGGCGTCGGCAATGGCCCAGTCGAAGCTCTCCTTCTCGCCGTATTTTTGATAAGCGGAGCGCGTACCCGGCGCAGGCTTCGGAATCATGATCGCGGTGAGCAGTTCGTCGGGCTCGATCACCGTGAACTTTGTCGGGTTAGCGTCGGGCACAACGTATAGGTCTCGGATGCCAAGGGTTCGCTTGCCACGCTTCGCCGAGCTCAGCTCGACGCTCGCATTCAGACCCAGCAGCGCCACGGCGGCCGAAGAGGGCGCCACGGAGGGACAAGTCGCGTACTCCATGATGGCGTGGTACTGGTTTAGCCCCTCGAAGGCGAAGCAGAGATCCTTGCCCTTCCGGATGCACTGGAAGTCCGACGAGCGGTAGTACCAGCACTGCACGCGCTGCAGCAGATTGCCGCCAACCGTCGCCATGTTGCGAATGTGCGGCGTGGCGGCGTGGCCGCAGGCGTCGGTGAGGATCTGATACTGAGACTGGATGAGCGGATGGTCGCTGATCTCGGCGAGCGTGGTGAGCGGGCCGATTGTCAGCCCCTGGTCGGTCTCGCGGATGCCACGCAGCCCGGAGATATTGCGAATGTTCACCAGCCGGGTGGGCTGTTCGATGCCGTCCTTCATGCGGTCGAGCAGATCGACGCCGCCCGCCTTGACGACAGCGCCATCCTTCAGCTGCGAGAGCGCCGCGTCCACAGAGGAGCAGTCAGCGATGGAGAAGCGGTTCATGCCAGCTCCTTTCCCTGCGCGGGCGCGTGTAGCGCAGCCAGTACCACGTCCGGGGTCATTGGAGTTCGTCGGACGCGCACACCGATAGAGTTGTAAACAGCGTTGCCGATGGCCGCGCCGATGGAAACAACCCCGGCGGCTTCGCCGATGCCCGAAGCGTCGGTAGAACTCTGTCCGATATAAGCCTCGACCAGCCGCACATCGATGTCGGGGATTTCGCGCGAGCCGACGATCTTGTACTGTTCGAGATCGGGATTGACCATGAGTCCGAAGACCGGGTCGAGCAGGCGATTCTCCAGCAGCGTGTAGGAAATCCCCTGAATGATGCCGCCATTGATCTGGCTGATCACTTGCGTCGGATTCATGGGGCGGCCGCAGTCGTGAACCGAGAGCACGCGGCGGACGTGGATCCGTCCGAGCTCCGTATCGACCTCGACCTCGGCAACGTCAACGCCGCCATAGGTGAGGTATTTCGCCCGGTCGTAGTCGGGTATGCGCTTAGCCTGGACCGCGATTTGCGACGTGGTCATTTTGGCCGCCGCACGCCGAAAGCTGACCGGTTCGAACTTGCCGGACTGGCTGCGAACCTCGCCGTCCACCAG
>JBEKIN010000114.1:0-12363 GCA_050011735.1 Acidobacteriaceae bacterium | reverse complement strand
TTGCTCTGCTCCAGGGACGCGACTTCGATACTCACGACAACCCTTCCTCCCCCGCCGTCGCCGTCATCAATGAATCGATGGCGCACCGTTACTGGCCAAAAGGGGACGCCGTTGGCAGCAGCCTCATCGTCGCCAAACGACCTCACCGCATCGTTGGCGTGGTCCGCGACTACGCATATTCCGATCCGGCCAACACCGATCCCACCCCGCTCCTTTTTCTGCCTTTGGCCCAGGACTACTCCAGCGACGTCAAAGTCGCCGTTCGCTCCCGCGCCACAACCGCCGCCATCGCGGCGCAGCTCCGCCAGGCGGTCGCCGGGCTCGACGCTTCCCTGCCGCTCGAAAATGTCCGCACCCTCCACGACGTGGCCGCCGAGCGCTATCAGCTGGCGCGCATTCCCGCCGAGCTGCTCAGCGTCTATGCACTCTGCAGCGTCCTGGTCGCCATGCTGGGCCTCTATGCGGTCATGGCTTCCTCGGTCATCGAACGGCGTCGCGAATTCGCTCTCCGCATGGCGCTTGGTTCCACCCGAGCAGCGGTTTTCCGCCTCGTCCTCAGCGGCAGTTCCTGGACCGCGGCCGTGGGCCTCGTGACCGGCGGCCTTGGTTCGATCGCCGCCGTGCGCCTGCTTCGCTCGCTGCTGTTTGGCGTTGCTCCCTTTGATCCGACGAGTTATTGCGCGGCGGCGGGCCTCTTGCTGCTGACCGTCTTTCTCTCCGGATTGGCGCCCGCCCGCCGCGCCGCCGAAATTGATCCCATGCGGGCGCTGCGCTCGGAATGAGACTGCCCAGGCGCGTTTACTCGGTTCGCAGCGCCTGCATGGGTTCCACCCGCATCGCCCGCCGCGCCGGAATGTAACACGCCACCATGGCGATCGCCGCCAGTGCCGCCGACACGCCCAGGCACGGGACCAGGTCGCCTCGGCTCACCTCCATCATGCTGTGCAGCAGTCGCACCAGGCCATAGCTCGCCGCTAACCCCAGCGCCAGCCCGATGCCCACAATCCACATGCCCTGCCGGTAAACAATTTTCAGGATGTCGCTGCGGGCCGCGCCCAGCGCCATCCGCACACCGATTTCCCGCGTCCTCTGGCTCACCACGTACGACAGCACCCCGTACACGCCCACGATCGCCAGCACCAGTCCCAGCGTGCCGATAACGCCCGCCAGCGACGCCACGATCTCGAACAGCAATAGCCCGTTCGGCGAATACAGCGCCTGATGCAGCGTCTTCACCTCAAAAACCGGCAGGTTCGGACTCACATCCCGAATTGCCCGCTCCACCTCCGGAATCATCCCCGCCGGATCGCCCGCTGTGCGCAGTTCCAGCGCCAGCAGAGAATTCCCCGCGTAGTGCTGCGGGAAAGGCACATAGAAGTAAGGGCCAATCGGTCCCCTAAGTCCGTGGTACCGCGCGTCCTTCACCACGCCCACCACCTGCAGCGGATGCGCTGCGTCGCTGGCCATCGTGAACTGTCTGCCGATCGGGTCCTGATTCGGCCAGTATTTCTTCGCCATCGCCTCGGTCACGATCGCCACATAGAGACTCTTTTCGTCGTCCGCCTCGGTGAAGCTGCGGCCCCTCTCCAGCGGAATCCCCAGCGTCGGAAAATAGTCGGTCCCGATTACGTTGAAGTCCACCGTCGGCGGGTTCTGCCCCAGTGGCGGCTGGTACCCGCTCACCGTCACCGTGTCCGTTCCCTGGTCCAGCAGCCCCATCGGAATCGACAACGCCGTCGTCGCCGACTTCACTCCCGGAATCGCGCGCATGCGCGGCAGAAGGTCCCTGTAAAAGTCCCGCGCCCGCGGATCGCTGTAGCCAATCTCGCCCGGGTCCATCATCATCGTCAGCACCCGCGTCGAGTCGAACCCCAGATCGGCGTGCTCGCTCTCCACCAGCCGGCGCGCAAACAGTCCTGCGATGATCAGCAGCAGCAGTGCGCTGCCCACCTGGATCGTCACCAGCGCATCGCGGAATTTGTGTCCTCCGGCCGCGACCCCACGCCCGCCTTCCCGCAGAACAACATTCAGATTCGCCCGCGCCAGCCGCAGCGCCGGAACGATCCCCACCAGCGCGCCCGCCACCACCGCCACCACTGACGAAAAGGCGAAAACGTGCCAGTCGAATCCTAAATTGAAGCTCAGCGGCAAATCCGTCTGCAGGTTCACCGAAGCCAGCAGATGACTCCCCCACACCCCCAGCCCCATCCCCGCCGCGCCGCCAAACAGCGCCAGCAGAATGCTCTCCGTCAACATCTGCCGGATCAGCCGGAATCGCGCCGCGCCCAGCGCCGAGCGAATCACCATCTCGCGCTCCCGCACCGTCGCCCGCACCAGCAGCAAATTCGCGACGTTCACGCACGCCAGCAGCAGAACCAGTCCCGCCAGTCCCAGAAACAGCGCTCCTATCGTCCCCGCCGTATTGTCAGGATCGAACCCGGCATTCCTCCCCGCATACAGAGGAAACAGCTGCAGCTCCGTATCTTTTTCCGCGCGCGGCTGCTCCGTCGCGAAACGCCGCGCCAGCACCGCCAGCCCGGCGCTCGCCCCCTTCTCCGTTACCCCGGGCCTCAGCCGTGCGTATACGCGCATTCCGCGGGCGTCCTGCTTGTCCCAGTCCGCCACCGGCTGGCTTTCAATCGACACGATCATTGCCAGCGGCACAAAAGCCTGTACCGCGAGCCCTGTGTTCAGCCCGCGATAATCTTTCGGCGTCACCCCGATAATCGTCATCGGATTGCCATCCAGCATCACGCGCCGGCCGATCACCGCCGGATCGCCCGCGAAATGTTCCTTCCAGTATCCGTAGGTCAGCACCATCACCGGATCGGCGCCGGGCGTCATCCCCTCCGTCGCGGTGAAGACGCGTCCCAGCAGCGGCTGCACTCCCAGCCCTTCGAAATAATTCCCCGACACATAATCGGTGAAGGTCCGGTCCGGCTTGCTCCCCTCCATGCTCAAACCGTCCAGTCCGTATTGATCCGCGACCACGTCGGAAAACACATCGCCCGTCTGGCTTTCGAGCGCCCGGAACTCGGGGAGCGAAAGCGTCGGCTGCCACGAAGTTCCCTTCTGCCGCCACCCCACCTCGATCACCCGGCTCTCCTGACGGATGTGCAGAGAGCTGAACAACAGCCCGTTCACCACGCTGAAAATCGCCGTGTTCACGCCAATTCCCAGTGCCAGCGTCACAATCGCGATCGCCGCGAACCCAGGATTGTGCTGCAGCTGCCGGAACGCGTAGCGAATATCCCGACCCAGATCTTCCACCGATACAAAACTGTTCATCTTCCAGATCTCCTCGCGGATGACGGTTGGATTGCCAAGTTTCATGTACGCCCGCCGCCTCGCCTCTTCCGGCGTCATACCCCGCGCCACGTTATCGTCCGTCTCCTGGGCGAGGTGCGCTTCCATCTCCCGCACCCGTTCCTCATCCCATGCACGTCGCCGCAGATAACGCCGCAAACTCATGACCTTCCCCTGTTCAATCGCCTTTCGCTAACGGCATTTCGCTCGCTCCTCGCTCGCGGTTAGCTCGCATTTCGCTCGCTTCCTGCTTAACCACTTCTCGCTAAGCCTGCCTCGCCTGGTTCAGCACCCGCCCAATCGCGCCCACCATTTCGCTCCAGCGATGCGTCTCCACCTTCAGCTGCTTCCGTCCCGCCGCCGTGAGCTTGTAGAAACGAGCCTTCCGGTTGTTCTCGCTCGCGCCCCAGTACGACGAAACCCACCCGCGATCTTCCAGCCGATGCAGCGCCGGATACAGCGACCCCTGCTCGATCTGCAGCACGTCCTCTGACGTGTGCTCGATCACGTGCGCGATGGTGTGCCCATGCGCCGGCCCCAACACCAGCGTCCGCAGAATCAGCATGTCCAGCGTCCCCAGCAGTAGTTCCTGCTCTTTCTCCGATCGGCTCACTGCGCCTCCTGGAAGCCCTATGGAAAAACGCCGCTCCAATAGAACTCCTATGGGAAACAACCATACACCAATAGAACTTCTATGGGAACAGGACTTTTTCAGGTGCCCCATACTTGGGCCACGATAACGGGGAGGTTTTTCCATCCGAGCCGTCGCTGTGCCACTGTCAATCCTGGTATAGTTGGACCCAAGCCGGTTGGCCTGGGCACTTCCGGGGCCTTCCAGCCGCGGGATTCGTGGAGGCGTAGCATCATGGCGCCTGAGCAACCCAGAGCGCGCGACGAAGACGCAGGCCGCGTCGCCGCCGGGGTTGCGGCCTCCGCCGAGGGGGGAGAAGGTGAGGTTGAGACCTCCGCCGCTCCCGAGTCAACCACCGCGCCGAACCTGATCGGCCCCTATCATCTGTTGCAGTTGATCGGCGAGGGCGGGATGGGCGAAGTCTGGCTCGCCGAGCAGAAGCAGCCCGTGCGCCGTCGCGTCGCCATCAAGCTAATCAAAGCCGGCATGGACACGCGCGAAGTGGTCGCGCGCTTCGAGTCCGAACGCCAGGCCCTGGCGCTCATGGACCACCCCGCGATCGCCAAGGTCTTCGACGCCGGTTCCACTCCCGAAGGGCGGCCGTACTTCGTAATGGAGTACGTGGCGGGCATGCCCATTACCGCATACTGCGACCTGCACAAGCTCACCACGCGGCAGAGGATGGAACTCTTCATCCTCGTCTGCGAAGGCGTGCAGCATGCGCACCAAAAGGCCATCATTCATCGCGACCTGAAACCCTCGAACATCCTGGTGAGCGAAATCGACGGCAAACCGATGCCGCGCATCATCGACTTCGGTGTGGCGAAAGCGACCTCACAGAAGCTCAGCGCTGGCACGATGTATACGCGCGTGGGGGCCATGGTCGGCACGCTGGGTTACATGAGCCCCGAGCAGGCCGACTCACAGGGCGAGGACATCGACACCCGCACCGACGTCTACTCCCTGGGAGTAGTCCTGTATGAGCTGCTGGTCGGTGCATTGCCGCTGGACTTTAACAAGCTCGCTTGGGATGAGGTGCTGCGGCGTTTGCGCGATGAGGATGCGCCGCGGCCCAGCACGAAGCTGGGCACGCGAGGTGAGTCGTCCGCCATTATCGCGAAAAACCGGAGCGCCGAATTGCCCGCGCTGGCGCGGCAGCTACGCGGCGATCCGGATGCCATTACCCTCAAGGCCCTCGAGAAGGATCGGAAGCATCGCTACGCCACGCCCATGGAACTGGCTGCCGATCTCGAGCGATACCTGCGCAACGAGCCAGTCACAGCGCATGCGCCCAGCGCCGCCTACCGTGCTCGCAAATACATTCGCCGCCACCGGCTGGGAGTTGCGATCGCAGGAGCAGGAGCGCTGCTGCTGGTCGGCTTCGCCGTCGCCCAGGCCGTCGAGTTGCGCCGCATCGCAAGGGAGCGCGACCGTGCCGATCGGATCTCCGATTTCATGACCAACCTCTTTGTGGTGCCGGACCCCAGCGAGGCCCTCGGCAAAACGGTGACCGCCCAGCAAATCCTCGACAAGGGTTCGAAAGACATCGAGGCCGGCCTGAAAGACGACCCGGTGCTGCAGGCTGCGATGATGGATACGATGGCCCATACGTATCGCAACCTCGGTCTCTACCCTTCCGCTCACGCCCTGTATGAACGCGCCCTGGAGATTCAGAAACGAGTGCTCGGACCTCGGAACCCGGCAACGCCGCAGTCGCAATATGGCCTGGCATGGGCGTTGAGGGGCGAGGAACGTTTCGCGGAAGCGGAAAAGCTATCACGTGCCACGCTTGACATGGACCGCCAGGTGCTCGGACCGAACAATGTCGCGACGCTGCGTTCCGCGGAACTATTAGGCTCGATCCTCACTCGCCTGGGCCGATATGACGAGGCCGAGAAACTGCTGCGTGAGACGCTCGACATCCAGCGCCGAGTGCTTGGCCCGGAGAACCCAGACACCCTGGAGTCCATGAACGAACTTGGCGGCGCTTTGAACCTGGATGGCCGCTACGCCGAGGCCGAGAAGCTGCTGCGCGAGGCGCTCGGTATCGAGCGCCGGACCCTTGGCCCGGAAGACCCGGTGACCCTGGAACCCCTGCACCTCCTTCCAGTAGTTTTGGCGAACGAAGGCCAATACCCGGAAGCGGAGAAGCTGGCACGTGAGCATCTTGCCATTGCCAGCCGGATTCTCGGTCCGAGTCACCCGGACACCACCCAGGGCGCGGAGGTTTTGGGGTCCATTCTGACAGCAGAAGGCCGATACGCTGAGGCGGAAAAGCTGTACCGCCAGGAACTCGATTTCGTCCGCCGAGCCGCCAGCCCGGACAACGTGGCTATCTGGGAGAGCGCGGATTACCTCGCCCAGGATCTCACCTATGAAGGCCGGTACGCCGAGTCGGAGCAGTTGTTCCATCAGACGCTCGTCGGGCGCCGCGCCTTCGGCCCGAAAGACCTATTAACCCTGCAGACCGAGATGAGTGAAGCTGTCGACCTGAGTTTCCAAGGACGGTACGACGACGCTGAGAAAGAGTTCCGCAAGGTTATCCAAATGGCTGGCAACGGCAACCAGCCGACGTCCCTGCTGGGCGCGGCCTGGGAGGCATTTGCCTGCGGAGCAGCTGCCGCTGGTCATCGTGATGCCGCCTTCGAGTATCTCGAACAGGCAATCGATCACGGATTCAACAATCCTGTATCGATCAGAGACGATCCCGACCTCAAGTCCCTGCGCGGCGATCCGCGCTTCGATGCCCTCCTCGCCAAAGCCAGCCAGATCACCGCGGCGAAAGCACAGTGAATCTCTGACAAGATCCGATCGCGGCAGAGGCTATCCTGGCAGTGCCACTGCGACGCCGCTCAAATCGTAAAGCCCACTCTCCTATTGACATTCTGTACGACCCAAAGCACACTCATATAGCAATTCGATAGGAGCCCAATGCCCACCCAGACCAACCTCCTTCAGGGAACCCTCGACCTCCTCATCCTCAAAGCCCTCGGCGTTGGCCAGCTCCACGGCCTCGGCATCTCCCGCCGCATCGAGCAGATCACCCACGGCACCTTCCTCGTCAAACCAGGCTCATTGTTCCCCGCGCTCCATCGCATGGAAGAAGCCGGCTGGCTCTCCTCCGACTGGGGCGAGTCCGAAAACAATCGCCGCGCCCGTTTCTACCGCCTCACCAAAGCCGGCCGCCGCCAGCTCGGCGCAGAAACCGAGCAGTGGACCAAAGTCGCCCTCGCCATGGCCAACGCCCTCGAAGCCACTTAAGGAGACACGGAATGACTCTCCGATCCTGGCTCCGTTCCCTCCTCCGCAACCTGCTCCACAAGCAGCAGGTCGAGCACCGCCTCGACGCTGAAGTCCGTGCTTACGCCGACCTCCTCACCGACGAACGCATCGCCGCAGGCATGTCCCCCGAAGAAGCTCGCCGCACCGCCCTCGCCGACTGCGGCGGCATCGAGCAGGTCAAGCAGGCCGTCCGCGATCGCCGCGCCGGAGCCGCCCTCGAAGCCTTCGCGCAGGATCTCCGCTACGCTCTCCGCCAACTGCGCCGCAGCCCCGCCTTCGCCGTCCTCGCCATCCTCACGCTCGCCATCGGCATCGGCGCCAACACCGCCATCTTCAGCTTCGTCAACTCCGTCCTCCTGCGCCCACTCCCCTATCCCAACGCCGACCGCCTCACCATCCTTTATTCCGGCCTCGGCTACTCCAACCGCGCCCCCTTCTCCAGCTTCGAGCTCTACCACTTCCGCCAGCGCACAAAGCAATTCGATCAGGTCGCCGGCATCTGGGTCACCAACGGCCCACTCCCCGGCGAAGGCGACGCCGAGCAGGTCAAAGTCGCCGACACCACCTCCAATTTCCTGCCCCTCATCTGTACGCGCCCCGCGCTCGGCCGCTTCTTCGGCCCCGAAGACGATCTCCCCGACGCCCCCGACGTCATCATCCTCTCCCACGCAGTCTGGGTCCGCCGCTTCGGCTCCGACCCCGCCATCATCGGCAAGCTCGTCCGCTTTCGCCGTAACAAAGCCACCGTCGTCGGCGTTCTCCCCGCCAGCTTCCGCCTCCTCTTTCCCGACGACGCCAGCGTCCCGCCCAATCCCGACGTCTACGAATCCCTCCCCATCGGCACCTGGGATCCGCAAGGTCCCGCCTTCCTGCACGTCATCGGCCGCCTCCGCAACGGCAGCACACCCGCGCTCGCCCAGGACGAAGCCGACAACATCGCCTGCCAGATCAACGCCCTTGATGGCCGCGCCGCCATGGCCAACTTCCGCCTCTACCTCTTTCCCCTCAAGGCCGACGACGTCCGCGAAGTTCGCCGTACCCTTCTTCTCCTTTTTGGCGGTGTCGCCTTCGTCCTCCTCATCGGCTGCGCCAACATCGCCAACCTCCTCATGGCTCGCGCCCGCCAGCGCCTCCGCGAAACCACCATCCGCGCTGCACTCGGCGCATCGCGCTCCCGCCTCGTCCGTCAGCTCCTCACCGAAAGCCTTCTCCTCGCAGCGCTCGGCGGCATCGCCGCCGTGGCCATCGGATGGGCCGCCATCCACGCTATCCTCGCCGCCCGTCCGCCCTCCTTCGTCAACTTCCCCGACGTCACCCTCGACGCGCGTGTCCTCACCTTCACCGCCGCCATCGCCCTCGCCACCAGCATGCTCTTCTCGCTCGCCCCCGTCGTTGCTCTCCGCCGCCTCGACCTCACCCGCAACCTCAAAGACTCAGGCCGCCAGTCCGGATGGCGTCGCCGTCACTTCTCCAGCGTCCTCGTCTCCGCTGAAGTCGCCCTCGCCTTCGTGCTCCTCCTCGCTACCGGCCTCCTCACCCGCACCTTCGTCAACATCCTCCGCCTCGATCCCGGCTTCCACGCCGAGAACGCCGTCACCTTCCGCATCTCCGTTCCTGGATACGCCCCGCTCCGCCAGCTCCAGCACAATCTCGCCGCGCTCCCCGGCGTCCAGTCCGTCGCCGCCATCTCCCACCTCCCTCTCGACGACGCCGGCAACTGGTACGACTACTACTGGAAAGAAGGCGCGCCCCCCGAGCTGCAAAACACCGTCATGGCCGACCATCGCAGCATCCTCCCCGGCTTCTTCTCGACCATCGGCGCAACCCTCATCCAGGGCCGCGACTTCACCGAAGCCGACGATGCCGATCATCAGCACGTCGCCATCGTCGACGACGTCCTCGCCCGCCAACTCTGGCCCAACGGCAACGCCATCGGACAAAAACTCAATCTCTCCGACTCCCCCAAAGGCTTCTACCAGTTCCAGCGCGACTGGGCCGTCGTCATCGGCGTCGTTCGCCACGTCCAGTACCACTCCCTCACCGCCATCGTGCGCCCGCAGATCTACGTCCCCTACCCGCTCGCGCCGCGGCCCTCCATGTCCTTCGTCCTCCGCACCGCCGCGCCCGACCCCACGCTCGCCGCCGCCATCCGCCAACAAGTCACGTCCGTCAGTCGCGACATGCCCATCACCCGCCTCGAGCCCCTCTCCACCCTCGTCGACCGCGCCCACGCCGACAGCCGTTTCGCTTCCCTCCTCGCCACGCTGCTTTCCTCGCTCGCGCTTCTGCTCGCGTGCATCGGCATTTACGGAGTGCTCTCCTACTCGGTCGCCCAGCGCACCATGGAAATCGGCATTCGCCTGGGCCTGGGCGCGCAGCGCGCCCACATCATGAAAATGATCCTCAAAGACGGCCTCGCCTGGGTCCTGCCCGGCCTCGCTGTCGGATTCCTGCTCTCGCTCCTGGTCACGCCGCTCCTCGCGCGCCTCCTCTTCGGAGTAGAGCCCGGCAGCCCCGCCAACTACGCCCTCATCTTTGCTGTTGTGCTCTGCGTCAGCGTCCTCGCCGCCTGGCTCCCCGCCCGCCGCGCCATGAAGATCGATCCCCTCACCGCCCTCCGCTACGAGTAGACGCGACCCCGACTGCATCGGAGGGCCGCGACCTGTCATCCTATCGAGTGGGAAAGATTTATGGCTGCCTCTCGCGTCGTAATCGTTGGTGGTGGATTCGGTGGTCTGTATGCTGCGCGCGCGCTCCGCGGCGCACCAGTTCAGTTGACACTGATCGACAAGCGAAACTACCACCTGTTCCGCCCCATGCTCTATCAGGTAGCCACCGGGCTCCTTTCCCCGGACGAGATCGCTGCGCCTCTGCGCAGTATCTTCAGCAACCAGCGCAACGTCGATGTGCTCATGGACGAAGTCGTCGGCGTCGACGCCGTGAACCGCCTGGTTCGCCTGAAGAATCGCGACGTGCCCTACGACTTTCTGATACTCGCTACCGGCATCCACTACAACTACTTTGGGCACGACGAATGGCGCGCCATTGCCACCCCGCTGGAGTCGCTCGAAGAGGCGGATGTCATCCGCACGAAGGTCCTCGCAGCGCTGGAGCGAGCCGAGAACATGGCCGCTTCCGGCAACGTGCCTGCTGACGAGATTCAGCGGCAACTCACCTTTGCCCTGGTGGGCGGTGGCACTGTAGGCGTGGAAATGGCCGGAACCCTGGCCGAGATGTTTCACATGGCGCTCCGGCAAGACTTCCATCACATCGATCCGCGCTCAGCGCGCATCCTCTTATACGAAGCCAGCCCGCGCGTGCTTGCCACCTATCTCGAAGCTCTGTCTCTGGATGCGAAGCAGCATCTCGAGGGCCTCGGCGTCGAGGTCCATGCGAATACCCGGGTCACGGCGATCGATGGCTCCGGGATCGTTGCCGGCGGCCAGACCATCCCCGCAGCCACCGTGATCTGGGCAGCTGGCGTGCTCGCGTCTCCTGTGGCCCAATGGCTCGGCGTGGCCAGCGATCCCTCCGGCAGAATCATTGTGAATCCGGATCTGTCCGTGCCGGGGCATCCGGAGATCTTCGCCATCGGCGACACAGCGCACGTCGTTGCGCCTTCCCGCAACCTCATCGGCATTCGCGAGCGCCAGCCCGCGGTTCTTCCTGGCGTTGCGCAGCCTGCCATTCAGGAAGGCCAATACGTCGCTCGCCTCATTCGCAGCCGGGTGACAAATCGACCGGCGCCGGCCCCCTTCTGGTATTGGGACAAGGGCGACCTCGCGATCGTCGGCCGAACCTACGCCGTTGCAGATTTACGCTTTGTGCGTTTCGCCGGATTTCCAGCTTGGTTTATCTGGGCGATCGTGCACGTTTATTTTCTGGTCGGATTTGCCAATCGCCTCTTTGTGCTGCTGCAGTGGGGTGTCGCCTTTGTGACGAGGCGCCGCCGCGGCCAGGTCCTCGATCAATGACAACAATACGCACCACGCCTCAGTCCGAAGCAGGGCCGACCTCGGCGGGCGGCGCGCTCCGGGGTGGTGGAATCCCCTCGACACCGAGCTGTTGCATGGCTGCAATACGCTCGGCAAGGTCGGTAATAACGTTGCCGAGAGGAAAGCCATGCTCTTTCCACGCCGTCAACCCACCCGTCAGCACACGAATTTGCCCGACTCCCCTCTTGCGCAAATGCGCAGCCGCGCGCGCGCTCACAAAGCTGTTCTTCGACCCGCAGTAGAGCACCAGGTCGATGCCTTCAGGCACCACCAGCCGCGTCCTGTAGCGCACCGCTTCCGGATCGGCCCGCAACGCGCCGGGAATCGCCATCAGGTCCTCCGGGTCGTCCTCGTCGAAGCGCAGCAGATCGATCAGCACTGTCTTCTCGCCCCCATCCAATCGCGCCTTGAGCTCCTCGGGAGTGATATACAGGTGCTGCAGCCGCACGATCATCCTCACCAGCTGCGCCAGCTTCCATACAAAGAAGAACAACAGCGGAACGCCCAGCACCAGGATCAGCGCGTTGGCTGAGACCGTGATATACTGGGCCATTTTGTCCAGCTCTGCGGCAAACAGATACCCGGCCCCGGCGTATGTTCCCGCCCAAAGAGCGGAGCCGCCGGCATCGTAGATCAGGAATTTCCAACGCGAAGCCCCCGACATTCCGGCAAGCGGCGGCGAAATTCCATCCAGCCCGGGAACGAACTTGGCAATCAGGAGCACCTTGAGGCCGCTTCCGGCGAACGCTGTTCTTGAACGCCGAATACAGTAGATGGGATCGGACGCCAGCGCGCACAGCAATCGCAGCACCTGCTTACCCCGCAAACGCCCGGCCTCGAACCACACCAGGTCCCCCAGCAGGCAGCCGAGAATCGCCACCAGCACGATCCCGGTAAAGCTGAGCCCGCCGGTTCCGGCCAGCGCTCCTGCCGACAGCAGGAACAGGATCGAAGGCACCGGGAGACAGAGTTGATTGGCGCACACCGATAGAAACAGGACCAGATAGGTCGTGTGCAGCAGATAGTAGCTCATGCGTGGCCCATCCCCGATCGCCGACGCTCCAATGGACGCCGCGCAGTCCACGCCAGCATGTTCGGTTTCTCCCTCCGCTAATGCTAAACCGCCCGCCGCGTTATAAACATCGACCC
>JBEKIN010000113.1:0-12387 GCA_050011735.1 Acidobacteriaceae bacterium | reverse complement strand
CATCAACCGGCTGGTGTGGCGGCCGCTCTATCACCTGGCAGAGACGAAGTACCGGCTGGAGTGAAAGCCGGCGGTCAGCGATCAGCGTTCAGCGACAAGGCGATTAACGACGGGGCGGTCAGCGGCCGATTCCGTTCCAGACCAGGCGATGGAAAAGCGCGTCCATTTCGCTGGGCGGGACTGTCATGCCGGTGCGGAGCCACGACTCCAGCATGGCGAACAGACTGCCGGCGAGAGCATTCGAGCAGGCGCGCAGAGAAGCGGGATCCAGGATGACGCCGGCCAGGAGAAGGCGCTGCTCGATGGAGCGCGCGAAGCAGCCGAGGCCGAGTTCGCGGACGTCATCCATTTTGCCGGAGGCGACAAGCGCCTGATGGAACTCACGCACGTCCGACACGTGCGTGAGCAACTCTTCAACCGGCGCAACTCTTTTCGAGGCCGCGCCCCCGCGGGTGAGGAACGTGGACATCAGTTCGAAGAAGTCTTCAACATCGCTGAGGAAGAGGTCGTCTTTGTCGCGATAGTGGGTGTAGAAGGTGGTTCGACTGACCCCGGCGCGGTCGAGCACCTCCTGGACGGTGATGTCGTCGAATGGCTTCTCGTGCATGAGCTGAACGAGAGCGCCGCCCAGGGTGTCGCGGGTGCGCAGGATGCGGCGATCGGTCTTTGCGGGCTTCGTGTTCATCTGTGGGGATGGCTGGGTTCCGCTGTTTCCGGACATAGTCGCCTTCTTTGTTCGGTATCGCTGGCCAGGCACGAATCCGTGCGTGACTTCGAGGCTGGTTCTTCTTACAGTACTTCGAATGACAGACAATCGTAAGGCAGGAATTGCGCTGATCGCCGGATCGATCGGCGCCATGGTCACGATGGCGATTCATCCGATCGGCGGTGGCGCGCTGACGGCCGATCAGCTTATGCGTTTGGAGAACCTGTCCGGCGTGGCACACAGCCTGGGCATGATCAGTATTCTGATTCTCTTCCTGGGAGCCTGCGGGCTGACGCGGCGCATCGCCGGGGAGGACCGGCTGGCGTTTTCCGGGCTGGTGGTCTACGCGTTTGCGGCGGTCGCGGTCCTGATTGCGGCTGCGGTGAGCGGCTTCATCGTGCCGGGGATCATGCGCCAGATGGTGCACGACGCCCCTGCAGCCGCGCCGCAATGGCGGATCGCCATTGCTTCCATTTTCCAGATCAACCAGGCGTTCTCACGCATTTATTCGGTCGCAGCCTCGGCGGCCATCATGCTTTGGTCCGTCTCCAGCCTGCGGAACGGGGGGCTTTCACGCTTTGTCGGAGTCTATGGTTGCGTGGTTGCGCCGCTGGTCGTGGCACTGGTCATCATTGGTCATCTGCGCATGGATGTTCACGGCTTTGCCGCGGTTGTACTCAGTCAGGCGATCTGGTACGTGGTTGCGGGAGTGGAGATGTGCCGCAAAGATCTACCGCCCGAGCTCGGCTGACAGTTTGAGCATAGTGTGGAGCGGTCAGATTTTGAAGAGGAGCCGTTCCAGCGCCGGGCCCAGGGTTAAAGCAGGCAGATAGCTGAGAGCTGTTCCGATCACCAGATAGCCTGTGAGGAGAAGCGCGAAGGACAGGGAGTCGGTCGATAGGGTGCCAATCGACCGGGGCACGATTTTCTGGCGCGCGAAGAGGCCAGCGAAGGCGAGTGCCGGAATGGCGAGGCCAAATCGCCCGACCATCATGGCAATGGCGGTGGTGAAGTTATAGAAGCCCGTGTTGGCGCTGAGTCCACCGAAGCTCTGTCCGTTGTTTCCAAAACAGGACGCATAGCCGAACAGAATCTCGGTGAGCCCGTGGGGCCCGGTGTTGGTGGTCAGCCCGGCTACTCCCGCTTTGGAGGCGACGGCGACCGCGGTGAGGACCAGGATGGTGACCGGCCCAGCGAGGGCGTAGAGCATGATCATCTTGTTCTCGGCGGGTCCGATTTTCTTGCCGAGGAACTCGGGGGTGCGGCCGATCATGAGGCCGGCGAGAAAGACGGGAATCGCGGCCGTCATGACCATGCCGAAGAGCCCGGTGCCAAGACCGCCGAAGATGATCTCGCCGAGGAAGAGATTGACGAGGAGGATCATTCCGCCCAGAGAGGTGAGGCTGTCGTCCTGGGCGTTGGTGGAACCGGTGGCTCCGTTGGAAGTGACGGCGCCGGTAAGAACGGAGCCTGCAATGCCGAAGCGTGCTTCTTTTCCTTCCATATTTCCACCCGGCTGCAGCGAGGTGCGCTGGGCAGCAACGCCGTGGAGAAGAGGATTGGCGCGCTGCTCGCTGACATGCAGCGCGGCCAGACCGCCAATGAAGAGCGCGAGCATGACCCAGTAGAAGAGCCAGCCCTGACGACGATGATGCAACATGCGTCCGAAGGTGTTGGTGAGGGCGGCAGGCAGGAGAACGATGGAGAGGATCTCCACGAAGTTCGTCAGCGGCGTGGGATTTTCGTAGGGGTGAGCTCCGTTCGCGTTGAAGAAGCCGCCGCCGTTGGTGCCGAGGTTCTTGATGATTTCGAGCGCGGCCACCGGGCCCTGAGGAATGACCTGCATGGCTCCTTCCAGCGAATGGGCAACCAAGTAGTGGTGGAAGTTCATGGGAACTCCCTGCGCGACGAGAAACAGCGCCCCCAGGAGCGAGGCCGGCAGCAAAATCCAGAGCAGGCCGCGGGTGAGATCGACCCAGAAGTTGCCGAGGGTTTCAAAGCCTTCTCGTGCCAGCCCCCGGATGAAGGCGATTCCCACAGCCAGACCGGCCGCGCCGGCCAGAAAGTTCTGCACACAGAGGCCCAGCATCTGGCTGGCATAGCTCATGGTGCTTTCGCCCGCGTACGCCTGCCAGGTGCTGGTGGTGGAGAAGCTGATCGCCGTATTCAGAGAGAGGTCGGGAGTGAGGGGGGTGGTTAAGTACTGGGGGAAGAACCAGGGAAGGAAGCGCTGGAATCTGAGGATGATGTAGAGGGCCAGGGTGCAGACGAGACCGAAGATCACGAAACAGGTTGCATATTGTCGAGCACTCATTTCAACCGCGGGATCGACGCCGGAGAGGCGGTAGATTCCGCGTTCCACCGGAGCCCAAACGGGATCCAGCAACGTTCGTCGGCGGGAAAAAACGCGATCCATGTAACCGCCGAGCGGTCTGACACAGAGCGTGAGGATCACAACGAAGACGAGATACTGAACAACGCTGGACAAGCTCATCGGAGAGCTGCGAGGTTACGGAGAAAGTGAACCAGGGTGAGTGTCGCAGAAATTCCATAAAGAAGGAATGGGGGGTGCAAGACGGGCTCGTGAACCGCTGGTTCAGCGGAGGACGCGGACCAACAGGAGCGACCGGTCGTCGTCCGGGATCCAGTGGTCTGCCGATGCGGTCATGACGGCATCGCAGATCTGCTCCAGGGGCTGGGACAGCCTGCTGCGGATCTCAGATTTCAGGCGCTCGATGCCGTACTCCTCGCCCGCCGCGTTAGCCGCCTCGACGATTCCGTCGCTGTAGAGTGCGAACAGGTCGCCCGGCCGGCATGGGCTGCTCCGGCTCACATAGCGATCCGCTTCGAACAGACCCAGGGGAAGCTGTTCGAAGGCCATCTGCTCGACCTCCCCGCCAGCCCGATAGTGCAGGATCGGCAAGTGCCCTGCGAGGGTGTACTCGACACTCTCCCGGTTCGCTTCGAAAGCGAGCGCGGCGAAGGTCGCGAACATATGGGGCTCCTTGACCGCGGGGAGCACGCGATTGATCCGGTCGAGCATCTCCGGCATGGGCTGAGGAAAAGCCATGTGGACAGCGGTCTTGAACGATCCCATCAGGGCGCCGGCGGGAATCCCATGGCCGGTCACGTCCAGCAGATACACGAGGGCCTTCTCTTCCGAGGCGATCAGGTCCACCAGATCGCCGCCGACCTGTTCGCTGGGAATCGAGCGGCCGTAGACCTCCAGGCGAGCATTGCTCCACGTGACACCGGGTACCAGGACCTTCTGCAGCCGGTGCGCCAACTCCAGCTCGGCTTCGGCGCGAAGCTGGCGCGCTCCCTCGGTGTTGATGTGCAGAAGATATAACCGCGAACTGATCACCATGGAGATCAGGATCGCGACAGCATCGAAGCGATATTCCGCGTCCACGGTGAGGGACGACTTGCCGTGGTGAGCCAGAAAAATGAAGAACACGACCTGCAGCAAAATCGTCAGCGCCAGGACGACCAGAAATCGCTGGATGGCGGGACGGCGGCGGATGAGCAGAACCACAGGACCGATTGAGCCGCACAATACCGCGAAAATCAGGAGCCATGTCCGCGGCATGGCTCCGCGAAAAAGGACATCCAGGAAGAAGGCCGTCGACGCGGAGAAAAAGAATCGTCCCGCCAGCAGGTACCTCAGACGACGAATGGGCAGCTCGCGGAGATGGGGGCTGACGAGATCCCAGGAAGAGCCTTTCCGCTGCCACAACCACAGCGCCAGACTGACCGCACCCCCAACGATCATGATCGCCAGAATCGTCGGGTCCGTGTCCATGGTGGGTTCTTTCATCATGGCCTCCACTCGAAATGATCGGGAGGGGTTGTGTCAACGGTGGTTGACGCGCCCACTGCGGCGAGGAGACGTCCCAGGCGCCGATAGACTCCGCGTTCCACTGGAACCCATACAGTGTCGAGCAACGTTCACCGCCGGGCGACGCCGCTGTATGCGAAGCTATCGGCTGACGAGGACGAAGGCGCCCCAATAATAAGGAAGGTCGCGGCCGTAGCGTTTGCGGACGACGTCACGCTCGGCGAGCTGGGCCTGGCGGAGAGCTTCGGGCTTATCGAGGCCGGTGAGCCATTTGGCGTAGAAGAGGGCCATGAGCTCCTGGGTTTCCTGATCGGGCACCGACCACATGCTCAACATGACGGAGCCGGCGCCGGCTTCCTGGAGGGCGCGGCGGAGGCCGAAGACGCCCTCGCTGTTGCTCTGTTCGCCGAGGCCGGTTTCGCAGGCGCTGAGCACGACGAGCTCAGTGCCCTGGAGGTTGAGCTGGCTGGCTTCATAGGCGGTGAGGATGCCGTTGTCGGCGCCGGCAGCGGGGGCCGCGCCGGAGCGGGTGCGATTGGCGCCGGCGAAGAAAAGTCCCGAGTGCAGCATGGGGTCGTCGGAGGCGCCGCGGAGATGCACTGCGCGACCGGAGTTATCGGGCGCAGGATGGTCTTCCAGGAAGAAGCCGTGGGTTGCGATGTGGACGACGCGCGGGGCGCGAACATTCTGGATGGAGGCTTTGAGAGCGCGATCGCCGGTGTAGAGCGTGGTTTGCCAGCCGGACTGGCGGAGGAGCTTGTCAATGGCGGTGACCTCGGCCTGGGTACCGGGAAGCGCAGGAAGGGGCGCGCCGGTAAGGTCGACGGAGCGCGATGAAGCTGACTGGGGCGAGCCGGGCGCAGGAGCGGGCGCGGCGGCGACGAGGTCGAACCCGGGATTGCCGAGGAGGACGGCAGACTTTGCGGTTGCGGCTGCGGGTTGGCGGAGGAGATCGCGGGTGCTGTTGACGCAGCGCAGCTGATATTTCTCGAGAAGCAGCTTGCCGGTGGAGTCGGAGAGCAGGGAGACAGGGATCTGGTTGAGGACGCCGTCGGCAGCGAGGTAGATGCGCTGGGCTCCGGCGAGGGCGGGCTCGAGGGGCTTCCAGAAAGCGTCGTATGCAGCGCTGGAGTTTAGAGGGGCCGCGGCAGGAGCGCTGGAAGCAGCTGCGGCAGGCTCGGGCTCGATGGAGACGCCGCGGGTTTTGGCGACGACAGAGCGGAACCCGGCGAGGGGCGCGGCTTCGAGCTGCTTTGCATCTCCGAGAACGATGAGGCTGGGGTATTGCGCCGCGGGCGTAACGACGAGCGCGACGTAGATGCGGTTGGCGGTGAAGGATCGGCCGTTGTGGAACTGGAACTTCGCGATTTCGACAGCGGCTTCGCCGGGCTTGAGTGCTTTTTGGACGTCGCGCCAGGTGGCGGTGGAGAGGGTTTTCTGCTGAGAAAACGCTGCGGAGATTTTGGCGAGCGCTTCTTCGGTCTGATTGATTTGCTGGCTGAGCTGCCCGATCTGGGCGCGATTATCGGAGCCGGACGAGGAGAGCTCGGCAAACTGGGCTTTTTCGGCGGCCAGCTTGTCGAGCACGGCAAGCGCGGGACGGTTGCCGCTGGCAATCAGCCGGGCGCGACTGGATGCGGCGCTTTCGGCGACGAGGCCTCGCTCGGCGAGCAGCGCATCGTACATTTTTCCGGCGAGGGCGGGGTAGCGGTCGTGATATCGGGTGACGAAGCTGAAGTAAATGGGAAAGGTGCCGGGCAGGGTGGCGTAGTAGACGAGGCGGTCCTGCTCGCTCATGGTCCAGGAGTTGGCGTTCCATTGCGCGAGGCGTGCGGCAATGTACTTATCGAACCAGGGCTCGGCGCGGTCGGGCTTATCCCACGCGTAGTAGAAGAGGCCGAGGTTGACGTCGACCTCGTCGAGGATGGGGTTGTTGAGGTCGTAGTTGTGCTGGAGAATGGCGATCATGCGGAGATACAGCGGCTCGGCTTCGGCGAAGCGCTGCTCGTCCTTGTAGACGTTGGCTAAGTTAGCGATATAGGTGGCGAGGTTGGTGCTGTTGGGACCTTCGGATTTCTCGCTGAGATCAATGGCTTTCTGGAAGAGCCCTTCAGCTTCTTTGGAGGCGCCAGCGTCGGAGACGACCTGGCCGGCGAGGTTGTAGGTTGCGGCGAGCGGCGCGCCGTAGGCAGGGCCGGCGTTGGTGTAGATGGCGATGGCGCCGCGCAGTACGCTGGCCGCGGGCTGGAGCTTGCCTTCGTCGATCATGAGGCTGCCGCCATCGCGGAGCACGTCGGCAACGTGCGGGTCGTTTTGTCCGTAGGCGTGGACGGCGATGGTGAGGGCGTCGCGGAAGTCGCTTTCGGCCTCGCCCCAGCGGCCGTGGTCGGCGTAGAGGTCAGCGAGGTTGAGGAGGACGACGCCGGCGTCCTTGCTTTGTGGGCCGTCGGCGGCTTTGAGGATGGCGAGCGACCGCCGGAAGCAGCTGTCGGCGTCGGCGAACTCGTCGAGACTCTTGTAGAGGAGACCGAGGGAGTCGAGCGAGAGGCCGACGCGGCGGTCGTTGGGACCGAAGGTGGCGGCGGCGACCTGGAAGGCCTGCTGGGCGATCGGAATGGCCTGGTTGATCTGGCCCTGCTTGCGGAGTTGCTCGGCCTGCTGGGAGAGTTGGGCCCAGCGCGCTTCCTGGGCGGAGGCGAAAGAGAGGGCAAGGACCAGCAGAATGAGGGCGGCGGGCTTCATTTTGGGGATGGCTGGTACATTGGCCGGTTGCGGGGGGAATGTCAAGGGGGGAAAGCCGGCTGCGGAGCATCCCTAACCAAACCGTCGCCGTGGCCGGCATTCAATGGGGAGGACCCTGGAATTAGCCGACTAAAAAACGAGGGCATGACCATGCTGTATGATCGGGCCAGTATTCATGGGGGAAGTTCGCCTCAGAGTGACCCGCGAACCCCTCTTTCAGGCTTCCTGAACTAAGTCAGCCCACCTGAAGTTCTCCTCTCCTTAGGCTCGCAGGAAATCGGGTTTGCATTGCCTTCGAGTGCGATTCTGCGCGAAGCTCAAAAACTCCACAGTGTGAGTGACCGTCTTGACCTGCTGGCGGGAGAACATCCCCTGGTCTCAGAGGCACTCGTCACCATTTCAGGCAATGTTCGTCAAACCGCCACGCTGCTGGAGGTGCTGGTTGTGACGAAACTGGAACCGCTCTCCGGACTGGGTGCGGCTGACGCCTGATCGAGCGGCCTGCTTTGCTCGCGCAGGCCGCGCATGGCGGCGGCTCAAGAACTGCGCGATGCGGAGTACATTGTGGAGCAGGGTCGACGTATCGAAACCTTCCAGATTGTTCTCGACAAAGAGATCCTTCGCGCTACGGACCGGGCGGCGCGCAGGATGAAGCGGAACCGGTCCGCCCTGGTGCGGGAAGCGCTGCGGGAGCATCTTCGGCGACTGGAAATCCGCACGAAGGAAGAGCGCGACCGGGCGGCGTATGCAAAGTAGCCGATGGACCTGGATGAGCTGAGGTTTTGGGCGGCGAGGGCGGTTTGGCCGGACGAATAGCACGTGGGGATGTCCTGCTGTGCCGATTTGGCCGGCCCGGCAAGACGAAGCCGGTTGTTGTGCTGACGCGCGACAGCACGCTCGGGTATCTCTCGACCGTGACTGTAGCCCCTGTCACCTCGACGATCCGTGGCGCGCCCTCGGACGTGATCCTGAACGAAGAGGACGGCATGAAGGCGCCGTGCGCCGTGAATCTGTACAACACGGTCACGGTCCCGCGGGAAGAACTGGGGAAGCGCGTGGCGCAACTCAGTTCGGCGCGTATCGGCGAGGTCTGTGCTGCACTGCGGTTTTCTTTGGGGTGCGACGGCGGCTGACCCGCTCAGGAGCCCACCGGAGCCTCCTCAATCAAACCAACAGCGGCGTTGGCTGACTCAGGCGCTGGATTCGGCTAGCAGGCGTTTCCAGGTGCGTTGGTTGCGGCGGTAGCTTTTCTTGAGGTCTTCGAGGATGCGTTCGAAGTCGGCGTGCTCGCGGAGGCGGTTCCAGGCGGGGTTCTTCGCGAACCAGGGATAGTTTTCGTTGCCGAGATAGATGGCGCGGCGCAGCCAGTGGAGGGCTTCGCTCTCGTCGCCATCGACGGCAAAATACGTGGCGAGACGATAAGCCATCTCGGCGTCGGCTTCGGCGGCGGCGATGGAGTCTTCGGCGATGAGGGAGGCGGCGCGGGTACGGTCGCCCATCTGCACGTAGCACATGGCCAGGGTGGGGACGGCGATGCGCATGGAGCTGTCGTCGCGGATGACGGCTTCGAGCATGTCGATGGCCTGGTGGAGGTCGCCCTGGCGCATGCGCTGATAGGCAAGCGAGGTGCGCAGCAGCGGATACCTGGGCTCGAGGGTGAGGCCCTTCTGCAGCTCTTCTTCAGCCAGCTCGAGCTGGTTCTGATACTGGTAGACGCGGGCGCGATGGTTGTAGACCACGGCGGCGCTGGAGGGGTTGAGCATGAGGGCGCGGTGAAACTGCTCGAGGGCTCCCTCGTACATGCCGTCGGCGCGCAGGGTGATGCCGGCGACCAGGTGAACGTTCCAGTCGTTAGCGGCGGTGCGGAGGAGGTTTTCAATGCCGTGGCGGGCGCTCTCCTTTTCGCCGCGCGAGAGCAGCATGTAGACGCGGTAGAGGTTGGCTTCCACAGAGCCGGGGTCGAGTTCGAGGGCGCGGTCGAGGGCTTTGCGGGCAGCGATGACGTGGAGGTGGCCGCCGAATCCATATCGGATGTACTGGAGCTGCGCGACGCCGAGGCCGCTCCACGCGGGAGCAAAGGTGGGGTCGCGCTCGACGACGGCCTCGAAGAGCTCGCGAGCGCGTTCGAGGTCGGAACGGCTGCCGGTGCGCTGCATGAATCCGGAGAGGAGCGCGCGAGCCTGCAGGTATTCCTCGGAGGTCTCCTGGCCCAGATGCGTGGTGCGTGCAGCGACGCGCTCGGCGGCAGGCTGGAGCTGGCCGACGCCCTGGAGCGAGGCGAAGACCTCGTTGCAAATCTCGGTTTGCACGGCGATCAGATCGAATGAGGGGACGCTGATGGCGCCGCCGCCGCGAACGCTCTGTCCCTCGACTTCGA
Organism: Acidobacteriaceae bacterium; assembly: GCA_050011735.1. Taxonomy (GTDB): domain Bacteria; phylum Acidobacteriota; class Terriglobia; order Terriglobales; family Acidobacteriaceae; genus Palsa-343. The sequence continues at coordinate 2,724 of JBEKIN010000113.1, read as the reverse complement.
GCAGCTGCCAGTTCAGATCGAAGCCCTGATCGGAGCGCGCGAAGCTGCCGGTGAGCACCCAGTTGACCAGCAGCTTTTGCCCGATTTCGAGGGGATCCATCCTGGCGATGGGCACGTGCATGAGAGCGCTGGAAGGGCGGACGACCAGCGAGGACATACGGGCGATGCGGGTGGCGATGGCGTCGGCGAGCGCGAAGCCGTAGAGGGGCGCGACGTCGGCGGCGCCGAGATTCTTAAAGGGGAGGACGAGGATGGTGTTCTGCGCGGCTTTCTCCTCGGAAGACTCGCGGAAGCGCTCCGCCAGCATGGAGAGCAGGCCGGTGGCTCGCTTTTCCTCTTCGGCGGCCGTGGAAGGGGGAAGGACGGCGGCCGCGTCGCCGGGAATAATGCCGGTCTCGAACTGCAGGGTCTTCATGATGGTCTTGAGCGCCTCGCGGACTTCGGCGGCGCTTGCGTAGCGCTCGGCCGGCGTCTTCTTCAGACAGCAGAAGATGACGGAACTCAGTTCGGGCGGGATGTTGTCGAGGGGCGGAGGGTCGACGAACTGAATGGCGCGGATGGACTGAAACTCATCGCCGTCAGGGCGGGCGAAGGGATGGCGGCCGCTGGCGAGCTCATAGAGGATGACGCCGAGGGCCCAGAGGTCGCTCTGCACGCTGCTGTGGCCGGTGACGAACTGCTCGGGGGCCATGTAAGCGATGGTGCCGCCGCGCGCGGTGTAGGTGGCGATGGGCGCGCCGGGTTTCCACCCCACCGCACCAGAAGCGGGTGCGTCGGGGGCCCCGGGTTTCCGGCGCGACGCTTTGGAGGGGTCGAAGCCGGCTTCTTCGGGAGGCAGGCGGCGGGCGAGGCCGAAGTCGAGGATCTTGGCCAGGCCGCCGTCGGTGAGCATGACGTTGGCCGGCTTGAGGTCGCGATGGAAGATGCCGAGCCCGTGGGCGGCCGAGAGGCCGTCGGCGATCTGGATGCCGACGGAGAGGACGAGCTGCAGGCTGGCCGGACCTTTGGCGATGAGCTTATCGAGGGATTGGCCGGGAACGTACTGCATGACGATGAAGGCTTCCTCGCCTTCTTCGCCGACTTCATAGATGGCGCAGACGTTGGGGTGCTCGATGGCGGAGGCCATGCGGGCCTCGCGCAGGACGGTGGTGCGCATCTGCTCGAGGGTGAGCGCGCCACTCTTGAGGATTTTGAGCACGACCGGGCGCATGAGCTGGGTATCGTTGGCGAGGTAGACGACGCCGCTGCCGCCGGTGCCGAGCTTGCGGACCAGCTCATAGTGGGTGATGGTGCGCTTCATTGCGTAGGTTCAGTGTAGCGGGGCACAAATTGCGAGGCTGTGGAATGCGGGTGCGCCGCGGCTGCGATCGGGCGCAGAAATTCGCACAGCAATAGGCACCGCAAATGAAGTTTGGTCGGTGGGCCCACTCAAGCCAAAACCGGGCTTGAATGGGGCACCCACCGTCGTTCAGTCGCCGGCGATGACTTTACGGATGCGGCCGCCCTGTTTGTTGAGCTCTTCGACGAAATCCTCGATGCGGACGAGGAAATCCTGGCTGGCGCGAACCATGCGGGGCATGGAGGCCCACGCTTCGCGGACCATGTCGGGGTTTTCGAGCAGAGCGACGGCGGCGCCGGCAGCGGAAACGGCGAGAGCGGATTTGCGACGTCCGGAGATGAGCAGAAGTGCGCCGACCACGAGGGAGCCGGCGGCAATGGTGCGGGTCCAGGGGATTTCCGAGAGGCTGGATTCGATTTGCTTGGTGATTTTCATGGTTTGTTTGTCGCTGTCCATAGTGAACGAGATGGGCGGCTCGGCTGTGTCTGCGATTTCCAGTGTTGTTTCTCTAATAGTACTGCGGACGGAGTTTGGAGGTGACGACAGGCAGAGGGGCAGAGTGGAGGCACGCTGCATGCGCGAGAGCCATTCGGCTCCGCTGAGGGCATATTCCGTGGCGTTCACGTTCACTCCTAATCGAGATCGAATTCGCGGAGCGGCTTGCCGGTGTCGGGGGTCTCCTGGGCTTTCTTGAGGGCCTCGGCGAAGCGTTTGTTGAAAAGGTCTTCCTTGTTCTTCTCGGCTTCGACGGACTGTCTGAAGATGCTCTCCTTGCGCTCTTCCTGCTCGCGGAGGTGGCGGGTGGCCTGGTCGAAGTCTTCGAAGGTGCGCTTGCGCGGCGCGGGGGTGTGCGCGACGATGGCGCGGGTGGAGGCGTCAATTTTGAGGATGGCGCCGCAGTCGGGGCAGGTGATGTCGAAGGTCGAGTTGTGCGCGGATTTTCCCTTTTGCGACATACAGCAATTCCGCCCGGGGGGAATCGGGCGGCTCCAGAGGGTGAGTGTAGCGCAAGAGAGGCTGTGGGAGGTAGCCGAGGCGGTGTTTAGCGCCTTAACTGGCGGGCCCGGCAAAGAGAATGAGATTGCCGTCGGGGTCTTGCACGACGAAAGTTTTGGCTTGCCACGGTTCGTCCCTCATGGACTGAGCAAAAAGCACGCCCGCAGCCTGATACGCGAGGAAGAGTTGCTCGATCTCCTCCGCGCGGGCCAGGGTGATGGAGGCGGAGAGCAGGCCCTCGCGCTGGCGGACGTCTTCGCCAAAGAAATGCTCATCCATGGAACGCAGCGCGAGACGGGCGTTGTCGCGGCTTACTTGTCCATAGAAGGGCGGATCGCCATAAATAAAATCGATGACGAAGCCGAGCTTCGTGGTGAAGAAATCGGTGG
>JBEKIN010000112.1:0-12444 GCA_050011735.1 Acidobacteriaceae bacterium | reverse complement strand
GTTCGCTTGCGAACGCCATGCACATAGTTCCCCGCCGTGACCTTCGTAACCGCCCCTCGCCCGCGAGCGCAAGGCGACCAGCAAGCTCCCTCCAGACACCCCCTCCGGTGACCGAACCCGCTCGGCCCTTCCGATCACTGACCACTGACCACTGATCACTGACCACCGACCACCGTGCCCTGTTTTCCCCAAATGTGGAAAACTTGTCAAGAGGGACCCCGAAAATCCAAAGTAATGACCTAGCATTCCACGCCACTTACACCCTTATACCCTCAATGATATTTGGCCGATTTATTCTCTCGGTATGATATTCTGAACTTATAGAGTAAGAAAAGAAAAAGCCGCCCGAGAGGCGGCCTTTTTTGTTTCGGAGAGGAGAGAGCCCATGCCACGAACCCAGCCAAACCCTACGCCCGTGCCGGGCCAGCTCGCTCTCCCCTATGCGGCCGACCGTAAATCAAGCTCGGCCACCTCTGAATCAAACTCGGCCGAGTCCCCGTCAAACTCGGCCAGGCGTGAGTCAAACTCGGCCGAGTTACAAGTGACGATCCCTCAATCATCAAAGGCCAACTCGGCCGAGGATGATGCAAACCCGGCCGCATGTGTAACAAACACGGCCGTGTCTCAATTAATAGATCCGTGGGCAGTTAGCCTGTTGTCGAGCTCGACAACAAAAACGAACATCAATGGAATCAATCACCGAATCAGATCGGGCAGGGGGGGAGGGGGGGGCTGCTTCTTCGCGGTACTTCCGGGTCGCTTCGTGCGGCCAGCATTAGGCTCCGCCTTCGGACGAAGCGGAGTTTCCATGGAGAGCGGAGAAATTCAGAACAACGCTTAGTCGATAAAGTACCCGATGTCGGTCAGGACACTCTCACTCAGCTCCACACCCAGCAGGCGTGCGTTGGGGACCCCGAGCTTCGCTTCAAAACTCTCGAGCACGTAACCCGGCAGATCCGTCTGTTGCCGCAGCAATCGCAGCAGCGCCGCGCTATCCATGGGACACTCGTAGTCGCCGGGCAGCCCACAGGCTGGGCGGATGGTCAGGGTAAGCGGAATCGCTCCCGCCCTGGATATGGAGAGACTGGACGGCCGGGTGCTGAGGTTGACTCGCATGCAGGCATCCTGACGCCAGTCAGCTCAACTCTCAATGGCACCGATGGGTAATCCGGCCCTACCAATTGGGGAGACCAAATCCCCGATGCTTCCGAATTGCCAGCGATCCCGCAGGCCGGGGTCAGATGATTCAATTCGAATACTCACCCTTGTCCACCGCCGGCGGCGTTTCCCAGGGTCGTCCCCGCTCCTCTAACCAGCGGCCCAGCGTCTCCAATGCATAAACGTAGCTGGCTTCTGCAATCGCACGGCCGTGATTGAAGTCCCACGCCTTGAATTCCGCGAGCGGCGGCGCCAGATAGCAATCCGCATCGGCCCGAATCGCCTGGGCTCGGGAGACGCCCCCAAGCCGTATGGCCCGACCGAGCACCTCCATCAGAGTCAGTTCTGGCCGAAGACTGAGACGCGATCCCCACCGCTTTCGCGCCTGCTTCCACCCGGAGATAGACAGGTTCTCCTCGGTCGGGCGATGGATATCTTCGCTGGGGGCGACATCGACGGCAAAAACCGTTCCTCCCGGCGTGAGCGAGCGCATCACATCGGCTGGAATGTTGTTGACCAGCCCTCCATCGACCAGCAGATCGTCGTTCCATGGCAGCGGCGGAAAGATGACAGGAGCACGGCAGCTGGCCAGGACACTGCGCAGCGCGTCACCCCGGCGGAGCACCAGCATGCGCGCATGGCGAAGGCTGGCGGTAACGGAGAAGAAGGGCAGCCAGAAGTCCTCAACCTTGTAGCGCTCGAGGTACTGGCCGATCACTGTCGCCATCTTCGCGCCGGTGAGCAGAGAGAGCACGGGCAGCGTGTAGTCCCCTTTGAGGGAAGTCATGCTTCCGCCGATCACAACGTCGAGCATTCGTTGCCAGTCCATCTCCAGCGCACAGGAGGAACCGATGATGGCGCCCATGCTGGTTCCGCCCACAGAGTCGATGGGAATGTTGAGTTCCCGCAGGGCGCGGATCACTCCGATATGCGCGATGCCGAGAGCGAATCCGCCGCCGAGCGCGAGTCCCACCAGGCGGTGATTCATGGAACGCGCCAGACGCTGAAAATCGCCGTCGCGATCGAGGCGCACATGATGATGCTCGGCAATCATGGGAAAGGCAGCGAGCCAGCGATCGGTGCCGGTTGGCGCGGAGGCGCCGGAGGCATGAAGGAGAACGAGGTGGAACTGCCTTGTGGCCTGTTGCGCGCCCTCGGTGGGCAAATCGGCGGCCATCAATTCCTTGAAGCGGGCAGCCGCTGCGGCAGGCGGCTCCGCCGCGCTGGCCAGCAGGAAAATCCGGTCCGCCTGGCGAATCGAGCGCCGCATCCATCGCGACGGTTCGCTGCCGGTTTGATACAGCACGTGACGGAAGCTGTTCTCCTGATCGTTGAGCCACTCCACCAGCCGATTCTCCGATGCCGCCGTTGAATTGCGAACCACCGGTGTTTGCTGCGAGACCGACAGGACCTCACCGAAGGTGCCAAGCGACCGATTGAGCCGCGCGGAAAAGGCCGCGGCATCCACCCCGGCAGTTACGGGCAGGATCGCGACGGAGACCGCCGGACGATCGTGATTTCTGTTGGCAGCGGTCTGGCGCGCGCGTTGTGTGAGCTGCCGCGAAAGAGCCGACATCATCTCCAGCGGAAACGCCTGGATCATCTCACGGAACGCTACCTCGTCGAGGCCGGCAACCAGGCTGTCACGCAAAGCGACCACGGTATGGGCGCATGGCTCGCAGGTCATCAGCGCAGCTTCGCCCACCGTATCTCCTCTGCCTAATTCGGCGATCGCCGCTCCGCAGGCAGCCGGTTCGGGGCTGCTGGTTTCGCGCATATCGTCTGCCGTTCGCAGCACCCGCAGGCGGCCGCTAATCACCAGATACAGCTTGTTTGCAGTCTGCCCCTCACGCAACAGCGTGGCCCCACTCTCCAGCCGCTCGATGGTGAGACGGGCCAGCAGAGCTTCGCGCAGCGGAGCGGACATGGATTGCAGCAGCGGGCTTCCATTGGCAGCGCCCTCCAGCTGGTAGCTCTCCTGGCGCCGCTCCAGAGCCTCCGTCACGCGCGCCATGCATTCAGGAAAATCGCGAGAAAGCCCGAGGAACGGCTCGCGCCCGAGGCCCGCGACGATCGCTTCTTCTTCTGCCACCACCGTGGTCGAGCGCGGATGCCCCGTGATCAGTCCCGGTTCACCCACCACAGCTCCCGCCACCAAACGCTTGTGGAAGCCGGACAGGCTGGAGGACTCCGGACCGCCGGAAGTCGACAGCAGCAGCAGCGTTCCCTGGAGCAGAAGATAGAGCGAGTCACATTCTTCGCCCTGGCTCATCAGCAGGTGGCCGGGAGACAGAGTGGAAACCTGCATGGCCTGCGCCACCCGGGTCAGCACCTCGGCGGGGATGGAGGCAAACAGGTCGCTCTGTGCAAGAACCGCAGCAATCCCGGAAACGGACGTGGGCGAGCCGGAGGCAGGAAGCATTCCAGGGATCTCCTCGCTTGCGGAATCCAGATTCAATCTCCGGCAGCTTTCGCGTGGGGGCGCCGGAAGCACCTCATGGAAGACGGCTTCTGTGTACGGCCCGAGCGATTCGTTCATAGCTGCCACGCATGCCTCCCCGCTTGAAAACACGCTCACATTAGAGAATGCGCAGAAAATGGACGAAATGACTCACGCGGCGGGCGACTTCCTGCCTGGCTGGGTCCCGATCCACTTGTCACAGTCTGCCCCCTACCCCAAATTCCCCGGAACCTTTCCCCCATCCTCTCCGTATCACCCTCCCATGAAGATGAAGATTGCCCTGGCAGCCGCCACCCTCGCCCTGTTCACCTCCTTTGCGGCCCTTGCGCAGGATGCCGATCACTCCTGGTCGAAGACGTATCCAGTCACTGGCAAGCCCACGCTGAACTTCGAAACCTCCGACGCCAGCGTCGACTTTCGGCCCTGCGACTGCCACGAGGTCCGAATCCACGTCGAACTGGTTGGGCAAAAACTGAGCGACTATCGCCTGGAAGAAGGCCAAAGCGGCGACGAGGTTCACTTTACCTTCAAAGAGCTGCCGCACATCGGTGTGCACATCGTGTGGCATCGGGAGCAGACCCGAGTGACCGTCGAGACGCCGGCCCAGCTCACGCTCCAGGCCAAAACCTCCGACGGCAACATCACGATGACCGGGCTCGAGGGCCAGTTGGGCCTGACCACCGGCGACGGCAACGTTACGCTCGACCACCTCTCCGGCGATCTGCACATCAAGTCCGGCGACGGCCACGTCAAAATTACCGATGCCCAGGGCGCACTCGAAGCCCGCACCAGCGACGGCAGTCTCAATGTCGACGGCCTCTTCCACGCGCTCGCGCTGCACACCAGTGACGGCACGCTCGACCTCCGATTGCGTCAGGGAACGAAGCTCACCGAAGCCTCAACTATCCAGACTTCCGACGGCTCGGTCGCCATTCACCTGCCCTCGAACTTCGCCGCCGACCTCAACGTTCACTCGAGCGACGGTCATGTGGACTGCGCCCTTCCCCTTACCCTGGATCACTACCAGTCCAGCGGAGGCGACAGCCACGAATTGCACGGCAAGCTTAACGGTGGAGGCGCCTCGCTTTCCGTCCGCACCAGCGACGGCAACGTGAAGATCGACCAGCTCTAGACGGGAGCATCACGGCTTGTTGTATCGTTCTCCTTATTCCCCCAGCACCCCCGAGGAGAAGCCCCACCCATGCGTCTTCCCGTCCGTGTATTCGTAACCGCCGCGGTCCTGATTCTCGCCACCCTCCCCACCTTCGCCGCCAACCCCGGCACCATCCCCGGCACCAAAGACCCCCGCATCGTCGGCGCTTACACCTTCCAGCGCGGCGGATGGACCTACGTGCACCTCGAAGGTGGTCCTGAGGCAATCGGCTTCCAGCACGGCTACATTCTCGGCCCCGAAATTGCCGACGCTCTGCACGTCTACAAGGTCGAAGACGTCCACACCACCAAACGCGACTGGCAATTCTTCCGTGACGCTGGGCAGAAAATGTTCTGGCCGCACATCAGCGAGGAATACCAGGCGGAACTCAAAGGCATTGCCGAAGGAGCCCAGGCTCGGGGCATCAAGGTCGACGTCTGGGACATCGTTGCGCTCAACGGGACGATGGAACTGGCCGAGTACTACGTTCCCTGGCTCGACAAGCAGACCCACGCTCTCAACGCACCCAGCATCCACGCTCCCGGCAACTGCTCGGCCTTCATCGCCACCGGCAGCTACACCAAAGACGGCAAGATCGTCATCGCTCACAACAACTGGTCGTCGTATGCCGAAGGCTCCCGCTGGACCATCATGTTCGACGTTAAGCCCACCCACGGCCATCGCATTCTGCAGGACGGCGTTCCCGGCATGATCACCTCCAACGACGACTTCGGCCTCAACGACGCCGGCATCATGATCACCGAAACCACCATCAGCCGCTTTGAAGGCTGGAACCCCAACGGCATCCCCGAATTCGTGCGTTCCCGCAAAGCCCTGCAGTACGCCGACTCGATCGACAACTATGCCGCCACCATGATCGAAGGCGACAACGGCGGCTATGCCAACGACTGGCTCATCGGCGATCGCAAAACCGGCGAAATTGCCTACCTCGAGCTCGGCCTTAAGCACACACCCATGTGGCACACCAAAGACGGCTACTACGTCAGCTCCAACTTCCCCCGTGACCCTTCCCTTATTAAGGATGAAACCGACGGCTGGAATGCGAACGACCTTTCCGCTTCGGCGAATGCTCGTCATGTTCGATGGGAAGAGGAGATGAAGGCCAGCAAGGGCCAGATCGACGTCACCCTCGCCGAGCAGTTTCTCGGCGACCACGAGGACGTCTTCACCCACCAGCACACCGCCGACCAGCGCACCCTGTGCGGCCACGTGGACACGGCGAAGGAAGGCGTGCCCCAGTGGGACATGGGTCCGTACAATCCCTTCGGCGCGGTGCAGGGCAAAGTCACTTCAAGCGACCTGGCAGAGAAGATGACGATGATTGCGCACGCCGGCCATCCCTGTGGCGAAGACTTCCTCGCGAAGCCGTTTCTCGCTGCCCATCCTGAATATTCCTGGCAAGCGCCGATTCTCCGCGACATGAAAGCCGGCCCGTGGACAGAGTTTGCTTCTGGGGAGAAGAAATGAAGGCAGGGTACAGGGTGCAGGGTACAGGGTACAGGTCGGCGTTCGGGGTACGCGGAATCTCGGATTCGGCCGAGGCCCGTTCGACTCGGTCGCTTGAGGCGACCTCGCTCAGGGCAACCTCGGTAGCGTTTGCAAAATAGCGGGTCGAGCGTTCGTCGAGGGTGAGAAGCGGAAGTGGCTGGGAGCTGGTTGAGTGGGGTTTTTGGGTACTTTTGTTTTGGGAATGGGGGGTGCCCCCCTGGGGGGCCAGTTTTTTGTCGTTTGGAATGAGATAGGTAGAGTGGGTTACTGAATCGACAACGGCGGGAGAGGGTGCAGGGTACAGGGTACAGGTTACAGAACAGCGTTCGGCGGCGGCGGTGAGTTCGACTAGTTCAGAACAGGGCTCAGGAGAGGGTACAGGGTACGGGTTACAGGTTACAGAACAGCGTTTGGTGTCGGCGGGAGAGGGAAAATCCGGCGCCGGGCACTGAGCAGCGGGATCTGGGGTGGGGGAAAGCTTGCTGGGCTCCGGGGCGGATGCAACGGCGGATGGTTCTTCTTGCTTTGGCGGTTCGGAACAGAGCTGGGCGACGCGTTGGCAGTCGGCGCACTTATAGGGGGCGTTGGGGCCGGGGCACCAGTTGTGGTGGACGACGCATGGGTTCCATTCGGCGCGGGCTTTGGCTCGGGCGGAGTCCGGCTCGGGAGCGGGAGGGAGATGGTATTCCTCGAGAGGACCCATGAGGTTGCCCTGCTGGTCCTTGTAGATCTCCATGACGGCGAGAGGTTCGGCAGGGAGTTTCTCGCCGAGTTTAGGGCGGTAGGCGACGGGGCGCGCGATGGTGGAGGCGGCGACCTGGCAGCAGTAGATGGCCTTGCTGGCGACGGCGACGGGGAAATGATCGTTGAGGAGGCCGTGAAGAATTTTGGTGAGCATGAGCTGGATGGAGGCGCTGTCTTCGAGGATGGGAACTTTGATTTTGCGGCAGCCGAAGTCGGGTTCGGGGTCGCGGTGGGCGAAACAGAAGTTGCGGCCGTTGAGGGCGATCTGGCGGCACTGTTCGCCTTTGGTGGTGAGGTAGCGACAGTAGTAGGCGACGTTGGTGTCGGTTTCGCTGGGTGTGGATGGGATGGGGTTGGCGGTTGTATCTGACATGGGTGACCTCTTGAGAAGGGCTCAGGGCACAGGGCTCAGTAAAAGCAGCCGGTAGCCAGTAGCCTGTAGCCGGTAGCTGGTGTGGGCGGGAAAAAGAGAGGGGCTTGCTGTGAACCCATGTCCGGAGATCGAGACATGGGCCGCAGCAAGCCCCTCAAACCGCTCGCTAAGAGGAGAAGCTCCGCCGGGTTGGGCGGAGCTTTTTTCTTTTTCTACTCTATAAGTTCAGAATATCAGGTTGAGAGCATAAATCGGCCAAATCTCTTTGAGGGTATAAGGGTGTAAGTGGCATGTTATGAGGGGTCATTACTTTGGATTTTTGGGGTCCCTCTTGACAAGTTTTCCACATTTGGGGGTTTGGGAGGTTTTTACGAAATTTGGGCGCGGCTGGGTCGCGGCTGGGACAGGGTCGTGGCATTCCACATCTGCCAACACCGGGCAGAGCCGTTCGACTCGCTCCGCTCGCTCAGGCCAGGTTGTGGGGCACCCGGCTGGGACAGGGTCGTGGCATCCCACATCTGCCAACACCGGGCAGAGCCGTTCGACTCGCTCCGCTCGCTCAGGCCAGGTTGTGGGGAACCCGGGGGTTTTCCGTGGCCTTTTGATGCGCGGCTGTGAGGTTATTGGCGCGGAAATGGGTGTGGAATCAGGGACAACACTTTGGTACCGTAAGCGAAAAGCCTGACAAGTTTTCCACATTCGGATGACTTGGGCAGAGTACGGCGTCGCTTTAGAGAAAGGGGTCCCGCCTCAGTTCTCACAGAGCGAATGACCTATCATGCGCTAATATAGGTGAATAACCTGCTGGTCAGACAGAGAGCTGGTACTACGCAGATGTCTGCACACATAGGCAATCGTCCTGATATCTCGGTCGTCGATCCCACCTTTGCGGCTCGCCTCAGGGCGCACCTGCAAGTTATGCGGCTGGATCATTCCATCAAAAACATCTTTGTTATTCCTGGGATTGTTGTTCCATTAAGCATCCTGCGGACGCCTTTGCTGTGGTGGCCGCTGGACCGGAACATTCTGGTTGGTCTTGTAGCGACGACCCTGATCGCCTGCAGCAATTACGTGCTGAACGAGGTGCTGGATGCGCCGTTCGACCGGCTGCATCCCAGGAAGCAGAACCGGCCGACGGTGCGGGGTCTGGTCAATGTGCCGATTGCCTACGCGCAATGGATTCTGATGATGGTTGCGGGGATGGCGGTGGCGCTGACCATCTCGCGGCCGTTTGCGTGGGCGGCGGGTGCGCTTTGGGTGATGGGGTGCGTGTATAACATCCCTCCGGTGCGGACGAAAGACAAGGTGTATCTCGACGTGCTTTCCGAGTCGGTGAACAATCCGCTGCGCATGCTGCTGGGCTGGTATATGGTCACGGCGGTGTTGGTACCGCCGGTTTCTCTGCTGATTTGCTACTGGATGGGGGGGTGCTATCTGATGGCGCTGAAGCGATTCAGCGAGTACCGCGAGATAGGCGACCCGCAGACAGCCGGGGCCTACCGCAAATCATTCAGGGAGTATACGGAAGTGTCGCTGCTGACCTCGGTGACCTTCTATGCGGCTGCGGGGATGCTGTTTTTTGGCGCTTTCATCATGCGGTACCGGATCGAGCTGATTCTGGTTTTCCCGCTGGTGGCTATGCTGATGGCGACGTATTTCGAGCTTGCGTTCCGGTCGAACAGCGCAGCGCAGAACCCCGAGAAGCTGTATCGGGAGCCACTGCTGATGAACGAAGCGGCGCTTCTGTCGGCGTCGATTATCGCTCTTCTCTACATCAACATTCCGGTTCTTGGCCGGATTTTTGCGCCCACGCTGCCCTCTGCGTTTGGGCGCTGAGATGGCCGCTGCCTGGCGCGCCGCGGAGCGGAGAAACGGCAAGACTGGGATCGATGGGGCGTTTTGCGCATCGATTCGCATCGGGGGGAGCCGATGGACGAAAAAGCACGGGGTGTCGACGGGCGGTTGTTGGCCGCTTACGTGGTTTGCAGTCTGGCTGTTGTGTTCTACGCGCCGTATCTGATCCCACAAGCTCCCTCGACGTCGGACTCGTATCTGTTTGGCTACAACAACCGGGCCGGCGTTGTTCTTTTGCTGGTGCTGGCGGCGATTGGGGCGATATGGACGCGAGGGCTCAATCTGGAACTGCGCGCGAAGGGGGATTCGCCGCCGGTCACCCGGAAGGCTTTTTTTGTGGTGCTGATTTTGGTTCTGTTGGGCTGCCTGACGATGGATGGGTTGGGCGGGCGGTTTGGCGGGTTCGGCGAGTCGTCGTATGGAATCGACCGGACGTGGCTGCTGTCGCAGGGGAAGATTCCGTATGTGGACTTTGAATGGCCGTTTGGAGCGGGACTGCTATACGGGCCACTGCTGCTGCATCGGCTGCTCCCGATGGGGTTTGTGCAGGCTTATTACCTCTTCTGGATCCTGAATTGTCTTTTGGGGATTTGGCTGCTCTACAAAGTCATCAACATGGTCGATTATCCGACGGAATCGAAGAACACAGTTTTTCTTTTGTTCTGCGGCGCGACGGGTTGTCCGGCTGTTTTCCTGATGGCGGCGCGGTACTCGCCGGTGCGGTATGCGGGGCCACTGTTCCTGATCCTGGTGGTCGATAAGGTTCTGAAGGGGAGGGGCGCGGGGGCGCGGATGTATGGGGCGCTTTTGGCGGTTGCGTTCACCGCTGTACTGTTTTTGATTTCTCCGGAGATTGCGATGGCGCATGCGTTTGCCTGCGCGTGTGTGTTCCTGCTTTCTTCACCGAAGCGGAGCGGGGGATCGCTGCTGGCGTTTGCGGGCTTGCTGGCGGCTCTGGGGATCGCGATGGGGGCGGCGCTGCGGCTTCATCTGCTGGACACGATGCGAGCTTCAGGAAGTGGAGCGGACAGTTTCCCGATCTGCTTCGCTCCGGGCATTCTGTTGTTCTTTGCGGCGATCTTCGTTTGCGCGTGTTATGTGGTGCGGCGGTTCATGTCAGCGGGCGTCGAGGACAATACGATCGGGCCGATCGCCTTCTCGATCCCGATGGTGGCGGCGGCTCTGGGACGATGCGATCCCTCGCATCTTGTGCTGAACGGAGAGGCGATCTTCCTGACGAGCATGTTCTATGTTTCTCACTACCGGGTTGCGTGGAAGTGGTACAAGGTGGGGTTCGTTGTCTTCATGATCCTGCTGCCGGCGGTTGGCTGGGCGATGGGTTTTCTGTCGCTGGTGGAAAGGGCGAGCGTCGATCGGGTCGGGGAAAGCGGCAGCGCGGCGAGGATCAGCAGACTGTTCATCGCGTCACGGCTGAAACTCGATGACGTGCTGCACAGGCGCGCACACAAGGTAAAGCTCGAGGCGATGGTTGCGGGCGCGCCCGATCTTGCGGCGGCGGCGGAGAAAGCCGATTTCGCCGCGAGCCTCTATCCGTCGTGGCAGGGGAGGTTTCTGGCACCGTTTGGCTACAGGCCGAACGGGTATGGAAGCGACTTGTCGGGGCGGGTGGATTACGGGCGCTTCGAGGGATTCGAGAATGCGAATACGGTGGCTGCGATTGAGGAGAAACTCGCGGAGATTCGCGACCATCCAGAAGAGGCGCTGCTGCTGCCGGATCACTTTGAGAGCCTCTGCCAGATCGATGTTGCGGCGGAGAGGCACGAGATCACCAGCTGGTTCGACTTTCCTTACTTCGGGAAGGCGGTGCATGCGGAGAGCCTGCGTCGTCCGGTGTGCGAGGACATCGTTGCGCAGTATCAGCTGGAGGTGTCGCCGGGCAAGGAAAACTATGGGTATGGGCTTTGGGTTTTGAAACCGGTTGAGGCTTCGCGGTAGGGGCGGGGCTGGGTTGTGGTGGAGGCGGCCGGTGGGCGTTTGCACGGGCGAAGAGCCGCGGCTGAGGATCTGACAAATTTGGTTTTGCTGGACGCTGTGGAACGCAAGGGGGCCGGCGGTTCCGGCGCCGGGCGGGTGTGGCTCGGGCGTATCACGAGGCCGGCTTGAAGATGACGCTCAGGATTTTGCGGTTCTCGGCGTAGTTGGCGTGGGCTCCAGTGGGGGAGACGAGGAACGGCGGGATGCGGAAGGCGGCGTTGCGGACGGAGAGATTCACGACACGCACGCCTGCGATGGCGGGGACATACCAGGAGAGCAGGTCGTTGGGATCGCTCCACGCGATGATTTGCGGTTTGGCGGATGCGGAGGAACGCTGCTGGAGGTAGATCTGGCGCTGGCATTGCCAGTGGGAAATGGAAGCAGGAGCGGCTGGTCCGGGTTGTGTGGTCGCGGTTGAGGCCGCTGGTGTTGGTGCGGCAGCTGCGTCTGTCGAAGTTGTGTCGGTGGGGCACGGCGGGGTGGACTGCGGATCGGGAGGAGCGACACGGGCCAGCTCGAGAAGCTCGATCTGGTTGGCGAGGAAATAGAATCCCGCGGTGTGGGCGGAGAAGTAGTTGGCGGCGCGCTTCTGTTGGTCGTCCTCAGCGAACTGGGGAAGCTCGGCGCCCTTCGCACCGAGCCAGTCGGAATCAAGCGTGGCGAGCGCGAGATAGCTGCCGAGCGAGTGGGTGATGAAGAAGTATTCGGGGCCGGAGTCCTGCGGGCTGGCGGTGGAGAGGTCGACGCCGGCGGACTGGAGAGACTGGATGAGCAGCTCGCGAATGCCTGCATAGAGGATCTGCTGGGTGGGGCCGAGAGCGAGGACGGCGTCGGCGAAACCCCAGTCCATGAGATTGCTTTTGAGGTCGCGATTGCCGAAGGAAGCGTGGCGGGCGATGTGGGCCAGGTCAGCGGCCTCGGCGCTGGCGATCCACTGATATTGCCGATAGCGGCCGGGGTGGTCGGGATCCGGCTGCGTGCCGTTGGGAGCGGCGGCGCAGATGTTGAGCTGGAGTTTGACGGGGCCGGTGAGTTGCGCATCCTGGGCGATGAGGCTGCGGCACTTGATGGGGTAGACGATGGGCCACCAGTTGATTTCTTCGAGGATGATGGGGACGTGCGAGCCGCCGGTGATTTGATAGCGGTCGATGAAGGGAGCCGAAGCGCTCCAGTCGTCGGCGGTGGACCAGATGGGCT
>JBEKIN010000111.1:0-12556 GCA_050011735.1 Acidobacteriaceae bacterium | reverse complement strand
GCCATCACTTATACGCGCGGCTTATGCGTTCATTGGCGTGCAGCAACGGCGCTCTGCATCAGATAAGGATGCAATGAGCGACGCAAATCTCAGGCCCGAACAGCTTGTTGGTCGCGTGTTACTGCGGTGACGCGTTGGGATCCATCAGCTTCTCCGCCAGATAGACATACATCTCCGACTGGGTGCGGGCCTGCTGCTTCAGATCCGCGCCGGCGCCGTGACCGCCTTCCGTGATTTCGTCGTAGAGGAAAGGCTCGTGGTACTCCTCCATTTTCGCGGCGAACTTGCGCGCGTGCTGCGGGCCCACGCGATCGTCGCGCGTGGTGGTGAAGATGAGCGGCTCCGGGTACTTCACGTCGGACTTGAGCTGGTTGTACGGCGAGATCGAAGCGAGGAAGGCGCGCTCCTCGGGCACGGTGACTGAGCCGTACTCGCCTACCCAGCTGGCGCCCGCGGCGATCTGCTCGAAGCGAAGCATATCCAGCAGCGGAACCTGGATGACGATCGCGTGCCAGAGGTCGGGATGCTGCGTCATCTCCACGCCCATCAGCAGGCCGCCGTTGGATCCGCCCACGATGCCGAGGTGACGCGGCGAGGTGATTTTGCGCGCGATGAGATCTTCGGCGACGGCCGCGAAGTCGTCGTAGATGCGCTGGCGATGCGTCTTGAGCCCGGCTTCGTGGCACGCGGGGCCGAACTCGCCGCCGCCGCGAATGTTGGCCAGAACAAACACGCCGCCCTTTTCGATCCAGAGCTTGCCGCGCACGGCCTGGTAGCTCGGCGTCGAGGAGATTTCAAAGCCGCCGTAAGCGTTCAGCAGCGTCGGATTCTGCCCGTTGAGCACCATATCTTTGCGGTGGACGACGAAGTAGGGGACTTTGGTGCCGTCCTTCGAGGTCGCGTAGAGCTGTTCGACGGTGTCCTGCGAGCCATCGAAGAGAGGAGGCTCGGAGCGGGCGACCGTCAGTTGCCCTTTGGCCGCGTCGCCGGAGAGGAGCGAGGGTGGAGTCAGGAAGCTTTCCGACCTGAGGAAGAAAGCTTCGCTGGTGTCGCTCGCGGTCACGATACTGATGGCGCTGTTCTCCGGTACGTCCAGCGCCTTGCGCGTCCAGCCCGTCTTGCCCACCGGTGTGTAGACGTAAGCCTGGCCGAGAACATGCTTGAGCGTCACGATGACCAGCCGGGAGCGCGTGGTGGCGTAACCGTCGAGGAACTCGTCGGCGGTGGGCGAGAAAACCACCGTGGGATGCAGGTGCGCGGGGTCGCGCATCACATCGGCCAGCCGGACCGCCAGCAGCGAACCCTGGGTAAACCCCGGCACGCCCGGCGTCGGCGTCCAGTCCTGGCGGATATCGATCAACATGCGACCGTCGAGCAGCCCGGCAGGATTTGCTTTTGGGGGAATGGCGAGCTCCTTCAGGCCGCTCGCGGTCTTGATCCACCAACGCGTTTCGAAAAACGAAACGCCACGGGCGAAAAACGTAACCTGGTCGCCCTGGGCATCGTGATCCACGGCGCCGAAGGCGCGGATATCGTCGGGTTCGCCGCGGAAAACTTCTTTTGCACTGTCGAGCGGAGTGCCGCGCTTCCATTCTTTGACGACGAACGGATAGCCGGACTTGGTCATGGTGCCGGCGCCCCAGTCACGCTCGATCAGCACCGTGTCCTTGTCTTCCCAGCTCAGGTTCTGCTTGCTGTGAGGCGACACAAAGCCGCCATCGACGAACTTGCCGGATTTCAGGTCGAACTCGCGGGATGTAGATGCGTCTTCGCCGCCCACGGAAAGATCGAACACGCAATACTCGTCGTCAGGATAGAGGCAGGACGCGCCGTGAAAAACCCAGCTCTGGTTTTCCGCCTTGCCGAGCGCATCGATGTCGAGGACGGTTTGCCAGTGCGGATTCGGATTGGCATAGTCGGCAATCGTGGTTTTGCGCAGCAGGCCACGCACGTTCTTCTCATCGTTCCAGAAGTTGTAAACGTCGTTGCCGCGGAGGTCGGGCATGGGCAGGCGGTTGGGGTCCTCTGAGACTTTGAGCGCCTCTTCCTGCCAGGTGGCGAAGCGCGGATCGGCCTCGAGAATCTTCGCAGAGCGCGCATTTTCCGCCTTCACCCAGTCCATGGCGCGTGGGCCGTTCGCGTCTTCCAGCCAGATGTATTTGTCTTCAGGATCGGATGATTGCGATTGCGCGTGGAGAGCGGCGGCTGAGAGCGCAAGGCACGCGACGGCAAGAGCGGAGGAGAGCAGAGTACGGCTGTTCGGCATCAGGGAAACTCCGGAAAGGTCAGTGTCTGCCAATGTACAACAGCGATGCGAGAAAAAAGAAGACGCTCGAGCCGAGGACCCGTGTCAGGGCGGGACTGATCGGGTTGCCGGAAAATTGTTCTGCGTCCCCCGTGCCGGTGAGCGTGTAGTTGTTGTAGCCAAGCGCACCGATCTGCCGGAAGCTGTGGTTCTGGGCGCCAGTCGAGGAAGTTGAGCACCGACGATCCCCAAATGGGCAGATGCAGATTGTCGTTTTTCTCGGCGACCTGAACCAGCGTGGCCGGATCCCGGAAAGGCAGCGGCCGCAGCAACACCGCATTCACGATGCTGAAAATGGTGATGTTCGCGCCGATGGCGAGTGCGATGGTGAGCACGACTGCGGCCGTGAACAGCGGGGCTTTCCGCATGATGCGAAGGGCGTACAGGAGATCGTTCATCGCGCGATTCCTTCCGGGGATGAAGAATTCAAATTACAACGAAAAGCCGGCCGGATGCGGCGTATTGTGATGAACGGCGGCACTTGCCGGGTTAATAGCACACACTGGATTTCGCCCGGACGATAGATAATCCTCGAAGGACAACCACGATGAGGAAAAGCGAACGGCGATGAGCACGGTGCTGGTCACAGGAGGATCGGGGTTCATCGGGAGTCATTGCATCCTCCAATTGCTCGCCGGCGGGCATCAGGTGCGGACCACGGTGCGTTCGCTGTCGCGCGAAGCGGACGTGCGCGCGATGCTGAAGGTGGGCGGCGCGGAGCCCGGCAATCGCCTGTCGTTTGTCGAAGCCGATCTGGAGAAGGATGCGGGCTGGCCGGAAGCGGCGAAGGGTTGCGAGTACGTCCTGCACGTTGCGTCGCCATTTCCCGCGACCGTGCCCAAAGACGAGAACGAGCTGATCACTCCGGCGCGAGAGGGAACGTTGCGCGTGCTGCGTGCCGCGCGTGATGCGGGCGCGAGGCGCGTGGTGATGACCTCGTCGTTTGCCGCGATCGGCTATGGGCAGAGGCCCCAAACTGCGCCGTTCACTGAGATGAACTGGACCAACCCCAGGGCCAAAGGTCTGCAGCCCTACGCCAAGTCGAAAACTCTCGCCGAACACGAGGCGTGGAATTTCATGGGCCGGGAACGCGGCGGGCTCGAACTCACCGTCGTCAATCCGGTGGGAGTTTTTGGGCCGGTGCTCGGAGCGGATTATTCGACCTCGATTCTGGTGGTGCAGCGGATGATGGATGGCGCGATGCCCGGTTGTCCGAAGCTCTATTTCGGAGTGGTCGATGTGCGCGACGTTGCCGATCTGCACCTGCGCGCGATGACTCATCCCGCCGCTGTGGGCGAGCGCTTTCTCGCGGTCTCCGGCGATTTCATGTCGATCCAGGACATGGCAAAGGTGCTGAAAAGCCGCATGGGCGTTTGGGCGAAGCGCGTGCCCACCTGGCAGCTTCCGAACTTTGTGGTCCGCCTGGCCGCGTTGCGCGATCCCGCGGTCAGGCAGATCATCCCGGAGTTGGGCAAGCGCAAGAACGCGACCAACGAACATGCCAGGAAGCTGCTGGGTTGGGAGCCGCGTTCGCGAGAGGATGCCATCGCCGCGACGGCGGAAAGCCTGGTGCGGCTGGGTCTGCTGAAGGACAGCCGGAAAGTGCAGGCGCAGAGTTGAAAGTCATCATCACCGGCGCCACCGGCATGGTCGGCGAAGGCGTCATGCTCGAGTGCCTCGGGAACCCAGCGGTCAACGAGGTACTGCTGGTCAGCCGCAGGCCGTATGGCGGTTCTTTTCCGAAACTGAAGGAATGCATCGTCCCGGATTTTATGAATCTGGGCGCAGTGGCGGATCAGCTCAAAGGCTACGATGGGTGCTTCTTTTGCGCGGGAGTGAGTTCTGTGGGCAAGAACGAAGCGGAGTACACGCGGCTCACCTACGACCTCACGCTGCATTTTGCCCAGACGCTGGCGAATCTGAATCCGGCGATGGTCTTCGTGTATGTTTCCGGCGCCATGACTGACAGCTCAGAGAAAGGCCGCGTGATGTGGGCGCGCGTGAAGGGTCGAACCGAAAATGCCCTCGCGCGTTGCGGGTTCCGCGCGGCCTACAACTTCCGACCTGGATTTATGCGGGCCATGCCCGGACAGAAGAATCTTCCTGGGCTCTACAAGGCGCTGGGATGGCTGTTTCCGATCGTGCGCGCAGTGGCGCCGAACCAGGTGAGCACGCTCGAGAACGTGGGCCGCGCGATGATCCGGTGCGTGACGCAGGGCTATCCGAAACACATCCTGGAGATTCGCGACATCAATTCGCTGGGCAAGGCCTAACCTAATCAGGGGCTGGCGCAAACGAAACTGGCGGCATCGTTGGGATCGCCGGATCCGTTGTACTGCGCTACTTTGGGATACGGGCAAAGCGGCCTGGTCATGACCGCCTTCCGGGTGCCGTTTTCCTGCGCGTACTTCGTGGCAACGATATCCGCTGGCGGAGCATCTTTTTCGACCCAATCTTCCAGCGCGTCGAAGAGCCCGAACTTCGAACCTTTGGCGGTTGGGATCCCTAGCTGTCCGAAAGCGCTGGGACCTGGACCTTCGGTGCAGTGCTCGACGCCTGGAGCCATATAAAGTCGGGCGAATGAATCAACTTTTCCGGCGCCCATCTGCCGCTGCACGCTCTGGTAGTAAGCGATGGTGTTCCACGGCGAGATGGCAGGGTCATTCCACCCGTGATAGACGATCAGTTTGCCGCCGCGCGCGGCGAAGCGGCTCAGGTCGGGATCGGTGGAATCGAGATCGGCTGCGGTCTTCCGGGTCGATTGCTCCACGGAAGTCTCCAGATCGGCGGTGAGCGCGTTCCATCTGGGATCGCCGGTCACCATGTAGCGGAAGTCGTTCTGTGCGTATTGCGCGGCGGCTGAAGCTCCCGGATCGCCGCCGATGACCCAAATGCCCCAGCCTGTTTCATCGCCCATGGTCAGGCCTGGAAATAACGTCGCGCCGTGGCTGTCTTTCGCGCCGGCATAAATGCTCCTGAGCGCATCGATCTGCGGCTGGGTGAGGCAATCGGTCGATTCCTCGCCGGTACAGAGAAGTACCGCGGGATCGAAATGGCATTTCGCCGGATCGGCGATGATGCCGTCTTTCACGCCGTCGAGAGCATCGCAGGCGGCGAGCGAGGCTTTTTGAATGGCCGGCAGTTTCAGGTCAGAAATGTACGCTCGTGGATCGCTGGTGAGGGCTTGTGTGGCGGCAAGACCCGCGCCCAACAGGTGCGACCAATAGTTGGCGGGTGCGCCGGCGAGAATGCCGTCGTAATCTTCGGGAAATCTCTGCGCCTCCATCAGCGCCTCGCGGCCGCCAACGGAACAGGCGTCGAAATAGGCTTTCGACTGGGGCTTGCCGTAGTAAGCCAGGATGATTTGCTTCGCAGTCTCGGCGGTGAGATGCACTGCGCGCCACCCGAAATCCTTCACTTTTTCGGGATGGCCGAAAGCCCAGCTGGCATCGCCTGCTTCCGCGCGATGACCGGCGTCAGAACCGGCGACGGCAAAGCCGCGCATGAGATAACCGCCCATCTGGCGCACGCCGATGGAACCGGCGAATCCGCCGTTGCCTGCGCCGAGAAGGCGGCCGTTCCAATCCTGATTCGGCAGCCAGACCTCGAAGTGGATTGCAGAGTCGCTGGTCGGACGCAGCACGCCGGCAACGCGGCAGAACGCGGGCAAATGCTCGAGCGGCGCGATGCCTGGAATGGCCAGCGTTCCCGACGTTACCGGCTCAGCCATGGTGATGGTGGTGTCCTGCAGCGTGAGATGTTGCAGCGCGGCACAGTCCGCGGCATGCAGCAGGACGAAGCTTTGCGCTGTGAGTACAGTCGCCAGTACGGCCAGGTTTCGCAGCATCGAGGTCGCAACCCCTTTCCGCTTCGGGACCTTTGTATCAGAAGGAGCCATCGCTTCTCTTTCCGTCCCGAAGACCTGCGCGCAACTTTCGAGTCGCGCATCGAATAAGATAGAAGTATCCCCAATTCCTGAGAGATGCATGATCTCCGTTAGCAATATC
Organism: Acidobacteriaceae bacterium; assembly: GCA_050011735.1. GTDB lineage: Bacteria > Acidobacteriota > Terriglobia > Terriglobales > Acidobacteriaceae > Palsa-343. The sequence continues at coordinate 6,244 of JBEKIN010000111.1, read as the reverse complement.
ACCATGCGCTACGGCGCTAAAGTTCTGTTCGAAGAAGTCTCGACCACCTTCACGTCTGGCCGACGCTACGGCCTTACCGGACCGAACGGCTCCGGCAAGACCACGTTCATGAAGATCCTTTCCGGCGACCTCGACCCGCAGAAGGGCAACGTCGTCCGCCCGCGCAAGCTTTCGGTCCTGCGCCAGGACCAGTTCGCCTTTGACGCCTATCGCGTCATCGACACAGTCATCATGGGCAACAGAGGCCTTTGGTCGGCGCTCGACGAGCGCGAGCACATCTTCTCGAAGCCCGATCTGACCGATGACGACGGCATGCGGCTGGCTGAACTGGAAAGCATCGTCGGCGAAGAAGACGGCTACACGGCCGAAGCTGACGCCGCTGTCCTGCTGCAGGGACTCGACATTCCCGATGAGCTCCACGAGCGCAAAATGTCGGAGCTGCAAGGCGGCCAGAAAGTCCGCGTGCTGCTGGCGCAGGCGCTGTTTGGCAAACCGCAGGCGCTGCTGCTCGACGAGCCGACCAACTATCTCGATCTCGACTCGATCCACTGGCTGCAGGATTTTCTGACCCGCTTCGAAGGCACGCTGATCACCATTTCGCACGATCGCCACTTTCTGAACAGCGTCTGCACTCACATCGCCGACATCGATTACCAGACGATCATCACGTACACAGGCGGCTACGACGACATGGTGCTGGCCAAGACGCAGATTCGCTCGCGGCTTGAGTCGGAAAACGTCCAGCGCGAAAAGAAAATCGCGCAGCTGAACGAATTCATCGCGCGCTTCTCCGCTGGAACCCGCTCTTCGCAGGTGACCAGCCGCAAGAAGGAAGTGGAACGGCTACAAACCACCGAGCTGGCGCGCTCGAACATTGCGCGCCCTTACATCCGCTTCGACCAGAACCGTCCTTCCGGCAAATACGTTCTTGAAATCGAAGGCCTGCGGAAAGCCTACGGCGACCTCACGGTCGTCGATGGCTTCAGCGCCGGCATCATGCGCGGCGAAAAGATCGGACTGATGGGCCGCAACGCGCAGGGCAAGACCACGATGCTGAAGTCGCTGCTGGCCAACCAGCGCGACTACGCCGAAAAAGACTTCGTCCTCGACGCCGGCAACGCGAAATGGGGCCACGAAGTGCAGATCGGCTACTTTCCGCAGGACAACACCGGCGTCATCGAACCTGGCACGACGGTTCTGGACTGGCTGCGCCAGTTCGACGCCAAAGCCACGACCGAAGACATTCGCGGCATTCTCGGCCAGATGCTTTTCCGCGGCGAAGAAGGACTCAAGCCCACGGATGCGCTTTCCGGTGGCGAAGCAGCGCGGCTTCTGTTCTGCAAGCTCATGCTGCAGAAACCCAACCTGCTGATCCTCGACGAGCCGACCAACCACCTTGACCTCGAAGCTATTAACGCGCTGAATATCGCTCTGCAGCGCTACGAAGGAACAGTGCTGCTGGTCACGCACGACCACGACCTCATCGACGAGGTCGCGACGCGCATCTGGCATTTCGAGCACGGCGCTGTCGAGGACTTCAAAGGTCCTTACGAGGAATATCAGCAGGCTGCGGCTGCGACGCGGTCATGACAGGCGCTGGTGCCTGACCCCTACCCCTTTGGTTTTGCGCATGTGTGGCAAAGACGGAACTTGCGGAGTCGCGTTTGCGCAAGCGTTTGAAAACAGGTTAGTTCGGCAAGGGCCTGTCGCTAATTAATAGAAAATACAAGGCTTTGCCGAGGCCGGAGCGAAGTTTCGGGCGGGGCGGAAGCGTGTGTGCGGGTCCGAAGGAACAGCTGGCAATCTCAAAGAGCGATGTAATTCGCGGCCTGGGCCGCAAAGAAAAAAGCTCTGCTCGCGCCATGCGGACAAAGCTTTCCTTATTTCAAGAATGGGGTTTTGCGAAGCGTAAGGCAAGGAGAATCGACGGTCCTCCAACACGGAAGTACCGTTTACGCTTTCGCCAGCGGGTTGATGTCGCGGATCTCCAGGGAATGTTTCGGATAGCCCTGCGCCGCGAATCGGATCTGATCATCGCCCGCGGTCTGTCGAGCCGGGTTCTGCGGTCTCGATGGGCTCGCCGAAGCAGAGGCGATTGCCTTCGGGATCGGTGAGGTCGAAGTCTTTCATGCGGTAATCCGTCACCTCGGGCGGGCGATTCGGGGTGACATTGCGGGCGAGAAACTCCGCATAGAGCTGGTCGACGCCGTCGAGCATGAGATAAGCGCTGACAGGGCCGAAGTTCGCATCGCGGACGGCGATGCCGAGGCGCACCTCGTCGCGGCGGATGACGCCGTGGGTGACCGGATCGCCCCAAAGCAGGCGAATTTCGAAGCCCAGGAAGTCGCGGTACCATTCGGCGAGCTTGCGGATATCGGTGGCGCGCAGCGTGGGGTGAACGGCCCAAAGACGGATGGCACTCATCGGAATTCCTTCGTGAAAACGCGGGAACAGCGCTGCTGGCGCGAGCGGTTTCGCGAGACCAGGGCGCGAGAACACGAGGATCGTACCAAATCTCGTTGCGTAATTTGTCTTGAGGACGGGCGGCGCTGGTGGCCTGGCACGCGAAGGGTCCGTTATACTTTGCCTTCGCGATGAAGATTCTGGTTTGCATCAAGCAGGTTCCGCAGAAGGACGCGCCGCTGCGGCTGAACGAGTCGGGAACGTGGATTCGGGACGACGTCTCGTGGGAGACGAACGAGCCGGATGCCTACGCGCTGGAAGAGGCGCTGCGCCAGAAGGAAAAGCACGGCGGAGAAGTCGCGGTGATCACAGCGGGACCGGCGCGATCGCAGCAGGTGCTGCGGGAGGCGCTGGCCAAGGGCGCGGATCGGGCGATTCATCTGGAAGACGACCGTTTTGCGCAGATGGATGCGGCGAACACGGCGAGGGCGCTGGCGGCGGCAATTGAGGGAGAGAATTTCGACTTGATTGTGACGGGTTTGCAGTCCGACGACTTCGGCGCGGCGCAGACGGGCGTGCTGCTGGCGGAGATTCTGGGGATTCCGCACGCGACCATCATCATCGGGATTGAGAAGACGGATGCGGGGTTAAAGCTGAAGCGGGAGCTCGAGGCGGGGCACTATCAGCACATCGAAATGACCATGCCGGCCGTGCAGACGATTCAGAGCGGCATCAACAAGCTGCGGTACGCGACGCTGATCGGCATCAAACAGGCGAAGATGAAGCCGATGCGGAAAGTGGCGTGGGCGGAGGTCGAGGGCAAGCTCTCAAAGCACGTGCAGAAAATCGAAAAGCTGTATGTGCCGGGAAGCCAGAAGAAGACGCGGAAGATCCAGGCTCCGGCGGGCGAGGCGGCGAAGCAGATCGTGGAGTATCTGAGGAACGAGGCGCGGGTGTTGTAACGCCAGCCATTAACCTGGAGCCGGTAGCGGGTAGATATAATGGAGCGCAGAAATGCGAAGGAGACGGACGGACGATGGCGAACTTGAACATCCCAGCGGAAGAACGGAACCTGAATCCGGCGCAGGTGGAGAGCCTGGATAAGCGCCGGCAATGGGGACTGGTTTTCCAGGTGCTCTCGGGGCAATTCGCGTTCTTCGCGGTGCTGCTGCTGGTTTGGACGGGGCAGGATTTGCAGTATTCGCCAGGCTGGGTACACCCGATGTTCTATTACAACGTGCTGACGGGCGTGGTGGCCGTGGTGTTCGGGATTTACGGAACGTATTTGCGGCGCGGGCGGGTTCACGAATACTGAGAGAGACAGCCGGTAGCCGGTGGCCTGTAGCCGTTAGCTGATGCGAGGAGATTGAGGGGAGCTTCGGCTCCCCTAACGTGTGTATGGCGGACATGATTCTGGTAGTGGCGGAGCAGAGGGAAGCCACCCCAGCGAGCCAGCTCGCTGGGGGCCCCGGCGGGAAGCTGAACCGCGTCTCGTTTGAAACGATCGCCGGGGCGCAGGCCATCGCGAAGGAAACCGGCTGGTCGGTGGAGGTGGTGCTGCCGGGCGGCGGCGTCGCGGCCCTGGCCCAGGATCTCGCCGGCAAGGCGGTCGCAAAGGTCTATGCGCTGGAGGGTGAGGCGCTGGCGGCGTACACGTCAGACGCGTACGTGCATGCGCTGAAGGCGTTCATTGAGGAGAAGCAGCCAAAGCTGGTGCTGTTTCCGCACACTTATCAGGTGCGGGACTTTGCGCCGCGGCTGGCGCTGGCGCTGGATCGGACGCTGATTTCGGACGCGACTGGGTACAAGTACGAGGGCGGCGGGCTGCGATTTACGCGGCAGATGTTTCAGGGGAAGTTTGCGGCGGATGTTTCGTTTGGCGGGGATGCGCCGTGGATGGCGACGATCCAGATCGGGGCGTTTCGCGGGGACCAGGCTGCTGCGGGTTCGGCGCCGGTGGAGACTGTAACCGCGGCTGTGGCAAATACGCCAGCGCGCGTTACCCCGCATGAGGTGTTTCAGGAGGCGAAGCAGACGGTCGATCTGTCGCAGGCGGAAGTCATCGTCGCGGTAGGGCGCGGGATCAAGGAGCAGAAGAATATGCCGCTGGCGGAGAATCTGGCGGCGGTGCTGGGGGGTGAAGTGGCGGCGTCGCGTCCCATCTGTGATAACGGATGGCTGCCGCTGGAGCGGCAGATCGGGTCGTCGGGGCAGACTGTTGCGCCGAAGCTGTATATCGCGCTGGGGGTGAGCGGGGCGATCCAGCACATTGTGGGGATGAAGGGGGCGCGGACGATTGTGGCGATCAATAAGGATCCGGAAGCGCCGATTTTTGAGATCGCCGATGTTGCGGTGGTGGGGGATTTGTTTCAGGTGGTGCCTGCGCTGACGGAAGAGATCAAAAAAGCTAAAGGCAGCCTGTAGCCTGTAGCCTGTAGCCGGTAGCGGGCAGCTCGCGGCGGTGGACCGGTCGGCTGGTGAGGCGGTCAGCTAAAGGCCGGTCGGCTAAGAAGCGGTCAGCAGGGGGCCTTCTCACGCGCTGGTCCTGAAGACCAGTCCAGGCGCGCTGTGCTACCATCTGCCAACTCCAGCGCTCTCTATGCAGACAACCCAGGCGGTTCGAAAACCCGAATCTTCGGGGCTGGCCGTGGTGCCTCCGTTGACGGAGGAGGCGATTGGCCGCTCGGCGCTGCGCAAGGCCAGCGTGCGGCTGCTGCCGATGATCGGGGTCGGGTACGGCATCGCTTACATGGATCGCGTGAACGTGAGTTTTGCCGCGCTGCAGATGAACAAGCAGCTCCATTTTTCAGCCACGATTTTTGGGCTGGGCGCGGGGCTTTTCTTTCTGAGCTACGCCGCGTGCGAGATTCCGTCGAACCTGCTGCTGGTGCGGTTTGGGGCGCGGCGCTGGCTGGCGCGGATCATGCTGACCTGGGGTCTGCTGTCGATGGCCATGATTTTTGTGCGGACCCCGGGCGAGTTTTACGTGATGCGGCTGCTGCTGGGCATTGCGGAGGCGGGATTTTTCCCCGGGGTGATTTTTTATCTGACGCAGTGGTTTCCCGCGGGCGAGCGATCGAAGGCGGTGAGCCGGTTTTACATTGCGTATCCGCTGGCGTCGACGGTGATGGGCGGGCTGGCCGGGTGGCTGCTGCATCTGGATGGGCGTGGCGGGCTGGCTGGATGGCAGTGGCTGCTGCTGCTGGAAGGCGTGCCGGCCTTGCTGATGAGCGTGGTGTTTTTTCTGGGGCTGCCGGACGGTCCGGCGAAAGCGGCGTGGCTGACGGATGCGGAGCGGGCGTGGATTGTGCGCAAGCTCGAGGACGAACCAGGCGAGGCAGCGCATGGAAGCCATGGAGTGGGGCGGGCGTTTCGCGATCCGCGGGTGTGGCTGCTGGGCGGGCTGTACTTCTGTGTGCTGCTGGCGAATTACGGCTACACCTTTTCGGCGCCGGCGCTGGTGCAGCAGGTGACGGGCCTGAGCACGACAGGGGTGGGGATGATTATCGCGGTGCTGGGAGTTCTGGGTGCGCTGGCGATGCTGGTGAACGGAACGCACTCCAGCCGGACGGGCGAGCGGTATCGGCACGTTTTGGCGCCGCTGTTTGTCATGGCGCTTGGGTATGCGATCGCAGGGTCGTCGGTGCGGCCGGTGGTGGTGTTGCCCGCGCTGGTGCTCATGATGATGGGATTTACGGCGATCATGGGGCCGCTGTGGGCGATTCCCCCAGAGTTTCTGCGGGGCCGGTCGGCGGCGGCGGGCATTGCAACGATCAACATGATCGCCATCGTGGGCGGATTTGTTGGCCCGTACTGGATGGGGATTTCGATTGACCGGACC
>JBEKIN010000110.1:0-13460 GCA_050011735.1 Acidobacteriaceae bacterium | reverse complement strand
TATCTGGTCGAACCGGAGCCCCAATAAGGCTGGCTACACCGCGGGCAACACCGTGGGCGGCGCGGCTGTCGGTGCCATCATCGGCGGAATTCTGGGTCGCGGTCCCGGAGCCGCTATAGGTGCGGTGGTCGGCGGCGGAGCGGGCTTGGCGGCGTCTTCAGCGACCAACGGACCGCGGCTCTATCTGCCTCCCGAAACTCTGCTGAACTTCCACCTGACGAGTGCGGTCACGGTGCAGCCCGTTTCCTGGCAGGAAGCGCAGCGTCTGGCGCAGAGCGTTCCGCAGCTGCAGCGCCGGCCGGTCTACATGGCGCCGCCGTATCCATACGGGTATCCATATCCCTACCGGGTCTACGGCTGGTAATCGATTCTCAGAACGCAGAGAGGCCGTCTCCTGGAGGCGGCCTTTCTTGTTTGTTGCGATAATGAAGTGGATGCGGCGAGTCCTGATCGGCCCGCGGTCTCCGACTCCTGAGCAGGAATTTCGCGTCCAATAGAAGAGTGAATACGACCATTTCAGTCGAAACGCCCCCAGCGACTGAGGAGAAGCTGGATATTTTGCCGCAGCCAAAGCGCCGGCTCACGCGGCGATCTTTTCTGGGCTTGTCCGCCGCTTCGGTGGCGGGCCTGGCCCTGTATCCGGGCGAAATCTCCCGCCATGAGCTGAGCGTCGAGCAGCACACCATCCAGCTCGCCCGCCTCCCCGATGCCTTCCGCGGCATGCGCATCGTGCAGATTTCAGATTTCCACTACGCCGAATTCACCGAGGCGTTTTTCCTGCACGAGATGGTGAGTCGCGTGAACCAGCTCCGCCCGGACATGGTGGTGCTCACCGGGGACTTCATCAGTTACTCGCCGCTGCCCAGGGCCTTCGCGCGCCGCTTTGCGCCGGCCTGCGCGTCCATTCTGAGCGGGATCGAGTGCCCGCTCCGCTATGCCAGCCTCGGCAACCACGATTACTACATTGGGCCGCACTACGTCGCTGGGCCTTTGCAGGAGCAGGGGATTCCCGTGCTGATGAACTCCGCGGTCGCGCTGGAGCGGGACGGGCAGCGCGTATGGCTGGCCGGTCTGGGCAGCGTTTGCGAGCAGAAGGCCGATCCGGCGCGCGCCATTCCTCGCGCCGTTGCGCGGGAGCCCGTCATTCTGCTGGCGCACGAACCGGACATCCTGCCGGATATCGCGCGCTACAACGTCGACCTGATGCTCTCCGGCCACACCCACGGCGGTCAGGTGAGGATTCCCTTCATGCCGTTGCTGGACCTGCCCGCATATGGCCGGCGGTATGTCGAAGGGTTCTTCCGGCACGGCCCCACGCAGTTGTATGTGAACCGCGGCATCGGCGCAGTCGGCGTTCCTTTCCGCTTCCGCTGCCCGCCGGAGATCACGGTCATTACGCTCGCTTGAGGGCGGGACTCAGTACGTAGCCAGCTTCACTCGCAAGACCTGGGGCGCTGAGGTGAAGTTCAGACCGTAGTCGGTCTGATCGCCGTTCCAGACGCGCTCGAACCGCCATACGCCGTTTTCGTAGCTACCCTCCTCGACACGCACGAACTGGCGCTGCTTGCCGGTTGCGGCGGGCGTGAAGTCGACGCGGGCGTGCAGTGCGGCAACCAGAAATTCATCGGGACCCAGCTGACCGATCAGCGCGCCGCCGTCCGGCTGCGGATTTCCTGCAGGCTCTTTGCCGAATCCGAACTGCGGCATGCCGTACGAGATCACCGCGCGCCAGGAGCCGAAGTCGAGGCTCTGGCGATGTTCGGTTGGGCTTTCGGAAACGCCCTGGAGCTTGCCCTCGAAGCTGAGGCGTGCCAGTTCGCGATCCATCGGCGCCACGATGGCGTAGTCCAGAGCGAAGGGCGCCAGCGCATCCTTGTCGAGTCGCGGAGCGCCGAGCGGCTCGTTGACCGTTGCTGTGAAGTCCATCCCGAAGGGCGAGAAGCCGATGGCGCCGTGGCCGAGGGCCGCGAAGAAATACCGCGCGTAGGGCGGCAGGTTGCCGGTCTCGGGAATGAACAGCGCATTGTCGGCGCGGCTGTAGAGTTCCAGGTAGCGGGTGTAGGCGTCGTAGCTCGGGTTATAGATGTCGGGCGAAAGCACGTCGAGGGCGGGCGCCGCGATCTTCCAGATGTCGAGCACGTTGTCGGTAGGTCCGCCGCTTTCGTAGCTCCCGCGCTTCGGACGGAACGGATCGCGCAAAGCGGCGTTCGCGTACATCGGCAGCGGGTCGATGGCTTTACCGGCGGCAGCGACCTGGCCGATGTAGTGGGCGACGTTCCAGGCGTGGAAGAATTCGTCGGCATCGTCGCCGAAGACCTGCTGCCAGCTGCCCGGCTGCTTGTGGAGGCCGGCAATCAGTTCAGCCGGGACCGGGCCCGCGAAGAGCCGCTGCGCCGTCGGTGAATAATCGCGGATGCAGCCCCATGTTCCGGCTTCGTTCTCTACCTGCACCATCAGGACGGTGTGCGGCGGATCGGCGGCTTTCAGCCGGCGCATCAGCGCGGTGAAGGCGGCGCGGTCGGCCTCGAGCGTGGACTGAAAAAGCGGCGAGAGCGAATCCATGGTGCGCCCGTCGGAACAGATCACGCGCGGATAGCGAGCGTTGTCGAGCTTGATCCATTCGGGGGTATAGTGCCCGCTCCCGTTCTTCCAGGCGCCAAACCACAGCAGCACGAGATGAACCTTGTGCTGGCGCGCCTGCTGGAGGAGCGTGAGCAGTACGGAGTCGTCGAAGTGCCCAGGGCTCGATTCGAACTGCTCCCAATAAACAGGCACTTCGACGGTGTTGGCGTGGAGAGCCTCGATGGCAGGCCAGACTTTCGGCAGCAAGGCGGGCCAGGCGCTGGAGTTGTTTACCTGCGCGCCGAGCATGAGGTACGGTGCGCCATCGACGATCAGGGCGTAGCGACCGTCGCGCTGTTCGATGCGTGGCAGGCTGGATTGCGGCGCAGGCGCCTGCGCGTGCAGCGTGACGGCGGCCGCGAGCAGAAACAGAGGACTGAGGACTAACCATTTGCGAACCACGGAAAACGACCCCCGATGCGAAGACGCATTATAGCGGGGCAAACGGCTGAGCCTGGATGCAGACCGCGCGCCGGCTCAGCGCTCCGTTGACGACTCGCGCGCGCTGATCCCGAGAGCCTTCATCTTGCGGTAGAGGTGGCTGCGCTCGAGGCCCAGAGTTTCCGCGGCGCGGCTCATGTTGCCGTTGCAGTCGTCGATTTTCTTCAGGATGTATTCGCGCTCGTAGGCGTCGCGCGCCTGCTGCAGCGTGTCGAAGTCGCCGGTGCGCCCCGCGCTGCGATGCACCAGCATGGGCAGATGGCGGCGCTCGATGCGCTGCGCGTGGGGATTCAGGATGAGCACGCGCTCGATGATGTTCTTCAGCTCGCGCACGTTCCCCGGCCAGTGATACTGGCGCAGCAGATCGATCGCGTCGTCGGCGATCTCCACCCGCGGCCGCCCGTACTCGCGCCCGAAACCGCGCAGAAAGTCGCGCACCAGCAGCGGAATGTCTTCGCGCCGGTCCCGCAGCGGCGGCACGTAAAACGGGATCACGTTCAGGCGATAGAAAAAGTCTTCGCGGAAGTTTCCTTTGGCGATTTCGTCTTCCAGCTCCTTGTTGGTCGCCGCGATCACGCGCACGTCCACGCTGATGGGCTGCAGCGCGCCCACGGGGACGAAGCGCTGCTCATCGAGCGCGCGCAGCACCTTGGCCTGCGTCTTCAGGCTCATGTCGCCCACTTCATCCAGAAAAAGCGTGCCGCCATTGGCGCGCTCGAAGGTCCCGCGCTTCTCCGGAGGCCCGCCGCTGATGGCGCTGTTGCGATAGCCGAAAAGCTCGCTCTCGATGTAATCCTCGGGAATCGCCGCGCAGTTCAGTTCCACAAAGACGCGGTCGCTGCGCAGGCTTTCCGCGTGAATGGCGCGCGCGATCAGTTCCTTGCCCGATCCGGATTCGCCGTAGATGAGCACGCGCCCGTTGGTCGGCGCCATCAGCTTGATCTGCTGCCGCAGCGCTCGCGCCTGTACGCTCTCGCCGGTGATCTGTTGTTCGAGCGAGAGCTGTCTCCGGAACTCCAGGTTTTCCGTGCGCAGCCGCTTCGCCTCGATCGCGTTTTTCACCACGATGAGGGTGCGCTCCAGCATCAGCGGTTTTTCCAGGAGGTCGAAGGCCCCCAGCTTGGTCGCCCTGACGGCGGTTTCGATGGTCGCGTGGCCGGAGATCACGATGACTTCCGGGCGCGACTCGGCATCGAGCGCGCGCAGCTCGCTCAGAACTTCCAGGCCGTCGCGGTCGGGCAGCCAGATATCGAGCAGCAGCACGTCGTAGACGGGATCGCGCGCCTGGGCCAGGGCGTCCGCCGCCGTGCCCGCGCTAGCAACGGAGTAGCCCTCCTCGCGCAGAATCTCCTCGAGTGACTCGCGTATCTCCGCTTCATCGTCCACGATGAGGATATGGTTCATCAGGTCCCGGGGTTCAGACGGCCCTGGTCAGCGTTGCGGCAGGCGCGGTCTCCACGCCATTCGTCTCCGCCAGCGGCAATTCGATGATAAAGCGCGCTCCCGCTGGCACGTTGTTCTCGGCGCGGATGGAGCCGCCGTGGTCCTGCACAATCTTGGCGACGATCGAGAGCCCCAGCCCCGTTCCCCGCTGCCGCGTTGAAAACCACGGCAGGAAGAGCCGCTCCCGCATCTCGTCGGTCAATCCCGGCCCGGTGTCGGCCACGATAATCTCCGCCATGCCCGGGCGTTCCCCGACGCTGGTCTCAATCGAGAGCACGCGGAGCAGGCTTTCCTGCATCGCCTCCGCCGCATTGTCGATAAGGTTGGCGACCGCGCGGCGCAGCGCTTCCGGATCGGCCATCACCGGCGGCAGGTTCGGGTCCAGATGCTTTTCGACGCGAATGCTCTGGATGCGACCCTCGAAGAGCTGCGTCGCACTGTCGACGATTTCGTTCAGATCCGACGAGTGAGGGTGCGCCACCGGAAACTCGGCGAGCGCCCCGAACTGGCCCACCAGCGTGCGCATCGTCTCCACCGAGCCGAGGATCACGTCGCAGCACTTGCGAATCACCCCCGAGGATTCCGGCAGCCCGCGCTCGACGTGGCGGCGAATGCGCTCCGCGGAAAGCGTGATCGGCGTGAGCGGGTTTCTGATCTCATGCGCCACGCGCTGCGCGACCTCTTTCCACGCTGCCTGCCGCTGCGCATGCAGGAACTCCGACAGATCCTCCAGAACCAGAATCGAGCCGTGATTTTGCCCGTGCGGGGGATCCAGCGCGGCCAGGGTCACGGAAAGACTGACCATCCCCCGCGACGTTCGCAGTTCGAACTCCGAAGAAGCCACGCCCATGCGGCGTGCGCGGCGCTCCAGGCGCGTGAGCTCCTCGTTGAATTCCGCAGGCAGCAGTGTGTCGAGCGAAACTCCGGCCAGGTCGGGCTGGCCCTCAAGGCGCAGCAACTCGGCAAAGGCGCGATTCCCCAGCACCACGCGCCGCGACCCATCGAGCGTCACCACGCCGGAAGGAATGGTCTCGAGGATGGTCTCCAGTTCCTTGCGCCGCTCCTCGACCGCCAGGTTCGCAGCCGAAAGCTCGCGCGCTGAAGTCTCCGCCAGCAACCGGCTCTGTTCCAGATCGGCGGCCATGTGGTTGAACGAGCGCACCAGCTCGCTCATCTCGGCCGTGGCCTCCGCCGTCACGCGATGACTGTAGTGGCCCTTGCCGATCTCCACGGTCGCGTCCGCCAGCGCCTCGAGCGGCCCCGTCATCTGCCGCGACACATTGAGCGCCAGCCAGCTGCTGGCAAAAAACACCAGCGCCGTCAGCATCAGCAGCAGCAGAAAATACGTCATGCGGATAATGCGCCGCTGCCGGTACAGCGCCCAGTATTGGCTCGTTCCGGTGCTCAGGTCCGCCACGATGGCATTCAGGCCGGTGGGCGTGGGCAACCCGGCAACGACCACCCCTCCACCCGGAAGGCTCGCGGCACCGAGGGCGTATTCCGACCCGCCTGCCACCAGCATCGGCTCATCCGACCGCCGGGCGGCCTTCAGGATCGCGCTCGCCAGGGGCTGGCCCGGTTCGATCTTCTGCCGATCGTCATTCAGCCACGAGTGAACCTCAGCGGCGCCCGCCGTCTGCGGCAGCTGGTAAGCGGCCACCGGCGCCGAGTCGCGATACAGGACGGCGAATCCCCCCTGCAGCGTGATTTGGTGCGCCCGCATTTCGTCCAGAATTGCGTCGCGGTCCCCGGAACCGAGCGCAGACGACAGCGCCTGCGACCGCGCCATGCTCTCGGCTTCCGCGCGCGCGTTCAGTGACGCATAGTGCGAAAGCTCCATTGCGATCTTCGTCGAGTCGTCGCGAACCTCGGAAGCCGGCTCGGAGAACCACCTGTCGATAGAGCGGTTCATCAGCAAAAAGCTAAACAAAAACATGAAGAGTGCCGGCACGAACGACAACAGCAACGCGCCGATGAACATGCGGGTCCGCAGCCGCGCCCCGAGCACCTGGCTGCGCTGCTCGGCCAGCAGCTTGATCAGGTTCCGCAGCAACAGCACCAGCACCGTGACGAACAGCAGAAACACCAGCACCGAAAGCGAGGTGAGCAGGAAGATCTGTCCGGTGGTGGTTGGATTCAGCGAGCGGACATTGAACGCGTTGAGCGCGATCAGCAGGAGCAGCAGCACAAACACCACGGCCGCCAGCAGGATCAGTGTCGCCCGTCGATGCTTGATTTCAGCCAAATCGGTGGTCCGCCTTCAAAATTACCGATGATTATAGGCTCGGGGAATGCCCTAACCTGCTGTTTCTTCAGACGGATTCGCGGCGACCCGGGTTGCAGCCCGAGGGCACGCCGCGCCGATTGGGGCATCACGGGACAAAGGGGGGATTTGCGGATGCGCCGCCTGCGTGCGGCTTTACGCCAGCAGCTCGCGCACCGGCGTCCAGGGCTTTTTCTGCGAGACGGCAACCGGTTCGCAGGTCAGCGTTCCCTCGTACGTGTTCACGCCGTCGCGAATGCCGTCGTCCTCGACGATCGCCTGCTTCGCACCGTTCCGCGCCAGCCGCAGGACGTAGGGGAAAGTCGCGTTGGTCAGCGCCAGCGTCGAAGTATTGGGCACCGCCGCCGGCATATTCGTCACGCAGTAGTGAACCACGCCATTCACTTCGTACGCCGGATCGCTGTGCGTGGTCGGGTGCGCGGTTTCAACGCAGCCGCCCTGATCGATGGCCACGTCCACGATCACCGCGCCCTTCTTCATCTTCATCACCATCGCGCGCGTGACGATCTTCGGCGCAGACGCTCCGGGAATCAGCACGCCCCCGATCACCAGATCGGCTTCCTGCACCGCGCGCGAAATATTCCAGGAATTGGACGCGAGGGTGAAGATGCGGCCATTGAAAATGTCGTCGAGCTCCCGCAGACGGTTCAGGTTGACGTCCACCAAGGTGACGCGCGCCCCCATGCCCAGCGCGATCTTCGCGGCATTCGTGCCCACGATGCCGCCGCCGATGACGCAAACGCTCGCGGGAGGCACGCCCGGAACCCCGCCCAGCAAAACTCCGCGGCCACCCTTTTCCTTTTCCAGATACGCCGCGCCCACCTGCACCGCCATGCGACCGGCCACTTCCGACATGGGCGTCAACAGCGGCAACGTTCCCGCTCGGTCGCGAATCGTCTCATACGCGATCCCCACAACCTTCTTCTGCAGCAGCTTTTCCGTCAGAACCGGGAGGGGCGCGAGGTGCAGATACGTGAAGAGGACCAGCCCCTCGCGAAAAAACACATATTCCTTCTCCACGGGTTCCTTGACCTTCACGATCAGGTCGGCGTTGCCCCACACGTTGTGGGCTGAGCCCACGATCTCCGCGCCCGCGTCCTGATACTCGTCGTCGGTAAGAGCCGAAAGCTCTCCGGCGGCCGTCTCCACCAGCACTTTATGTCCGGCTTCGCTCAGGGATTTAACGCCGGCAGGGGTAATGCCCACGCGGCTTTCGTGGTCCTTCACTTCTTTCGGCACACCAATGATCATGGTTCTCCCGCGATCTGCTAAGAGAGTTGAGGGGCAGACTGAAGATTCTACATCCTGGCGTGCAGGAGACGCCGCAGTTCGCGCGTCAGCATTCCCGGCGAAATCGGCTTGCTCAGAAACACGGTCGTCGGGTCGATGACGCCATCCACCGGATTGCCGCTGACCAGAATCGCGGGAATCTCAGGCCGCATGGCGCGGATGCGCGCGATCAACCTCGGCCCCTGCATCCCGGGCATCCTCGCATCGGTCACGATCGCGTCGATCTTCTCAATCTGATTGCGTGCCGCTTCGAGGCCCAGGGTTCCGTTCTCGCAGGCGATCACTTCATACCCCGCGCTCTCAAGGACCTTCGTAAACAGGAGCCGCACCGCGCGGTCGTCTTCCACCACCAGGACGGTTTCCGTCCCTGCGGGTGTCGCTCGATCTGTGTCGACCGTAACCACTGTTGATCCCTGAGCAGGGGACGCCCGGCGCCGGAAGAGGCCAGCGATGCCGAACATTCCGAATCTGCGCCCGCAAGCACCCGCGAACGATGGATGAAAGTACCACGGTAAGGAATCGCGCTGACATTCACCGAAAGAGGCATGATGCAATTCCCCATCGGAACGACGGGGTTGGTGACTTTAGGAGTAACCCGTTCAGAGCCACCCCTTGGCCCGCGCCAGCCGCGCGGCTTCCACGCGGTTCGAAGCTCCCAGCTTGCTGATGGCCTCGGAAAGGTAGTTCCTCACCGTGCCCTCGGAGAGATGCAGTTCCTCGGCAATTTCGCCGCTGGACTTCCCTTCTCCGGCGCGCCACAGAATCTGCCGCTCCCGCTCAGTCAGCGGATCGGGCCCGCTGTCCCACGCTTCCAGCGCCAGGTCGGGATCCACCACACGCAACCCCTGGTTCACGCGCCGGACCGCATCGGCTAGCTCCGCCGACGGCCGGTCCTTGAGCAGATAGCCCTTCGCCCCCGCATCGAGCGCGCGCCGCAGATAGCCGGGCCGCGCGAAGGTGGTCAGGATCATCACCCGCGTCTGCGGGTGGCGATCCCGCACCTCGCCGGCCAAGGTTAGCCCGGTCATTTCCGGCATCTCGATGTCCGTCACCAGGACATCCGGCTTGTGTTTGCCCACCGCTGCCAGAGCCTCGCGCCCGTTCGCAGCGCGCGCGCACACCGCTATGTCCGGCTGCGTCTCCAGCAAGGCCGCCAGCGCTCCCAGAACCATCGCCTGGTCCTCGGCCACGACGACCTGAATCTTTTTCATGACTGGCTGCCGGACTGCGGCGGAATTTCGATGAACAGCCGCGTTCCCTGCGCCGAATCGATCCGGAAACGGCCGCCCAACGACTCCACGCGTTCGCGCATCCCGCGCAGCCCGTTCCCTTCCTGCTGGATGCCGCCGCGCCCGTCGTCTTCCACCACCAGCGCCGTCCCGCCGCCGTTCTCCGCGAATTCCAGGCGGCAGTGGCTGGCCTGGGCGTGGCGCACGATATTCGTAACCGCCTCGCGCACAATCAGCGAAAGCACCGTCTCTTCGGCAGGCGCCAGCTGCAGAGGCCTGGCCTCCCACTCCAGGGTCACGCCGGCGGCGTCCAGCGTTTTCTGCGCGCGATTGATCTCCGCCGCCAGCCCCTCGGAACGATAGCCGCGAATCGCCTCGCGCACCTCACCCAGCGCCTTGCGGGCAATGTGTTCCACTTCGCCAATTTCCTTCCGCGCCCGCTCCGGATCGCGCTCCATCACCTTGCCCGCCAGCTCCGACTTCAGCACCACTACTGACAGCGTGTGCCCCAGCACGTCGTGCAGATCGCGCGCGATGCGCTCCCGCTCCGCGAGCTTGGCCAGATGAGCGATCTGCTCGTGCGCCAGGTTGAGCCGCTTGTTGGCCCGCATGCGCTGCGCCGCGACCAGATTGCCCAATCCAACCGCGATGGTAAAGAAGGCGCAGAAAGCCCAGCTCCACACGCTCCGTTGCAGAAGCCATCCCTCCAGCATCAAGGCGGCACAGGAACCCACGAAGGTCGCCACGCAGACTGCGATGGATTCGGAGATGAAAGGGATGAACGCCGCGACATAGATAAACATGCCGCTGGCGCCCGCGTTCCAGGGAAAGTAAGCAGCGCCCAGCGCTGCCATCAAGGCGAGCACAGAATATTGAATTCGCTTCGACTTGGCGTACACCAGCCCGGCATAGAGGGCGAGGAAGCCAGTGTAGGCGGCGGCAAACAGGAGCCACTTATTCCGGCTGTGTTCCTGGATGGGCTGGACGAAGAAAAAAACTGTGTACACCAGCCAGATGAAATCGTAGAACCGGCCCTTGCGCTCGTGCCAGATGAGGCGTCCGAGTCCGCCGCGCACACCCACTTCCGCCGTCCCCAATTCCTCGACGTAGGATCGCGCCAGAGCGGTGCTGTTATCGCAACCCTCGAACGTGGTCCGCGCGTTGGGATCGTCGGAATTCAAGCCTTCGCCTCGCTGCGCGTGAAGATAATCCACGCCGCACCCACCATCAACAGAGTAAATCCTGCCAGCGCCTCCCAGTGCGGCAACAGGCGGCAGCCTGGCTCCGCGTATCCAAAGATGTGCAGGGCGATCTGAGCCAGGTGGTACGTGGGCAGCGCCGGCGTGATCACCTTCAGCCAGTGCGGCAGATAGGTCACCGGCATCCAGAACCCAGAGGCGAACGACATGGGCAGATAGATCAGGTTGATGACGCCGGGGCCGGCATTCGGTGGAACCAGCAACGCCACCAGCAGCCCCATCGCCGTGAAGGGTATTGACCCCGCCAGAATCACCCCGGCGAGTTTCAGCGCCTCAACCGCGGTCAGCGAAACGCCGCCCAGCGTAATGCCCAGCGTGAGCAGTGCGGCGACGATAATCAATGCAAACGCGGCGCAGGTGACGACCTTCGCGCCGAGGTAGGCCAGCCGCGGCATCGGGCTGGCCTGCTTCAGCTCCAGCCAGCCGTAGGCGCGCTCCATCGCGATGCCCATGCCGATGCCGAACAGGCACGCCGACACCACGCCCATGCAGCTGTAGCTGGGCATAACGTAGCGCGCAAACATGTTGTGCCGGTTCGAAGTGCCGACCAGCAGGTAAAACATCACCGGGAAGCCGATCACCGACAGCGAGAACGCTTTCGTGCGCAGCATCTTCACAAACTCGTACTGGACCTCTTTGCGGAAGATGTTCGCGTAGTACCCGAGACTGAGTCCGCTCGGGGCCGGAATCGCAATTGCATTGGTGGCCATTGTGTCTGCTCCTTCTTCTGTTCCCTGTTCCGTGTTCGCTACCGGCTACTGGCTGCCGGCTACTGGCTGATCCTGGGTCAGCGCCAGGAATGCGTCTTCGAGCCCTCCCGACGAGACTTCCAGCCCATGCAGCGTCTCATCGCGCAACAGCATCTCGCGAACAACCTTCTCCGGATTCTCAGCCGTAATCACCACCGCCTCGCGATCCTGTTGCACTTCGGAGACGGTCGGCAGGGACTGCAGGAACTCCGGATCCAGCCGCGTGATGCAGCGAATCTTCCGCCCGGAGACGCGATTCTTGATCTCCGCCGAAGTTCCTTCGCACAGAAGCTTGCCTTTGTTG
The DNA here is from genome assembly GCA_050011735.1 of Acidobacteriaceae bacterium. Classification (GTDB taxonomy): domain Bacteria; phylum Acidobacteriota; class Terriglobia; order Terriglobales; family Acidobacteriaceae; genus Palsa-343. The sequence continues at coordinate 1,839 of JBEKIN010000110.1, read as the reverse complement.
ATGACCACGATGCGGTTGGCCAGCAGGTCGGCCTCTTCGAGATAATGCGTGGTCAGCAGGATCGTTTTGCCCGCCGCGGAAAGCGCCCGCACCTGGTCCCACAGCCCGCGGCGCGACTCAATATCCATGCCCACCGTCGGCTCGTCCAGGAAAATAAGGTCGGGATTGCCGCACAGCGCGAGCCCAAACAGCACCCGCTGCTTCTGCCCGCCGGAAAGCTTGCCGAACAGCTGATCCGCGGTGCCGTCAAGTTTTGCGATGCGGATGACCTCGGCCGCCGGCAGCGGATGGGGGTAGTAGCTGCGGAATAAGTCAATACACTCGCGCACGCGCAGCATCTCCGGCACGCGGGCCACCTGCAGCATCGCGCCGATGCGGGTCCTCGCCTTAGCATCGCGGGGATCGCGCCCCAGCACGCGCACGCTGCCCGCGTTGGGCGAAATCAACCCCAGCAGCAGGCGCACAGCGGTGGTTTTGCCTGCGCCGTTCGGTCCCAGCAGCGCGACCACTTCGCCGGCACGCAGCTCGAGCGAGAAGTTGTCGAGCGCGGTGATCTGCCCGTAGCGCTTCGTCACGGAGTTCAGTTTGGCCACGGTCCTGGTTTGCGAAAGCGGCACAGGCCACGCTGCAGGTCCGGTTGCGGTGATGACTGCGGTTGCTGACATTCGCTTGATCTCCTGCCGCGCTCTGGAACTTCAGCGGCATAGACAGGATCGCGCCAAAGCGCGCCCGGCCCCAGTGGGGTTTGTCAGCAAAGCGATATGACGTTTGTCATGGGGTCCGCTGCCCAGGGAAGTCAGGATGCGTAATGTACCCGTATGCAGCGAACCACCCGCCAATTCACGATTTCTCTACCGCCGGACCTGGCGGAACAGGTGACGGCGATCGCGAAAGCCGAAAGCCGCACCATCAGCGAGCTCTTTCGCGAGGCATTTCGAACCTATCGCGCCGGTCGGATTCGGGCGCTGCTCGATGCTTCTCAGCAGGCGGGCCGCCGGAAAGGTCACATGGGTTACACGCCGGATGATGTGGCAGGCCTGATCCATCAAACCCGTAAAGAAGAAGCCAGGAAGCTGCGCCGCCCTTGATCGTCGTGCTGTGGAGAGATCACCGGAGTCTGCCGCGATCCCCACGACAATGCCATCCTTGAAACGGCGTGGAAAGCGCGGGCCAATTATCTTGTCGCCGGCGACAAGGATCTGCTCAGCCTCGGCACGTTCCGCGGAACCGCGATCATCTCGCCAGCCGCCTATCTGGAGTTCCAGTAGCGTGAGGCCGGCGATGTGCGCAGTGTCTTAGTTCAGCTTTTCCGGCGCAGCCCGCCGAAACCGCGCATCGATCGGCTGCCGACCCGCAAAGCCGTCCTCGATGCGATGCCAGAAGTCGATGCGCGGCTCGCCCCTTTTCCAGCACAGCAGCACCGTCTCCCCCTCCAGCAGGCAGGGAAAATCGAGCAGGCCCGTATCGAGGTCCTTCACCTGCACCCCGATGGCGTCGATCTCCTCGAGCGCGTCTTTGGCGCGCTGCACCAGAGCTTCCAGCGCGGTTTTTCGCCTCTGCGCCGCCGCAACGTCCAGGAACATTCCGCCGCTCATGAACACCCGGCGCACCAGCGCGGCCATCTCTTCCTGCAAATCGCCCGCGGCTTGTTTCGCCTCGATGGCGCGGTTCAGCAGCGACTCCACAATCGGCAGCAACGCCTGCGCTTCGTCAAGCGTAAAGGTTTTCATACACTCCCGGCCCGCGGACCCTGGAACCTCAGGCCCTGATCTCCAGCATGCGGTCCAGTGCCACGCGCGCCCAGTATTTCACATCGTCGCGCACCTGGATGCGGTTCAC
>JBEKIN010000109.1:0-12688 GCA_050011735.1 Acidobacteriaceae bacterium | reverse complement strand
AGCTGGCTGGGGCGGTTTCGGCGGATGCTGGGGCTGTATGCGTTTTTCTATGCTTGCCTTCATCTGATGACGTATGTGTGGCTGTACGCGGGGTTCAGCTGGTCCGCGATGGTCGACGACATCAGCCAGCGGCGGTTCATTACTGCGGGCCTGGCGGCGTGGCTGATGCTGCTGCCGCTTGCCGCTACGTCGACGACGTGGTCGATCCGCAAGCTGGGCGGGAAGAACTGGAACCGGCTGCACTGGCTGACCTACGCGGCGGCGATCAGCGGGGTGGTGCACTACTGGTGGGGGGTAAAGTCGGGAGTGAAGACTCCGCTGGCGATCACGGTGGTGCTGGGGTTGCTGCTGTTGGCGCGGCCGATTCTGAAACAGCGCTCAGCCCGTTCGACTCGGTCGTCTGACGCGACCTCGCTCAGGGCAGGCTAGCTCAGCGTTCAGCGTTCAGAAAGCATCTGACAGAAAGCGCATCCGCCCGTGTCGCGAGCGCATCGGACTGGCTGCCGGCTGCGGGCTACCGAACGGCGGCCAGCGCTCACCCGCCTCCCAGCGGTTTGGTCATTTTGATGAAGTGGCAGGGCCGGGTGACGCGGGGGACCATGTCGGGGCGGATGGGCGCCGTGCCGTCTTCGACATAGCCGAGCTTGCGGTAGAAGGGCGGTAGCTCGGTGCGGAGATTGACGACCGTCAGGTCCATGTTGTGCGAGCCCATCTCGCGGGCAAACTCTTCGGCGGCGGCCATCAGACGGTGGCCGAGGCCGGTCTTCTGCAGGGATGGGTTGACGGAGAGCAGGCCGAGGTAGCTGCGGTCGCCGCGGAGCTCGACGTAAACGACACCGGCAAGTGCGCCGTTTTCTTCGGCGAGCAGGAATCGGCCTTTCTGGAAATAGGCATGGGTTTCATCGGGCGTGAGGCGATCGCGCACGATGAAGAACGCCTCGACTTTGAAGGCCTGGTTGATGAGAGCCATGAGGGCGGGGAGATCGGATTCTTCGGCGAAACGCAGGGTACAGGTTACAGGGTGCAGGTTACAGGGTGCGGAACCGGCTGGTGTAGCTGGCGGCTTGCTGTTCATGACTGGCGACTCCGTTGCAGGTTGCAAATGGAAAGGGCCGGAAGCTTGTGGCTGCCGGCCCCAGGAAACGGTCGCGCTTTCAAGATTATCGCGAGCCGGGACCCTTGTTGAGGGCGGCGTCCTTCTGAGCCAGTACCTGCTGCACCTTTTGCTCGAGTTGGGCAGCCTGGGGCATGAGGCCGAGGGCCTGCTGAACTTCCGGATCCCAGTCCTCTTTGACCTTGAGCTCAGAGGTGAGGCCGAACTGCGTGGCGAAGATGGACGCTTTGACGTTCGTCTTCACCCAATCGAGGTTGGCATCAAGTTCCTGCGGCGTGTATTCGTAGTTCTGCGAGGCGAGGTACTGTTTGAAATCGCTCAGGACAGAATCATCAACCTGAAAATCTTTGTTGACGGTGCGATGGGCGAGATATTCCTCGGTGAACCCGAGGAAGGCGTCGCGTTCGAGAAGCAGGTCCTGGAAGGGCGTGGACTTCGGCGTCTCGATTTTGACGTCGGGGGTGATGCCGCCGCCGCCGTAGACGGTGCGGCCGGAGTCAGTGAGCTTGACTTCGCGGTCTTTGTCGTCCTGGGGCTGCTGATCGTGGTTGTAGTAGTAGTCGTAGAGCGAGACGCCGTTGTAGTTGCGCTGAATGAGGCGGCCGCTGGGCGTGAAGTAGTGATAGGTCGTGAGGGCCAGGCCGGTGTTATCGGAAAGGGTGTAGACGGTCTGGACGAGGCCCTTGCCGAAGGTGGTTTCGCCGGCGATAAGAGCGCGGTCGTGATCCTGCAGCGCGCCGGAGACGATTTCAGCAGCGGAAGCGGTGCCGCGGTTCACAATGACAACGATGGGGAAGTTGTCGCCTTCATTGCCGTGGGTGGCGCGGTAGACCTGCTCAGGGAATGCGCGACCGCGCTGCGAGACGATGATCTGTCCGCGCTTGAGCAGGCGATCGCAGACGCTGACGGCCTCGACGAGGACGCCGCCGGGATTGCCGCGAAGGTCGAGGACCAGGCCTTTGAGGCCGGGGCCGAAAGATTCGATGGCGTCGTCAAACTCGCGGCCGGTGGTTTCCTGGAACTGCCGGATGTGCAGGTAGCCGATGCCGGGACGGATTTCGTAGCTGAGGTCGATGCTGGCGTTGGGAATCTCGTCGCGGACGAGGTCGAAGTTGAGCGGAGACGAGGCTCCGACCCGGGTCATGGTGACGTTGACTTTGGTGCCGCGCGGGCCTTTGAGGCGATTGGCGACATCGACGGAGGTCATGCCGTTGGCCGACTGGCCATCGATGCTGGTGATGACATCGCCGGGATGGATGCCGGCGCGGAAGGCCGGGGAATTCTCAATGGGGTTGACGACCACGACTTTGCCGTTCTGCTGCACGATGAGCATGCCCACGCCGTAGTACTTGCCGTGCTGGTCTTCCTTCATCTTGGCGTAGGCTTTGGGGTCGTAGAAGCTGGAGTGGGGATCGAGGGTGTGCAGCATCTCCGGGATGGCGCCGTCGTAGATGGCCTTATCGGGCATATCGCCGGTGAGCGGCTCAGCGTAGTTCTTCGCGACGACGTCATAAACAGCGCTGAAGGACTTGAGGCCATCGCGGAAGGTGGTCTCGTCCTGTGCGGACTGAGCGCCGACCTGCTGGCTGAGCACCATGCCGCCGAGCGCGCAGACGGCAAAGAAGACGATGAGGGAGAAGAGGGTGCGACGGGTGCGGATGGACATGCTGGTCGGGAGTCCTCGCGCGCTTTTGTCCGGCGTGGGGCCGAGAAAAAAGCGACTTTACAGGAAGTATAACAGCCAAAAGCGAGCGTACGACGAGGTAAAAAGCGAGCGAGAACCGAGCTGGTAGCTTGTGGCTGGTAGCGGGTGGCCGGTAGCGAAAGAGCGGCTGGCGGGGCATTTCGGGGCGATTCGGGGCTGGAGCGGGAAAGTGAGACGCAACCGGGCGAGGATGTGGTAGCGTGATGCCAATTCGTCCCCGGTACGCATGGTTTTGAGGGTCCTGCGAAGAGGATTCCGGATGTCGATTCGCTGGCAAGCAGGCGCGGTTTTGCTGCTGTCCCTGGCGGGGTTCGCCCTGGCGCAGCAGAGTGGGAACGCCCCGAGCACCGGCCAGGGCGCGGCTCCGAGCGGCGCGCAGCGCGGCGTACAACCGATGAACGAAGAGGCGACGACGCCGGTTAAGAATGGACATCAGTACGTGGTGGCGATCGGCATCGACCGCTACGACAACTGGCCTGTGCTGAATACGGCGGTCAGCGACGCGACCGGGTTCGCGAAGCTGCTCACCAGCAAATTCGGGTTCGAATATGCGGTTGAGCCGCTCACGGAGAAAAACGCGACGCGCAAGGCGATTATTTCGCTGATCGACGACGACCTGCGCAACCGGCTCCAGCCCGAAGACTCGCTGGTGATCTTTTTTGCCGGGCACGGGACGACGCGCAACGACAAGATCGGCGATGTAACGCGGCCGGTGGGATTCATTGTGCCGGTGGACGCGCACCGGGACGCCGACAACCGCTGGAGCGATTACCTGAACGTCGAGGAGCTGCTGCGGACCATCAGCACCCTGCCGGCTGGGCACATTCTGGTGATTCTGGACAGCTGCCACAGCGGGATGGCGCTGGGGAGCAAGTTCTCCACGGCGCGCGACGACACCCGGTTTCAGCAGGACATGCTGAGGAAGGTGAGCCGCAAGGTCATCTCCAGCGCGCAGGGCGACCAGCAGGCGGCCGACCAGGGTCCGTTGCCCGATCACTCGCTGTTTACCGGGCTGATGATTCAGGGACTCACAAACGGGAAGGCCGACGCGTACGGCAAGGGGCTGGTGACGTCGAGCCAGTTAGGGGCCTATGCGCAGCACGAGGTGGGGATTGCCGAGGGATCGCGGCAAACGCCGCTGTTCGGGTCGTTCGATCTGGATGAAGGAGGGGAGCTGATCATCCACCTGGGCGCGGGGCCGAGCACCACGGCGGAGGGTGCGAACCCGGCCACCACGCTGACGAAGTACGAAACCAACGAGGTTGCGCGGATGCGCCAGGAGGGCAGCGATGAGGGCCGCCAGTACTGGCGCGCCGACGATTCTTTGAAGAATTTCCCCGCCGCCCGGAGCGCGGCCCTTAAATTGTGCGAGGGGGGAGACGGTTGGGGCTGCGCGGAGGCGGCGACCAGCTTTGCCAGCGGGCTGGGTGGCGGGACGGACTATCCGCGGGCGGTGAACCTGGCGCAGCAGGCGTGCAATGCGCATGTTGCCAACGCATGCGTACTGCTCGCGGCCCTGTACTCGGCCGGGGAGACGATTGAGCCGGACCTGCAGAGCGCGGCCCGCCTGTTCCAGGAGGCGTGCAGCCAGGGAAATCTGCACGGTTGTTTTGGGCTCGGCAGCTTGTATCTGCAGGGTCGCGGCGTGACCCAGGATAACGACCAGGCGAAGAGCCTGTTCACCAGAGCCTGTGACGGCGGAGAGTTCAAAGGCTGCAACGGGCTTGGGGTTCTGTATGCCTATGGCGTCGGGGTCGCGCGTGACTACGCCCAGGCGCTGACCTGGTGGCAGAAGACATGCGATGGCGGCGTAATGAAGGGTTGTGAAAACGTAGGCGACCTTTATCTGGACGGGCTGGGCGTGGTCAAAGATCCGGCGAAGACGGCCAGCTTATTCCAGAAAGCCTGCAACGGCGGTGAAATGGAAGCCTGCAGCAGGCTGGGCGCGATGTACCAAAACGGACTGGGGGTTGCGAAGGACGGAGCGCAGGCGGTGAAGCTGAACCAGACCGCGTGCGATGGGGGGGAAACGCGGGGCTGCCGGAATCTGGGGAACATCTACGAGTTTGGCGACGGGGTGCCGAAGGATGTCGCCAGGGCCGCGGTCTATTTCCGCAAATCCTGCGACAGCAGCGGGGGACTGTACGGCTGCAACAACCTGGGAACGATGTACGAACGGGGGCTGGGCGTGAACCAGGACCCGCGCGAGGCGGCGCGTCTCTACAACCGGGCGTGCGATGCGGGGCAGATGATCGCGTGCCGCAACGTCGCGTTTCTTTACGCGCAGGGGAGCGGCGTTGGGAAAGACGAGGGCGAGGCGGTGCGCATGTTCCGCAAGGCGTGCGATGGCGGCGACCTGACGGGATGTATGCACCTGGGGTCGATGATGGCCGGCGGCGTGGGCGTGGCGAAGAACGCAACCCAGGCGGTGGCGTTGTTTCGAAAAGCCTGCGATGGGGGCACGATGGAAAGCTGTCTGGACCTCGCATACATGACGCAAAACGGCGATGGAGTGGCGAAGGATCCAGCCGCGGCGATCGCTCTGTACGGGAAGGTTTGCGACGGCGGAGGGATGATGGGCTGCACCCAGCTCGGCTACGTGTATTCCACGGGAGCGGGCGTCACCAAAGACGACGCGCAGGCGAACAGCTTTTACAGGAAGGCCTGCGACGGGGGAGACATGACCGGCTGCACGCAGCTGGCTTTCGCGTATTTCGAAGGCCAGGGTGTGCAAAAGGACATCAACAAGACCATCGAGCTGGACCGCAAGGCTTGCGACAACCAGGGAGTGCAGGGATGCACCACGCTCGCGTTCATCTACTCCACCGGAGCGGGCGTGCCGAAGGACAGCGCGGAGGCGGCGAAGTACAGCCGCAAGGGTTGCGATGGGGGAAACCTCTCGGCGTGCATCAGTCTGGCAGTTTCTTATTACACCGGACGTGGAGCGCCGAAGGATGTCGGGCAGGCGGTCGCCCTCGACACCAGGGCGTGCGTGGGCGGCGAGACGTGGGCGTGCATGAGCCTGGCGGCCATGGAGTTCATGGTCCAGCAGGGGCTGGGCGATGAGAAGGACGACGCGCACCTGGCCAGCGAGAGCCGGAAAGGTTGCGACGGCGGGCAGATGACTGCGTGCGCCACTTTGGCGCTCCTCGTGCACAACGGATTGGGAATCGCGCAGGATGAAAATGCGGCGCTGGCCCTGTTTCATAAGGCGTGCGACGGCGGCGTAATGATCGCCTGTACGTATCTCGGCGAGGCGAATTCCTACGGAACGGGAGTGCCGAAGGACGATGTGCAGGCGGCCAGCTATTATCGCAAGGCCTGCGACGGCGGCAATTGGGCGAGCTGTACCGCGCTTGGATTTGCCTATCAGAATGGCTTCGGCCTGACGCGGGATGCGGTGCAGGCCTTTGCCCTGTATCGCAAGGCCTGCGATGGCGGCCAGCTGGCGGGCTGTTACAAAGTGGCAGTTGGCTATCAGAGCGGGGAGGGCACGCCACGGGATCCGGATGAGGCGGTGGCCTTCTTCCGCAAGGCGTGCGATGGCGGCGATCGGACGGCGTGTGACGATCTGAAGGCGGAGCAGTAGGGCGGCGAGAAGCTGTTAGCGAGAAACGTCTAGCGAAGGACGTTTAGCCAGACGCGGTCGGCACAAGTCTACGAACCCGCGATGCGTTCGAGCTGGGCGAGGTGGTTGAGGTCGTGTCCGCCCATAGTCTCCACGATGGTGGCGAAGGTCATGGTGCCCCGCTCGGGGTGAGTGACGGGCTTGTTCGCGTGGGCGGGCAGGGCGGATTCAATCAGCAGCAGGTTCCAGCGGCGCAGAACGGCGAAGGTGGCGAGGGCATCGTTGGCGTCCATGGTGGAGTAGCGCGCGGCCCACTTGTCCTGGTCGAAGGGCTGGACGATGTGATGGTCTTCGGCGAGGGTCTGGCGAAGACGAAAGGCGAAAACAGTTTCGCAGTCGGCGAGGTGGCAGAGGATGTCGCGAGGGCTCCATTTGCCGGGAGCGGGCGGAGTGGTGATTTTGGCGGGACCAATGGCCTGGGCGAGGGCTTTCAGGCGCGCCGGCGTGTTGGGGAGAACGGCGAGCGGGGCCTGACCCTGGAGGAATTTGGCGTAAGGATTGGCGGTTTCGGCGGCGGTGGACATGTGGCTCTCGCTTTCTCGCCGCTAGTATCCCATGGGCTGGCTGGACAAGGAAAAAGGTATGTGACGAAACGAGGAGCCGGGACTTCTTTCTGGCTCTACCGGTCGCTGACAGAATTTGAAAGGAGCGGCGAGACGAGATAAGATAGGGACAGACGAGTTTGTCCGGCTGCGCGGTGTGCGGGCCGGAGAGATGAGTGGGCGCGAGCCCACTTTTTATTTGGTCTATTTTCAGGCGAAGCTGCGGCGGGCGTTCGGGGCGGAACTTCAGGATATGGCGTTCGATGTAGAACAGATTCGCGCCACCGGGCAGCGTGTGGCGGCCTCGCACGGGCTCGACGTGGTGGAGATCGAGTTTCTCGGGGGAGCAAAGCATCGGATCCTGCGCGTGTTTATTGAGAAGAACGAGGGGGAGCGGAACAAGCTCAAGGAACAGGCGGCGGATGCGGGAGGTTTGGAGGCGGCCGCAGCCACCGGGGCCGGTGTGGATCAGCTGGCAGGCGTGACGCATGAGGATTGCGCGGAGTTCAGCCGGGATTTTGGGACGGTTTTGGATGTGGAGGATTTGATTCCTGGGGGCGAGTACACCCTGGAGGTTTCATCGCCGGGGCTGGACCGGAAGCTGAAGGGAATTGAGGACTACCGGCGGTTTGCAGGGATGCTGGTGAAGGTGCAGACATTTGAGCCGGTGGCGGGCAACCGGCACTGGCTGGGCAGGATCATTGGCGTAGAAGAGGGATCGGTCAAGCTCGCGCTGGACGCAAAGAGCGGGGGGCGGAAGAAGAAGGGCACAGAGCTCAGAGCACAGAGCTCAGCAAAAGCAGGTTCTGAGGAAGTGGAAATTCCTCTGGCGAATATTGAGAAGGCGAATTTGGCGCCGGAATTCTGAAAAGCAGGGAATAGGCAGTAGGTAATAGGGAACAGCAAGAGCGAAAGCAAAAGAACAAAGACAAAGTTCAGGGATAGAGAGAAACAGATGGCGAGTGTGCTTTACGAGAGCATTGAGGCGTTGAGCCGGGATAAGGGCATCGATGCGCAGATTGTGATTACGGCGGTCGAGGATGCGATCGCGCTGGCGACGCGGAAATATTACAAGACGCAGGAAAACATGCGCGCGGAGCTGGACAAGGATACGGGCGAGATCCGGGCGTACGTCTTTAAGACGGTGGTGGAGACGCCGGAGCTGATCGAGGACCCGGTGAACCAGATTGCGCTCGAAGAGGCGCGAGGCCTCGCGCCGGAGGTGGAAGTGGGCGGAGAGATCCGCTACTACAAGGCGACCGACGTGCTGGGGCGGATCGCCGCGCAGATGGCGAAGCAGGTGATCTTCCAGAAGGTGCGCGAGGCGGAGCGGGACACGGTCTTCAACGAATACGCGCATCGCGTGGGCGAGGTGCTGAACGCGACCGTGAAGCGCGTGGAGCTGCAGGACGTGATCTTCGACCTGGGCAAGGCGGAGGCGCGGATGCCGCGGCGCGAGCAGTCGCGGCTGGAGCAGTTCGCGGTGGGCGAGCGGGTGCGCGTGGTGCTGCAACGGGTGGATCGGGCATCGCGGGGACCGCAGGTGGTGGTATCGCGGGCCGCGCCGGAGCTGGTGCAGAGCCTGTTCCAGAGCGAAGTGCCGGAGATTTATGACGGTACGGTGATGATCCGCGCGATTGCGCGTGAGGCCGGCGAGCGGACCAAGATCGCCGTGATGTCGCGGGATAAGGATGTGGATCCGGTGGGCGCGTGCGTGGGCATGAAGGGCATGCGCGTGCAGTCGATCATCCGCGAGCTGCGCGGGGAAAAGATCGACATCATCGAATTCAGCGAGGAGATCACGACGTTTGCGGAGAAGGCTCTGCAGCCGGCCAAGGTGAGCCGGGTGAGCATCGCCGATTTGGAAGACAAGCAGCTGGAAGTGATTGTCGATGACACGCAGTTGTCGCTGGCCATCGGCAAGAAGGGCCAGAACGTGCGCTTGGCGGCGAAGCTGCTGGGCTGGAAGATCGACATCAAGAGCGAGGAAGAGAAGCGGCAGGAAGTCGAACAGCAGATGCAGGCCATGGCGGGAGCGACGGCGACGCCCATTGAGCAGGTGGGCGAGCTGGGCGACTCGATCATCCAGAAGCTGGTGGCGGCCGGAATTACGACGGTGGAAGCGCTGGCGGATATGACGCCGGAGCAACTGGAGGAGATTCCGGGGATCGGCGAAAAGACGCTGGAGAAGATCAGCGTCGCGGTGCGCCATTACTTCGGCCAGTACGAAGAGGGCGAAGAGCGTCCGGTGGAACTGGCGGCTGCTGCGGAAGCCACGACTGAAACTGCCGAGCCGGCGGAAGGAGCCGAGAGCGCCGCCGGAATAGCGGAAAGCTCTGCGGAAACTGCCGAAGCTGCGGAGGAGAAATCCGAAGAGGCAACGCGGGCGGCCGAAGAGGCCTCGCTGGACGAGGAGATCGACGCTCTGCAGCAGGATCTAACGCAGAGCGAGGAAGAGTCGGATGACAGCGAAAGCACGGGAATCATTCGCGACGATGTCGCCGAAGAGCGACTGGCGGAGCTGACCGAGGTTGGGCCCGATCTGGATGAGGAGGGGGCCGAAGCGGTGGCTCCGGGCAACGAGGACACGAGCGAGACGCTGGTGGCGCACGAGACGCATCCTGAACCAGGCGAAGACGACGCGGTGCTTGGGGGCAACGTCGAGCAGGTTCGGGATGAAGAGGGCGAGAAGTAGCGCCAGGCTGCTGTTGTGCTGCTTCGAATCAAGGTTTGGGGCGGATTTTGTCGGTCCTTCACGGGGAATTGAGCCGCGAAGGCAGCGGTTTTCAGGGATAATGAAAGAGATAGCAGACCCACAAGTCAGGAGTTGTCTTTATGAAGGACTTTATGAAGGACTAAGGACCGGTGGGAAGTCGCAACAACACGGGGACGGATGAGCACAGTTCGAATCAATGAATTAGCGCGAGAGCTGGAAGTCAAGAGCAAGGAAATTCTGGATGCTCTCACAGCAGTCGGGGTTGCCGAGAAGAAGACGCATTCGAGCTCGATCGAGACGGATGAAGCCGAGCGTGTGCGCACCCACATCCTGAAGGCGCGGGGTGGGAGCGGCAGCGCGGCAGCGGCGCGGCATGAGGCCGAAGCCAAGCCGAAGATCGACTGGTCGAAGGTCCACAGCGTTGGCGACGTCGCCAAAGCGATCCTCGAGAAGAAGCAGCAGGAGGCGCATCCTGCGCCCCCAAGAGCGGCTACGCCAGCGGCGACCCCCGCGGCAGCGACCGCAAGGCCCGCGCCGCAACCGCCTGCGACCATGAATGCAGCCGCGGCGAAACCCGCGGCCAGCACGGCTCCAGCAGCCTCAGCAGCGGGAGCGCCGGCGGCAGCAGCTCCGGCAGCGAGCGAGGCGAAGCCTGCCCCGCGGAAGATTGTTCCGCAGGTTCGGCAGGCTCCCAACATTGTGGTGGCTCCGCCGCGGCCAACTCCGCCGCAGACGCCGGCGATCGCGTCGAGGGCGCCGTCGGGTCCCGTGGTGGCCAAGCCGCCCATTGCAGCGGCAGCGGGTCCAGGGGCAACTCCGTCGGACAAGCCGACGGCGCCGGCTGGGGTGGTTGCTGTGAGGCCGACAGCCACAGCGGCCCAGATTGCCCAGAACGCGACGCCAGCGGCGGTGCCGGGACCGGTGGTTGCGGCAGCGGCACAAGGGGCTGGCCCATTGGAGGCAACAGCGAGATCGGCCGCGCCGGCAGCAGAGGCCGAAGTTTCAACGGCCGCACGGGTGGAGACGCCTGTGCCGCGTCGCATGATTATGCCGCAGACGGGACCGCGTCCGGTTTACAGCGCGCCGCCTCCGTCAGCGGCAGCAGCAGCGTCGGCGCAAAACGCGGGGGGCGGAATTCAGCGGGGAAGGCCGATTTTCGATCGCAGGCCCACAGGAGCGCCCGGAGGATCGGGCGGCGGGCCGCGGCCGCCCATAGGCGTCGGGCCGCAGCAGCAACTCAGCGGAAGGCGTCCGATGCATCCGACGCGGTCGGCGCCGGGCGGTCCTGGAGGACCAGGGCAAAGGCCGGGAATGGGCGCGCGTCCGGGATTTGGCGCGAGGCCCGGCTTTGGGCAGCGCCCGGGCATGGGCGGCGCGCCGGCACTGCCGCCTCCGGGTGAAGCGCCACGCCCGCAGCGTCCGGGACCGAGAGGACGCGGACGGCCGCGCTACGAGAAGAGCAAAGAAGGTCCGATGAAGGGCTTTGCGCCGCCGTCGCGAATGACGGCGCAGGTTCCGACGGGACCGGTGGAGATCACGCGCACCATCACCGTGACGGAAGGGGTCAGTGTCAAAGACCTGGCGGAAAAGCTGGCAATCCGCGGCAAGGATCTGATCGCGACGCTGCTGATGAAGGGCGTCTTTGTCACCGTCAACCAGACACTTGACGGGGAGCTGGTAAAGGAAGTGGCGGCGCAGTTCGGAGCCGACGTGCAGGTGATCACCTTCGAGGATCAGATGGCGAACGAGGCCATCGAGAGCATGCTGTCGACCGAGAATCCCAACGATCTGGAAGTGACGCGGCCGCCGGTGGTGACGGTGATGGGGCACGTCGATCACGGCAAGACGTCGCTGCTGGACGCCATCCGCGAGACCGACGTGGCGGGCGGCGAGGCAGGCGGAATCACGCAGCACATCGGCGCTTACAAGGTGAAGATCGCCAAGCCGGATTCACCGGCGTTCGGGCGGGAAATTGTTTTCCTGGATACGCCGGGTCACGAGGCGTTTACGCGGATGCGTGCGCGCGGCGCGAAAGTCACGGACATCGTGGTGATCGTAGTAGCGGCGGACGACGGCGTGATGCCGCAGACGCTGGAGGCGATCGACCACGCGAAAGCGGCGAACGTGCCGATGATCGTGGCGGTCAACAAGATCGATAAGCCGGAAGCGCAGCCGGATCGCGTGAAGAAACAGCTCGGCGACCGCGGCCTGGTGCCTGAAGACTGGGGCGGCAGCACGGTGTTCGTCGATGTGTCGGCGAAGAAGCGCATCAACCTGGATCTGCTGCTGGAAATGATTTGTCTGGTGGCGGATATTCAGGCGCTGAAAGCCACGCCGGAGCGGTCGGCGGTGGGCACGGTGATCGAAGCGAAGCTGGATCGCGGGCGCGGCGCGGTGGCCACGGTGCTGGTGCAGAACGGCACGTTGAAGAACCAGGACAACTTTGTGGTCGGCAACACGTTCGGAAAGATTCGCGCGATGTTCGACGATCGCGGCCGGACGGTAGAGTCAGCGGGACCTTCAACGCCGGTAGAGATTGTGGGCCTCGAAGGCATGCCCGACGCTGGAGATACTTTCCTGGTGGTGAGCGATCGCGACAAAGCGCGCGGCATCGGGCAGTATCGCAAGATGCGGGAACGCGAGGCGCAGCTGGCGAAGTCTTCGCGCGTGACGCTGGAAGGGCTGGCGGACTCGATCCAGCAGGCAGGCATGAAGGAGCTGCCGCTGATCCTGAAGGCCGACGTCACGGGGTCGGAAGAAGTGCTGGCCGATTCGCTGCAGAAGATGTCGACCGAGAAGGTGCGCATCAAGGTCATCCACTCCGGCGTGGGCGCGATCACCGAGAGCGATGTGCTGCTGGCGTCAGCGTCGAACGCGATCATAATCGGCTTCAACGTGCGGCCGGAGCGCAAGGTCGCCGATCTGGCCGAGCAGGAAGAAGTGGAGATCCGTCTGCACTCGATCATTTACGAGCTGCAGGACG
>JBEKIN010000108.1:0-12759 GCA_050011735.1 Acidobacteriaceae bacterium | reverse complement strand
ACGTTCTGCGTCTCGCGCGCGAAAAAGCCGAAGCCGTCGCCGCCTCGCCCGAATTCGCTGCCCTCACTCGCTCCTCCGGCGAACCCCACCTGATCCTCGGCGCCGACACCACCGTCGTCGCACCCAACGGCGAAATCCTCGCCAAGCCCGAAGACGATGCCGACGCGGCCCGCATGCTGCGCCTGCTTTCCGGTGCAACCCATCGCGTCATCACCGGCGTCGCGCTCGTCGCCCCCGCGCCCGCCAGCTCCATCACCGAAGTCGCCGCCGAAGTCACCTGGGTCACGATGCTCACCCCTACCGAAGAAGACCTCGCCCGCTACATCGCCACTGGCGAACCCCGCGGCAAGGCAGGCGCCTACGCCATCCAGGGCCAGGCCGCGCGCTGGATCCCCCGCATCCACGGCTGCTATTTCAACGTTGTGGGATTGCCGCTGGCGCTGGTCGCCAGCATGATCGAAGGCGTCCAGTCGCGCCTCCGCGCCGCCAATGAGCTAGCGCCAAGCCTTTCGCTTAAAGCTCTTCACTAAAAATCTTCCCCTAATAGCCTCTCGCAAATAGCTTCTCGCTGGCAGTTCGCTCGCTTTTGGCTCGCCTTTCGCTGACCGGCCTTTAGCTGACCGGATTTTTGCCGACCGGCTTTCCGCTGACCGCTTTTCGCTGCCGGCTACTGGCTACCGGCTACCAGCTGTTTCTCTCAGCTCGCCTTCGGCTGCTGCGCCTCTTCGCTTGGCTCCTGCGCGCCGATGGGATGGTCCGAAACCGGCGGTGCTTCCGGCTGACCGGCCACCACCAGCCCAAGGACGATCAACAGCGTCACCACCAGCAGCCCGATCTCCATCAGCTTCAGCATCCGAATCTCCCTCAGGTCGTTCGAATCATCTCCGCTAACAGTGCCGTCCTCGGAATCAGCGACTCCAGCACCACCGACTCATGAGATGCATGCGCCCCTTCGCCAACTGCACCCATTCCGTCGAGTGTGGGCACGCCCAGCGCCGTAGTAAAGTTACCGTCGGAACCCCCTCCTGTGGAGGCTTCCCCCAATTCGAACCCGATCTGTGCTGCCAATGTCGCGGCGCGTCGAAAAAGAGCCACCGTGCCCCGGCTCCGTTCCATCGGCGGCCGGTTCATCCCGCCCTCCACATGCAGGACGCACCCCCGGTCCCGAACGCGCAGCGACCGAAACCGCCGGTCGATCCGCTCCGCATCCTTCGCCCGCGCAATCCGCACATCGATCTCCGCCTCCGCCTCCGCCGCAATCACGTTCGTCCGCGTCCCTCCGCGGATCACCCCTGCATTCACCGTTAGCCCGCGATCCAGCTCCGTGAATCCCCGTACCTTTTCGAGCTGCCACGCCAGCTCCGCGATCGCGCTGTGCCCTCGCTCAAAATCCACGCCGGCGTGCGCTGCTACACCCGTCACCCGCACCGTGTAGCCACCCACCCCCTTCCGTGCTGTCTTGTACGCGCCCTTGGGCCCCTGCGCCGGCTCCAGAACAAAAACCGCCGCGCATTCCCGCGCCAGCTTCTCTGTAATACCCCGTGAGACCGTGCTGCCCACCTCTTCGTCACTGTTCAGCAGAAAAATCACCGGCCGCCGCAGCGCGTCTTGCTGGCGCAGGCTCTCAATCGCCGTCAGGCCCATCGCGACGCCCGCCTTCATGTCGAGCACGCCCGGACCCCATGCGCGCCCCTTCGCGACCCGGAACGGCATGCTCCTTAGTGTCCCCAGCGGCCAAACCGTATCAAGATGCCCCAGCAGCATCACCGGCGCGGATTTCTGCTCCGCTCTTCGCGTCCTCCCGAAGCGCAGCTCCAGCACATCGCCAAACGCCCGCTGCCGATGCCGCCTCACCCGCCCGCCCAGTTCCGCCGCCATTTCCACAACCGCATCCACACAACGATCCACAGCCCTCTTATCGTCGCTGGGCGACTCGATTTCGACGAGCTGCCGTATCCGATCCAGCAACTTCGTCTCTGCCAGCGAGACCCTGCCTTGCAGCGAATTCTGAGCATAAGTAGCTTGTTTCGTGCTGGTTGCCATAGAGATATTCTTTCCCGATGCTGTGCCTTTTGAGACCCCAGTGTGGCGTTCTTACCACACTACAACTTTCCTAAGTCAGTTGTAGTCTATGTCTTCACTGAGGAAAACGCTTGGCAGAATCATCGCACCTGGAAAATACGATTTCCTCCCCGATTGAGTTCTCTGGCGTTGGCCTTCACAGTGGCGCTCCTGTGCGCATGCGCCTCTTGCCCGCCCCCGCCGGCTCGGGCGTCGTCTTTCGCCGCACCGATCTCGATGGATTCGAAATCCCAGCCACCGGCCGCAACGTCGCCAAGGTCAGCTACGCCACCAGCCTCATGCGCCAGGGCGTGCTCATCTCCACCACCGAGCACCTGCTCTCCGCCCTCCTCGGCTTCGGCGTCGACAACGTCCTGATCGATCTGGACAACCTCGAGCTCCCCATCCTCGACGGCAGCGCGCTCCCCTACACCGAGGCCTTCCGCGAAGTGGGACTCAAAACCCAGCGCCGCCGCCGCGAATACATCCGCATCCTCAAGAGCGTCGAAGTCCGCGAGGGCGATAAGTTCATCGGAGTCTATCCGGGCGACGGCTACTCCGTCTCTTACAAAATCGACTTCCCCCCGCCCATCGGTCGCCAGGGATACATCGTCGACCTCGCCACCGGCGCTTACGAGCGCGAAATCGCCCCCGCCCGCACCTTCGGCTGGCGCGAAGACGAAAAGAAACTCCGTGACATGGGCCTGATCCGCGGCGCCACCGAAGAAAGCGTCATCGTGCTCTCACGCCAGGGCGTCCTCAACGGCAACCTGCGCTTCCCCGACGAATTCGCGCGCCACAAAATCCTCGACCTTATCGGCGACCTCGCCCTCGCCGGCCACCACATCCTCGGCCACGTCGTTGCCGAGCGCGCCGGACACGCCATGCACACCGCGCTCGTCTCCCGCCTCCTCCGCGACCGCTCCGCCTGGCAACTCGTCTCCCTCGGAACCGAAAAAGTGAAATCGAAAGCGAAACCCGCCCCCGCCCGCGCTCCCAGCCTCGTCACCGCTTAGCTTGTCTTAGTTAGCCGGCTCGCCCGTCGGCAGAAACCGCACTCCCGCCAGCATCGTCCCCGACGCCAGCACCCCACGCAGCTTTTCAGGATTATCCCCGCTCACCCGCGCCGCCTCCGTCACAAGGCGAATCGCCTCCGCCGCCCCCGCGTCCGACGGCAGCCGGAAGATCCACGGCACATTCGTCGACGTCAGCGCCTTGTCCTCGCTCAGCGCGACCACCGGCACAAAGGCCTTCAGCGACAGCTGCTCCGCCAAATGCGCCGAGTCGCGATCCAGAGCCACAACCGCCAGCGCATGCTCATCCATCAGTGCATGAACCAGCTGCGTCGACGCGACGCCCCAGTTCTGATCGCTGTTAACAGCAACCAGACCGGGTGCCCCATCCTGGTGCGCGCGGTTTTCGCGCAGCAGGGTGGGGGTGTTACCGTCCTTTAGAGCTTCCACCACCTCCGCCGCCCGCGGCCCAAAAACTACAATCTTCGCCTGACCAGCGGGAATATCCGCCTCATGCGGTCCCGCATAATCAACCCCATCCTCACCCACCCGCGCATACGGGCACGATCCCGGGTGCCCCATAACCTGGCCTGAGCGAGTCCCCGAAGGGGGCGAGTCGAACGGCTCTGCCTGCCTTTGGCAGATGTGGGATACCACTTCCACCTGTCCTCCGATGGCAGCCGCCGGTTTTTCTGCTGCAGCACCCATCCCCGCCACCCGATACGTAATCTTCCCGTCCCGCACCGTCCCCAAATACATTGGACTCACGTTCTTCTGGTTCGGATCGAACACCATCCGCCCCGTCACACCCTCGTACTCGTAGATCTGCGCCAGAGCATCGTGGATCCGCGCCCGGTTCAGCCCCGCCCTGCAAATCGATTCCAGCAGCGCATTCATCGCGTCAAACGCCAGCGCCGCAAACTGCTCCGGCTTCTCCTCAAACTTCGCCTCGTAGCGCCGATTGAAATCCACCCACTTCGCGTCCGTCCGCGTCGGATCATACGGGAACACAGCCTCGAATCCCTCCGCCGCCGCTCCCGCCTGCGCCAGCAACTCTGGGCCCAGCGTTCGATGGCCCCCGAACACCCGCTGCTTCATCCCCAGCTCGCGCATCTGCTTCAGAATTCCAGCCGCCTGCGCCTCATCCGCCCACACCACAATCCCGTCGGTCCGCGAATCCTGAATAATCTTCAGCGCTCTCCGAAAATCCGTGTCCCCCGGCAAAAACTTCTGTTCGATCACCACCGGATGCCCCAGCCGCCGCGCCGCGTCGCGAAACTTCGGCACTCCGAAGCGCCCATAGCGGTTGTTCAGCCGCAGCAGCGCCACCCGCTTCAGTCCCAGCTCTGTGAAGATGTGCCGCGCCAGCGTTAAGTCCTGCACGCGATCGTCCTGAATATCCGTGAAGTACCAGGGAATGTATGTCTCCGGAATCGTAAAATCGGTCGACGCCGAGTTGACGATGGGAATCTCCGCCCGCAGCGCCACCCGCAGGATGATATGCGTCGTCTCGGAACTAATCGACCCGAAGATCGCCCAGTCGTTCTCGTCGTACGCCATCTTCACCGTCTCGTTGGAAGTCGAACCCCAGATCTGCGAGTCGGTCGGCCGTTCCGGGCCGTACTCCGAGCCCCGCTGCCAGTTGTTGTAATCGTCGTGCACCATCAGCCGGAACGGCTTCCCGCCATACCCGCCGCGCGCATTCGCCTCATCGATGGCCAGCTGCGCCCCATGCAGCATGCGCAACCCGAAAACCTGGTCCGCCTGCTTCGCGATCGGACCGATGAACCCGATGCGCACTTCGCTGAACTCCGTCGGCTCGGGAATATCGCGCGCTGCACCCGAATAAATGTTCGGATGAACGTAATTCACGTCATACGGCTGCGTGAACTTCCCGTAAGGCTGCAGGTCCTGCGGCTCCCCGGCGTAGGGCGCAACCACGCGATCCGGCGGTGGCCCGGGCGGATGCGCACCGCAAGCGCACCCCGGCCCCGGCGTCGCCGATCCCGGCCCGCCACTCTGCGCGCAGAGACTTCCCGCAAGTACCAGCGTCACGGCAACCGCACCCCCGAAGCCCCGGCCCACGGCTACTCCTCTGCCTTCGGCGTCATGAACATCGCAATCGCTTCAATCTCCACCAGCAGCTCCGGCCGGCACAGAATCGCCTGAATTCCCGTCGAAGCCGGCACCGGATCCAGCCCCTGCTCCTCGAAAAACGCCGTCCGCTCCTCGTTGAACGCCTCGTAGTCGCGCTCGATGTCCCGCAGATAGCAGCTCGTCCGCACAATGTCTTTCCACGTCGCGCCTTCGCTCGCCAGCAGGCCGGTGATGTTGGCAAACGTTCGCTGCACCTGCGCGCGCAGATCGCCAATATGCACGCTCCGCCCCTCCTCATCGATGCTCGCCGTCCCCGAAATCAACAAAATCGTCAACCCGTTCAGATCGATCCGCATCCCCCGCGAAAACGAGCTCGGCTTCGCATAGGCATACGCCTCGTTCAGAACCCCATAGTTGGTGATCGCGCGCTTCTTGATCGGCGTGTGCGCCAGTCCTTCCAGCAATTCAGCAACTGCACTCATAAAAGCTTCTCCTTATGGTTGATAAATTCCGTGACTTAATCCCTTAGCTGTCGCAACCCAAATGTCGCGGCCCTGAAAATCCAATCCGAGAATATAGTTATGCGCCGGTGCCGTATCCACGGGAATCTCCGTCACCTTTCCCTCCGCGTCGCGCACCGTCATCTCCGGCTTGCCCGTATCGAGCGCGGGCCGATACACCGCCCAGTTTGTCCCGTCGTAATACGCCAAACCCTTATCCGTCCCGAACCATGCCCGGTTGCGGTCGATGCCCCTGACAGTGTTCGTGAAGTTACTCGGTAGCCCGCTGTCCTTAGTCAGGAAGTTATGCCAGTTCCGCCCGTCATAATGGCTATCGCCGAAGTAAGTCGCTACCCACACAACGTTATCGATGTAACTCACCGACGTCGTAATCTCGTGGATCAGTCCCTGATCCTTCAGCACCACCATCTCGTTCTCGCCGTCCGGATCGTCCCACTTATCCCACACTCCGGTCTTCTGGTTGAACTCCAGCAGCCCGCTCCCCCACACCGCGTAGTAGACCTTCTCCGGAGTCGCCGACACAGCGTAGGCCCAGATTTCCGCCATCGGCGTGTTGCGTTCGTTGTAGAGCGACCACTGTCCGGTCCGCGTGTTCAGCCGGCAAGCCCCGGCCGCCGTTGCCACCCACACGTTCTCGCCCTCGACCGATACTCCGTAAACCACGTCGTTGCTCAGTCCCGAATTGAGTTGCGTGAAGCTGTCGATCCGCCCGCCAGAGATGCGGCTCAGCCCGCCCATCGTTCCTGCCCAAACATCGCCGGTGCGCTTGTCCAGCGCCAGTGTCGTCACTGCTCGATGCGCCAGCCCATCGGCCGTCGTGTACGTCTTCCATCGGCCATTCTCATACTCCGCAAGGCCGTTATTCGTTCCAGCCCACACTCGATCGCCGTCCACAAGAACTGCGAACACGTGATCGTCCGGCAAGCCGTTCGCCGTCGTGAAGTTTTCAAACCGAAAGCGCGGCATTACCGGAACGCTTTGCGCCTGCGTGTCCGCATGAATCTTCCGCGCCGGTCGCGCGCTGGTCTGAGCCGCCAGGCCTATTGCCCCAACCGCCAGCAAGACTCCGACAATCGTCGCTTTTTTCATCGCGTCCTCAGATACTCAATCAGATCGTTCAGCTCATCCTTCGTCAGATCGTTCGTTCGCCCGTGCCGATCGTGCGGGTTGTACACCGTCCAGATCTCCTCCAGCGACTTCGCCGACCCATCGTGCAGATACGGCGCCGTCAGCGCCACGCTCATCAGTTGCGGCGTGTCGAACAGGCTGCTGTTGTCCACCGCCTTGCCCGTGCCCACATCGAACGACTTTTGGCTCGTCCCCTTCGGCCCGCCGTGACAATAGGAACAGCGGTTGCTTTCCGGAATCGGCTGCCCCAGCTTGTCGACCGCGCGATTGAAGATCACGCGCCCCCGCTCCTGCGCCGGAGTCAGCTCGCCACCGGCCGCCCTGAAGCGATTCGGCCGCGACGGCAGGCCGCGGATGTACACCACCAGGTCCGTCAGCGTTCGGTCGTCGAAGCTCTGCGACCGGTAGAAGTACTTCTCCGTCCGCGGTCCGCACTCCACCCCCAGCGTCGGATTCCCGCCGTTCCACTTAAACGGTTCCGTTCCGCGCAAATCCTCGATCAGCCGGTTATCGACAATGTCCTTCCCAAACCCATCCGGTTCCAGATCCCACTGCAATCCATCGAACGTCGAGTCGATATGGCAATTCGAGCAGCCAAACTGCCCCTGAAATGCATACTTCGCCGTGTAGAATGTCTGCTCCCCGCGCCGCAGCGCCGAAATTGTCTTCGGCCCCGCAAGTTGAATCGTCTGAATCACCCGGTTTTCCCGCGTCGAGACTACGCTGATCGAATCATCCAGCCGGTTGGCCACATAGAGCCGCCCGCCATCGCGGCTCAGCACCAGCCCCCGCGGATTCTTCCCCACCGCAACCCGCGCCACCACATAATGCGCGCTCGCCGATAAATCCTCCGCGAACGGCCCCGGATGCGCATCGATGTAACTCAGCATCCGTTTCGCATCGATCACCGTCACGCAATCCGATCCGCCGTGACTTACATAGATACGCGACTTATCCGGACTTATCGCCACTCCGAACGGCAGCGCATAATACCGGTCCAGCTCATCCAGCGGAACCTCGACACTCCGCCCCACATCCGCCCCAAAAACCGTCAGCGTGTCGACGAACGCCCATCCGTGCTCCACGTGCGCCAACGGCACCAGATTCTTCGGGTGCAGTTCCGCCGCCACGCCCAGCCGCCCATCCCGCGACATCGCCACGTGAAACACCCCGGCAATATCGGGCAGCACCACCCGATTCACCACCCGCGCCTGCGCTGGATCAATGACCGTAATCTCTGACTTCGGCGGCGTTCTGTGCGGTGTCGGGCTCGGATACACATGCGTGGCGTACAACCGGCTCCCATCGCCCGACAACGCCAGATAACTCGCGCCGCGCCCCGCCTCCAGCGTGGTTTTCTCTTCGCCCGTCGCCGCATCCAGCACAGCAATGTTGTTGCCGATCCGATCCGCGACGTACAGCGTCTTCCCCGCGCGATCCTCCACCACGCTCGACGGCTCAGACCCCGCTGCCCACGTCGCCTTCACACGTCCCGACTCTGTATCAACGACGGTGACAGTATCGTCCCAGGAGTTCGCCACAAACAGCCGCCTCCCGTCAGCCGAAAACGAGAACCCCCGTGGTATGTGCCCCACCGGAATCGTCCGCAGCGCCGCGCCCGTCGCCGCATTCAGCACCCGCACCTCATCCGCGCCCTGGCACAGCACGTACAGCCGCATCCCATCCGGCGACAGCAGCAACTCCAGTGGCGACGCGTACCGTTCCTCCGCCGTTGGCGCTGGCTGCGCGCGGACCTTGGTCATCTCCGGCTGCCACAGCAGCCCAATGCACAGTCCCGCCGCACACACCCCAGCAACCCCAAGCCGGCGCGTCATTGCGGCTCCTCCACCGTCAAAACGCGGTCAACACTCTGGCCTTCCAGCGTCTGCTCCCGCCCGCTCGGCCAATGCACAACAACCTTGTCCACCTTCGCCGCCGCTCCCAGCCCGAAATGCACCCGCCCGTCATCCTGCGATAAATACCCCGACGAAGCCACCCGTTCCGCTACCTGCTCACGCCCGCCGGCCCACACCTCCACACGCGCCCCGATCCCGTCACGATTGCTCCCCGATCCGCCCTTGTCGGTCCTCGCGCCCTTCAACCGAATCGCAATCCAGTGCCCCGTCCCTGTCGACACGTTGTGCAGCAGCACCCCCTTCGCCCCCAGGTTCACGACAAACGCATCCACCTTCCCGTCGTTGTCGTAATCCGCGAAGCACGCCCCCCGCGCCACAGTTTTCGTGCTCAGCACAGCCCCGGCCGTCTCCGAAACATCCTCAAACCGCCCCTCCCCCAAACCGCGAAACACTGAGTGCTCCTGCGTGATCATCTGGATCAGCCCGCCATGAAACACCATGATGTCCAGCCACCCGTCGTTGTCGAAGTCGTAGACGCCCGTACCCCAGCTCACATACTGAGCATTCGCCTGCGACAGCCCCGACGCGATCCCGATATCGTCGAACCCGCCCTTGCCGTTGTTCTTCACTAGCCGGTTGTAGTGCGCGTCGCTCACCCACAGGTCGAGCTGCCCGCCCCCGGTAATATCCGCAAACACCGGCCCCATTGACGACGTCGCCTCGCCGTTCTGCCCGTACGCCACTCCGGCATCGTTCGCAATCTCTTCGAAAGTCCCATCGTGCTTGTTGTGGAAGAGAAAATTCTCCGTCCTGTCGTTCGCGACATAGATATCCGGCCATCCATCCCCATCGAAGTCCGCCGCAGTGACTCCCATCGTCCGCCCAATATAGGCGCCGATCCCCGACTTATCCGTCACATCGGTAAACGTCCCATCGCAGTTATTGTGGAATAACTTATTCGTCTCTCCCTCATAGTCCAGTGGCCCCGGATAGTTATCCGCCGCATAATAATTACGATACTTTGGATCGAACTTCACATAACGTCCGACAAACAAATCCACGCAGCCGTCGCGGTCGTAATCCAGCCACGTCGAGCTGATCGCCCACCCATCCACCTTGATTCCCGCCTTCGCCGTCACATCGGTGAACGTCCCGTCCCCGTTGTTGTGGTACAAAACCACTTTCCCGTACCCCGTCACCAGCAGATCTTCATACCCATCGTTGTCAAAGTCCGCCGCCGTCACCGCCATGGCATACATATCCGGATCGAGCCCTGCCTTCTCCGTCACATCGGTGAATGTCCCATCGCCGTTGTTGCGATACAGATGGTTATGTGGTGGAGGCTGCGGCTTATCTTTCAGCGGATTAGGGTGCATCGAGTCGTCCAGCGGACGCCCGCTCAGTACATACAGGTCC
Source organism: Acidobacteriaceae bacterium (assembly GCA_050011735.1). Lineage (GTDB taxonomy): Bacteria > Acidobacteriota > Terriglobia > Terriglobales > Acidobacteriaceae > Palsa-343. The sequence continues at coordinate 2,667 of JBEKIN010000108.1, read as the reverse complement.
GGCAGACCATCGTTGTTGTAGTCGAACCACACGCACCCTGAACCCGTGCCCTCCAGCAGCGACCCCAGCTTCGCCGCCCCGAAGCTGTGTGTGAAATCGATTCCCGCCTTCGCCGTCCCATCTTCAAACCGGATCCTCGACTTGGCCTCAGGCGTCTGCGACGCGCGCAGCTCCTGCGTGCCCCGCGCCGGATGCGGCGCCGGCGCAACCTGCCCCATCGCAGCGGAAGTCATCCCCAAAACAAGCAACAGCCGCAGTTGCATTTCAATGGCCTCCCGTGCGCACCGCGCCCGCCACAGCCCCGCCCGTCAAATCCACAGGAGTCGTCGTCCGCAGCAGCACCTGCGGCACCCGATTCTCCGGCGCGCGTTCCGGCCCCGTGTGGCAACCAACGCAAATGCGCTGCTCGCCGCGCCGCACCCAGAACCATCCCTGCTCCTGCCGCAGCGTGCTGCCTTCCGCGTCCAGCAAAATAAATCGCAGCGGCCGATCCCCCGCCGCCTGCACAAAGAACGATCCGTCTTTCTCTACCGGCGCAGTCCCCAGCGAAACCACCCGCCCGGCCTCGTCGATCGTCTCCGCCCGCACCGCCGCCGGCGTGCCCGCAACGGCCCCGCTCCGCGACTGCCTTGCATCGAGCGCCAGCAGATTCCCAAACGCCCAGTCGTGCAATCCCGAAGGATGCCGGTTCGGAACCGCGCGCGGCGTCACCACCACCGGCTCAACCAAATCCCGCTCCGCATCCTCCGCCAAAGTCGTCAGCCCCGCGGCCCCCGGCCTCCACACTGCCAGCACATAATTCTTCGCGCCCGGCCTGCGCACCGAAACCAGCCACCGCCCATCCGGCATCTCCGCTACGTCACCTGCATAATCGCCCGCCGGAGCCGCCACTGCGGCTTCCTCCGCCAGCGCCGAAGTAAACCGCGCCAGCCGCTGCCCATGCGTGAACACGATGTCCCCAGCGCCCGCGGCCCCCGAATTCAAGCTCATCTGCCGCCCATGCTCCCTGCCCGCACCGTGATCGCAGCGCACGCTCTCTACCCCGCTCCCATCCGCATAAACCAGAAACATCTCCGCCGGAGCACCCGCGGAGGCGTTGCGCGTCGCGCCCGCGCCCAGCGGAAATCCCGACTCGAAAAGCACCCGCCCATCGCGCAGCACGTCATCGGGAACAAAATTCCCCGGCAAATAACTCAGCTTCAGCGGGCCCGCCCCATCCAGCCCCGCCGTCTCCAGCGCAAACCCGCCCACTGCCCGCCGCGCGTAGACAAACCGCCCCTCCGGCATCCACAGCGGTCGAATCAGATCCGTCGTCCCCGCCAGCACCAGCTTCGGCGATCCACCCTCCACCGCGACTTCCCAAATCCCCCACTTGTCGCCGGCGCTCTTCTTTCCCGCAAACATCACCGTCTTTGCGTCAAACGACACGCTCGCATCGGTGCTCGCCGCAAATCCTGCCACCAGCGGTTCCGTCCGCCCGCCTCGCAACACCATCAACTGCGCACCCTGGGGAAAACGCTCCTCTCCGTGAAGCGCTGCCAGTGACTCATACACCGGCGTCGCGGTGAAGATCACCGGCACCGTCTCAATTTGCTTTTGAACCGCGCGGCCGTCCCGCCGTGCCTGCTGCGGTGGCAATCCGTAGACCAGCGCCGCCAGCCAAATCCCGCATACCGCGCTTGCCACTGCCGCGCCCCGCCTCATGCCATCGCCTCCAGCACAGAGCTGCACGCGGCCCGCAGTTCGCACCACGGAGCCAGATCCGCCATCATCGTGTCGAAGTCCTCAAACGTCAGCGACTGCTCGCCATCGCTCCATGCCTCATCCGGCCGCGGGTGCACTTCGACAATCAGCCCGTCGGCGCCCGCCGCCACTGCGCTGCGCGCCAAACCCGGAACCAAAGACCGCCGCCCCGCCGCATGGCTCGGATCGGCGATCACCGGCAGCCGCGCAATCTCTTTCAGCACCACGATCGCGCCCACGTCGAACGTATTGCGCGTCGACGTCTCGAACGTGCGAATGCCGCGCTCGCACAAAATCACGTTGGGATTCCCATAGCTGATCACGCATTGCGCCGACCGCAGCAAGTCGGCCACCGTCGCCACCATCCCCCGCTTCAGCAGGATCGGCCGTCCCGTCTTCGCGGCGGCTTCCAGCAGAGCGTAGTTCTCCATGCTCCGCGAGCCGATCTGCAGGATGTCCGCGTATTCAGCCACCATCGGCGCGTCCGCCGCCGCCATCACCTCGGTCACGATGGCCAGCCCCGTCGCCGCGCGTGCTGCCGCCAGCAGCTTCAGCCCTTCGAGCCCCAGTCCCTGAAAAGCGTACGGCGAGCTCCGCGGTTTGAACGCCCCGCCGCGCAGCACCCGAGCCCCCGCCGCGGCCACCCGCTCCGCTGTCTCCATCAGCTGCCGCTCGGTTTCCACCGAACAAGGACCAGCCATGGTGACAAATTCGTCGCCGCCGACGGCTACGCCGCCCGCCCGCACCACCGTTCTTTCGTCAGCCGCGCTCTTCAGAACATCCGGCGCTTCCGTAAACTGCTCGAACCAACCTCCGCCCACCTGGGCTCCACTTCTCTGGGGAACAGGTGAGACTAGTCCCGATGGCCCCGTACCGCCTCCACCTAAAGGTGGAATTTCTCCATGCCCATGGTGACCTTCGCCG
>JBEKIN010000107.1:0-12800 GCA_050011735.1 Acidobacteriaceae bacterium | reverse complement strand
GATGTCCCGCGACTCGCGCAGCTCTGTTTCGCCCTCTGGCCCGAGTCTCCGGCAGAGGAACACGCCCAGGAAATCTCCGCGCTGCTCGAAGGCCGCACCAAGCCCACGCTGCCGCTCGTGCATTTCGTAGCCGAAACTCCAGATCACCGGCTGGTTGGCTTCCTCGAGGCCGGCCTTCGCTCCCACGCCGACTGCTGCGATACTTCACACGCGGTCGGCTATATCGAGGGCTGGTATGTCGAGGAAGATTACCGCCGCTTGGGGCTAGGCCGGCAACTCCTCGCCGCAGCTGAAGACTGGGCCCGCGGCCACGGCTGCCGCGAAATGGCCTCCGACGCGATCATCGACAACACGCTCTCCCAGCGCGCCCACGAAGCCCTGGGCTATCAAGTGGTCGCCCGCAGCGTGCTCTATCGAAAACCCATTTGAAACAACGCAAGCGCAAGGCCACGGGAAACCGCAGTCTGGGTGAATAGATCCGAACCCCTCGCACGCGCGATTGCTCTTCAGGATCACCGGGTGAGGTTCGTATCAGGGCCCGACTTTTTAGTCGGGCCACAAAAAACCGGCGCGCAGCGCCCTCCTTGGCTCGGTCGCAGGAGAGCGCCCGCAAAGCGGGCACGCTCGCGCGACCGAACCCCTCGCTTTCGGCCCAAATTTTCCAAAATCCGCCCAAAACCCCAAATGTGGAAAACTTGTCAAGCTTTTTGCTTACGGTACGAAAGTGTTGTCACTAATTCCAAATCACTTCCACCACAATAACCTCAAATATATTTGGCCGATTTATTCTCTCAATCTGCTATTCTGAACTTATAGAGTAGAAAAAGGAAAAAGCTCCGCCCCGCTCGTGCGGCCTTTCTTCTTTCTACGAGCCGCACCGGCCCGATCACCGGCCACTGCGTTTTCCATGCTCTGGCATGTGCCCTGCTCCCTGTACCCTGATTCGGTGCCCTGCGCTATCTGAAAACCCATCGCAAATCCACCTATCCCCAAGGTGGGGATAGGGGTGGAAACATAGGCCACCGGGGCCCCGGAGGGTAATACCCGACTCGCGGTACCAAAGGCACTCGCAGAATCAACGAGTTGCCACACCCCAAGGGGGGAGGGGGGGTGCCAAAACACCTTCCGAATCGGGAGGAGGCAAGCTGTCGCGACCACTGTTCCCTGATCTCTGATCCCGGTCCTGATCACTGTTCACTGATCACTGGTCACTGAACTCTTCCGCCGGACCTGAGGAAAAACGGTACCAAAGAAACCCGGTAGACTGCACAGAATAACTCCGCCGTTACCAGCGGGAATTTTCCGCTCCCGCGGGCCGAGAAACAGCCGCATCCCGATGGTAGACTCAGGAGTGGCAGGGCAAAGAAGAGGCGAAAACGCGGGCGGCCGGGAACCGGCAAAAAACGCCCGAAATGGAGCTCCAAAGTGGCAGCAGATGATCGTCAGCGCGCCGTAGATCTGGCGCTTTCGCAGATTGAAAAACAGTTCGGCAAGGGTTCCATCATGCGCCTCGGCAGCAAAGAGGCTATCGTCCCCATCGCCGTCATCTCGACCGGCTCCATCTCCTTTGACGCCGCCCTCGGCGTCGGCGGGGTGCCGCGGGGCCGCGTCATCGAAATCTTCGGCCCTGAGTCCTCCGGCAAAACCACCATCACCCTGCAGATCATCGCCGAGGCCCAGAAAGCCGGCGGCCTGGCCGCCTTTGTCGATGCCGAGCATGCCCTCGACCCCCAGTACGCGAAAAAGCTGGGCGTCGATATCGACAACCTGCTGATCTCCCAGCCTGACTACGGCGAGCAGGCCCTCGAGATTACCGAAGCCCTGGTCCGCTCCGGCGCCATCGACGTCCTGGTTGTCGACTCTGTAGCCGCCCTCGTTCCCAAAGCCGAACTCGACGGCGAGATGGGCGACTCGCACATGGGCCTGCAGGCCCGCCTCATGTCTCAGGCGCTGCGCAAACTCACCGGAACCGTCTCCAAATCGCGCACGTCTCTGATTTTCATTAATCAGATCCGCGAGAAGATCGGCGTGATGTTCGGCAACCCCGAAACCACGACCGGCGGCCGCGCGCTCAAGTTCTACTCCTCGGTCCGCATCGACATCCGCCGCATCGCCGCCGTCAAGGAAGGCGATACTGTCGTTGGCTCCCGCACTCGGGTCAAGATCGTCAAGAACAAGGTCGCCGCGCCCTTCCGCGAGGCCGAGTTCGACATTCTTTACGGTGAAGGCATCTCCCGCGAGGGCGATATCCTCGATCTGGCCGTCGCCAACAACATCGTCGAGAAGAGCGGCGCCTGGTTCAGCTATGCCGGCGAGCGCATCGGCCAGGGCCGCGAAAACGTCCGCCAGTACCTGAAGGACAATCGCGACACTTATGCCAAAATCGACACGGCGCTCCGCCAGAAACTCGGCATCGGAGTGAAAGCCGCGGCGACGGAGCCGCCGCCAGTCCCACCCAATGGAGCGGCACACGCCCAGGAAGCGGTGCGTCCAGGAAAAGCCGCCGTTCGGCAGTAGGTCTGGTCCGCTATTTCTCCGCAATGGAACGGCCACTCACGTGGTCGTTCCATTTTTCGGACTGGACAGCAGCATGTATGTATATGTATGCTTGCTTTTTTATAGGAGATGCATACATGAGCCTGAGCGAACAAGTGATAAGGCACGTCCAGACAACCTACCTGGGACCGGCTCGCGAGCGCGGAGAGCCGACAATACGAGTCAAGGCCGGCGATGTACACCGCGATCTGCGCTGGGCAAATCGGGTTCCGTCCGTCTGCACTACTCTCTCATCCCGAAAGTTTCAGAGAGCCGCCGGCGTTGAGTTGATTGCAAAGGATGGGCCGCCGTCGGGTCAGAGTACGACGGTGGTCTTCACCTATCGACTGCCGTCCGCGAGCGTCCCCCATCCGTCCGCCCGGCAGCCTGGCCGCCTTGAAAAGCTTTATGGGGTCGCGTCGGACATCTTCCGCGAGTTGGGTGGTGGCGAGAAATTCGTCCGCGAGGAGCGAGAGAAGCTCAACTTCCGGAAGGAAGTTCCGCGATCCGCAGGCAAGCGGAAGGCCTAAGATGAGCAGGATTTACTGGGACTCAATGCTGTTCGTCTACATGCTGGAAGCCAACCCGCGGTTCGGGCCGCGGGTTCGGCAAATCTATCAGCAAATGATGCAGCGCGGAGATCGACTCTGTACCAGCGCTTTCACAGTAGGCGAGGTCCTGACCGGTCCGCAAATGGCGGCTTCTTCCGCGGTAGTCGCGGAACTCAGGAAATACTTCGCCAGCGACGAAATCGATCTGGTTCCCTTCACGCTGATCACTGCGGAGGAATACAGCCGCATTCGCGCCGCCAACTCCGTGCTCCCGGCGGACGCAATCCATCTGGCCAGCGCGGCTCAGGTGAAGGCAGATCTGTTCCTGACCAACGACCACAACCTCCTGCGACTCAATGTGCCGGGCATCACCTTCATGGCCAGTCTTGAAGCAAAGCTATTCTAGAAGCTGTTGCCAATCTTGAGTCCGCCGCGGTGCTTTCCGTCCCTGGGCATCCCCGGCTCGCCTCGGCTCATCACAAAACTGGTACGAAACCATTAAGGAATCAGGGGCGGTCCGAATCCCCTGCTCCGTTGTCTGCCCCAGGTTATGAAGCAGTTTTCAAATCCGCCGGATACCACCCTGAGCATTGCTGACGAGCTGAGCGCGCTGCCGGTCTCCGCCGCGCACGGCAGCCATACTGCGCACTTCTATTCGAGCGATTCCCTTCTCGTCTCCGATATCGTGCAGTGCCTCGGCGCGACTCTGGCCGCGGGCGGGGCCGCGGTCGTCATCGCCACTCCCGCCCATCGCGCAGCCTTCGAAGAGCAATTGCTGTCCCGCGGACTGGACCTGGCCCAAATTGCGCAGCAGGGCCGCTGGCTGAGCCTCGACGCTGCAGAGACGCTCGCCGAGTTCATGGTCGAAGGCTGGCCCGACGCGAGCCGTTTTGCCGCGCACATCGGTGGCCTCGTCGATCGCCTGACGTCAGCGGTCAGCGCGACCTCGGCCTCAGAGGAACCCCAAATAGCGGCCTACGGCGAGATGGTTTCCGTGCTCTGGGAAGAGGGTAAGACGGAAGCCTCCATTCGTCTCGAGGAGCTCTGGAACCAGCTCGCTCAGACCCGCTGCTTCCATCTTTCCTGTGGCTGGCCGCTGCACTTTTTCGCCCGCGACACCGACGGCGTCTCCATCCAGAAGATTTGCTCCGAGCACGATCCTGTGGCTCCCGGTCAGAGCTACGACGCCATGAGCGAGGACGAGCGCCGCCGCTACGCCGTTGTCTGGCAATTAAGAGCGCAGGCCCTCGAAGAGGAAACTCACCAGCTCGAAGCAGCGCTCCGCACCACCGAGCGCCTCGCCTCGATCGGCCGTCTCGCCGCCACCGTCGCCCACGAAATCAACAATCCGCTCGAGGCTGTCACCAACCTCATCTACCTCGCCCGCCAGAACGCCGATCTGCCCGAGCCCGTCCGCTCCTGTCTCGTGCTCGCCGACGAGGAACTACAGCGCGTCTCCCACATCGCTCGTCAGACGCTCGGCTTTTACCGCGACTCTGCCTCGCCTGTCTCGATCGCGGTCCCGGAGGCCATCGACGACATGCTGGCCGTCTACCACCGCCGGGTATGCCGCAAGCAGATTTCTCTGCGCAAGAGCATCCATACGAGCCTCAGGCTCCTCACTCTGCCGGGCGAATTCAACCAGATGGTCTCGAACCTGATCTCCAACGCCATCGACGCCTCACCCCAGGGCGGTGCCATCGAGCTGCGCGCCTGGCCATCCGTTCACCCGGCCACAGGCGCTCCCGGCATTCACGTCGTGGTGGCCGATCGGGGACCCGGCATCCCTGAGCCGATCCGCCTGAAGATCTTCACTCCCTTTTTCACCACCAAGAAAGACCTCGGTACCGGTCTCGGCCTCTGGATCGTCAAAGGCCTCGTGCTCAAAGCTGGGGGATTCATCCGCTGCCGCAGCCGCGTCGCCACCCCCGAAGCTGCCGGCTCCGGTACCGTCATGATGATCTTCCTGCCCAGCGAAAGCGATCCGGCTGCCAGGGAACAGGCCGCCTGATCGCGCCTGGTGTGTAGCTCGCGCGTCTTCGCGCCTTATCGCTAACCGCCTTTTAGCTAACCGCTCCCTGGCCGCCTTACTGCCTCTTCCCCAGGCTCAGCGTAAATCTCGCTCCTGTCCGGAAATTGAAAGGCAGCGAAGGATACCCGATCGGTCCGATGTGCTGGTTGCTGGTCAGATTGTCGAGCTGGGTGTAAACGGCCATCCACGGCTTCCACTGGTACGTCGTCCCCAGGTCGATTTTGGCCCAGGCATAATCCAGGTTGCGATTCGGCAACAGCAGCGTGTTGCCGAAATTCACATCGTCGCCACCCAGGAAGGTTGAATCGTCGCTGCGGCTGGCATACGCTCCGTTGACGACGCCCGACCATCTCCTCCCCGTGTAAATCACGCTCGTGAATCCCGTGTGCGGAGAACGCCGGAACGGTCTTGCCCCCACCAGCGGCGAATAGTTGCCGATCGGAATCCCCGGATAGTTGGGATTCGTGCCGGGCCCGATCGCGTCCGACGAAAACGAGCGCTGCACCACGGCATCCAGATACGTATAGCCTCCGCGCACGAAGATATTCTTCCCGAGCCCGTACTCCACTTCCGACTCCACACCCTGTGCCCGGTACGCCATCGAGTTCAAATCCAGTTCGTAGGCGAAATTGTTGTTGAGGAATGCCTCCAGCTGCTGTTGCTGGGCTGCAGTCAGATTCGGCAACAGCTGCGGCACCGTCGAAGCCGGCACCGCTTCAATCTGGTTCCCAAATTCATTGTGGAAATACGTAGCGCGGACAATGACTTTCTCGCTGAACAAACTCTGCTCAATGCCGCCATCGTAGCTTCGCGACAACTCAGCCCCAATCGGGGCGATGCCATACTGCGCGATCGTCGATTGCCCGCCATTCGCCAGCAAAAAGCTGTACAGCGAACCAAACTGCTGGTCGAGGGTCGGCTCCTGATATCCGCGCGCAAAGTTCACGTTCAGCCTTGTCCCGTGGACAGCGCCCCGCCCCGGCCGCACCAGATACCACGAAGCGCCCCCGCGCGGCGTCCCAACCGTGCCGAACAGCTGGTTTTTCTCCACGCCGCCGGCCGCCGTGTAGAAGAAACGATTCTTAAACTCCCCTCCCACCTGCGCCTGATAGTCGTAGTTCGACCGCTCCAGGCCCTCGCGATACGCGTAGACCGGCTCCCCTTCGAGCCCCCTTTCGTTCTCGTAACGCGCTCCCGCAATCACGCCCAGATGCGGCCCGTGTTCGTAGCTCGTCTGCGCATAGAGGTTGTCGCGATTCGACGCCAGAGCCAGCGAGTACGGATAGATCGCCCCGAAGCTGGTTCCGTAATTCATCAGGGCTTGCCCGCTGCTCGAGTACCCGTTCGCACCCAGCACCGTCACGTCGTTGCCGTAATAATTGCCGGCAATCGGAATCCCCGCCGGATACCACTGCTCCGATTCCTCGCGCTTGCGCGCCAGTCCATAACGCACGGTTGCGTGCCAGTTGTCGCGGAAGGTGTGGTCGATGGTTCCCGTCCCGTAGGTGTCCTGGTCCAGCTCCTTTCCGTCATTGGGGAAAACGTCGAACGAATAGCCGCCGTTGGCCGAAGGCAGTCCCGTCGCCGAGTCGCTGCCCCGCCCGGTCAGCCGAATCTGCGTCTTCGCCGACAAACTCCATCCCAGGTTCGTCACCGCCGTGTTGTCGTGATAGCTGTCGCCGGGCATCGCGTTCTGCGTATACAGGCTCGAGGCGCCAGCGTAGTAATCCAGCTTCCGCATCATCCCTGCAAGCTGCGCCTGGTTCCGGAACGTCCCGAAGTTCCCCGCGTCGCCCTCGTACAGCAGCGACGGAAACGGAGTGCTCCCGCGAGGCGTCGTCACCGCCACCACTCCCGCCGCCGCGTCCGATCCGTACAGCACCGTGTTCGGCCCGCGATACACCTCGACGTCCTGGATGCCGGTAGTCGCCACGTTGCCGAAGTCGAACCGTCCGCCGATATCCTCCAACGGCACGCCGTCCATCACCACCCGGTTCGCTGTTGAGCTGCCTCCGCGAATAAACAGGGACGTTTCACCGCCCCACTGCCCGGTCTGCACGACGTTCAGCCCCGGAACCTGGCGAAGCGGATCGGCGACGCTGGCGCGATTGCCGAAATCCGCCGCGGTCAACTCTGTCACCGCGCCGCTCACTTGCGCCTGCGGCTGCGGCACCCCGGTCGCCGTAACCACGACCGACTCCCGCACCCACTCCGGCTCCAGCACGACGTTTTGCTCTACCCCGTCGAAGCGGCCGCCGTAAAAACTCTCCGTCGCCAGTTGTCGAAATGAGATCCCCGATGCCAGCACGTAAAACCGCCCCGATTCGGAGCTCACCAGCGTGTAAGCCCCATCAGGCCCGGTGCTGCCGTTCACCAGCACCGTGCCGTTTTGCACCAGCGCCACGGTAGCGTTGGCAATGGGATACCCCAGCGGATCGGTCACCGTCCCGTGAACGCTGACCGCATGCAGAAGAGTCGCGGAGGCGAGCAGAAACGCCGGCGCAAGTAATTCGAAGATAGACAGGAGACGGCGCAAGGGCCGCGTCAGAAAAGTCATAGTGTCCTCCGTTCCCCCACGGGAACGCGGTAGTGAGCCTGTCTTCAGGAAAACAAGCTCGGCAACGGGACCGGTCTCCTGACTTGCGCGCTGTTCTCCCTGTCAGAGCCTGGAGAACCAGGCCAAACCGCCTTCCCGAAGCCGGAACGGCTCCAGTGGCACTCTGGTTTGGCCTTTCCTGCGCCTCAATCACCTGACGCAGGAAAACGCGCTTACAGTTGCGGGGCAGTGGCGGATTTTCACCGCCTTCCCGAGCATCCCATCGCGCAGATTCACAACCTCGCGCGAACACGCCCCGCGGGTCCATTCCCGCCGCGCCCTCGCGCCACATCCGAACCCAGGCCTCCGTACCCAGCCTCAGTCCGGAAATCCCGTTATAAATCCTCCCCTTCAGCAAGTCAAAGCCACCGCGCGGCAGTGGTTACGGACGGTTACGAAGGTTGCAGCGGCAAGAGTCCTTTCGTGCCCTGCCCGGCCAATCGAGGCCGCCCCGATCCAACCCCGGAAATAACTGAACCCATCTCCTGTCAGGGGCTATATACTCGCTGCACAAAACCCAGCGTCTGTATGCAGTTTTTGCCCAAGGTCCCATGGATCCTCGTCTCACCAACGACGGGGTCAGGCTCAGGGTGCTTATCGCCGATGACGAACGCATCATCGCCGACACCCTCGGATTGATCCTCAACCAGAATGGCTTCGAGGCCGCGACTGTTTACAGCGGGCAGAAAGCCGTCGAAACCGCGCGCCACTTCCATCCCAACGTCTTCCTGGGCGACGTCGTCATGCCCGGCATGAGCGGCATCGAAGCCGCGATTCAGATTTGCACCATGATCCCAGGCTGCCGCATCCTGCTGCTCTCCGGCCAGGCTGCCACCTCCGATTTGCTGCGCGACGCACGGGTTCGCGGCCACGACTTTGAGATCCTGCTCAAGCCGGTCCACCCGAATCAGATCCTCGACCGCCTCCGCGCCTCATCCTGAGAAATTCGCTTCAAGGGCATCGCGCGCTGGCTGCTTTTCCATCCCCTGCTCCCGACTCCCTACTCCCTGTTCTCTATTCCCTGCCTTATCGCCGCCCACAGTTCCTTCATCCCCAGGCCCGTCTTCGCTGAGCACAGCAGCAGCTTTTCCGCCCCAAACGCCTCACGCAGCGCGGCCAGAGCCTTCGCGCGCCCATTGCCTGACAGCCGGTCGGCCTTCGTCCCCGCCACTAATACGTCGCGCCCCGCACCGGTCAGAAACTCAATCAGCTGCGCGTCGCTGGCCTTCGGCGGAATCGTGCTGTCCACCAGGCACACGCACAACGCCAGGGTCGTTCGCTCCCGCAGGTACGGCTCGATGAATTTAGGCCACTCCGCCGACACCGATTTGGAAATCTTAGCGTACCCGTAGCCCGGCAGGTCCGTAAAGATCAGTTGCGCCTGCTGCCGCTCGGGCGCATCAGTCAGCGTAAAGAAATTGATCGCGCGAGTCCGCCCCGGCGTCGACGAAACATGCGCCTGCTTCTCGCCCAGCAGCGCATTAATCAGGCTCGATTTCCCCACATTCGACCGCCCCAGAAACGCGATCTCCGGCGGCCCGGGCGCAGGAAACTGCGCCTCCGCCATCGCCGACTTCAGAAATTTCGCGTAAAACGTCTTCATAGCAACAGGGCCAGTCTAACGAACCTCCGCATTGCGCAGATCATTGGCTCGACAGGAAAGGCGCCCAGTGAAGAATTATCGGATCTGTCTTCTGTTCCCCGTATTATTCGGATTTCTGCTCCTCACCATCCCTGCTCTCCATGCACAGTCCGCCGAAGACGCCATCCGCCAGGTCCTCGGCGATCAGGCGAGCGCCTGGAATCGCGGCGACATTGTCACTTTTATGCACGGATATGACGATTCGCCACAGACCACCTTCATCGGCAAATCCGTCGAGCACGGCTACGCCATGATCCTTGCCCGCTACCAGCGCAGTTACAGTTCGCCCGAAGCCATGGGCCAGCTGGATTTCAGCGATCTGGATGTTCGCATGCTCGGCCCAGAGCACGAACCCGCCCATGCCGTCGTCACCGGGCACTTCCATCTCACCCGCTCCGCAGCCGGCGGCGGCGATGCCTCAGGCGTCTTCTCCCTGGTCTTTGAGAAGAAGCCCACCGGGTGGAAAATCATCCTCGACCACACCAGTTCCTGAACCAGGGAGGCCTCGCATGTCCGCGCAATTCCAGCCCACCCCCACCAACGTGTTCCTCATGTTCTCTCGCGACAAGCTGGTGAACCAGTACTGGCCGCGCCTGCGTAAGTGCGTCGAGTCGCTCACTGACGAGCAGATCTGGTGGCGTCCAAATGCTTCCAGCAACTCCATCGGCAACCTGGTCCTGCACCTCAACGGCAATGTGCGCCAGTGGCTCGTCAACTCGTTCAGCAAGAGAGAAGACCAGCGCGATCGCCCCGCCGAATTCGCCGCCACCGGCGCAATCTCCGGCGCCGAGCTGCTGGCAAAGCTCGAGTGGACCATCCACGAGGCCGAACAAGTGATCAACCGCCTCAGCGAGGCCGACCTCATCGCCCGCTATGAAATCCAGGGCTACAACGTTTATGGTCTCGAAGCCGTCTACCAGGTCATCGAGCACTTCGGTCTGCACTATGGCCAGATCGCGTACATCACGAAAATGCTGAAGGACCAGGACCTCGGCTTCTACAAAGAACTCAACAAAACCGGAAGAGCCGGATGATCCTGCGAGCCGGCGCTCACTGCAGCGGTTTGCCGATCTCCCAGTTGTGCCCGAAGGGATCGGCGATCCGCCCCACACGCCATCCGTAACTCTTGTCTTCCACCGGCCAAACTTCCGTCGCTCCAGCGGCCATCGCGCGATCGAAAACTGCATCGGGATTGTCCACGGTCAGGATCAGCCGCACCGTACTGCCGTTCAGCGTTTCCGGGCTGAAGTTCTGGTGCGCCGGAGACTCCTCCGCAATCCAGAACTCCGCTCCCTCCACAGACAAGAGCGCGATCGTCCCTCCTTCGTCGATGCGGAACAGCACCGCCGCGCCAAAGGCCCGCTGATAGAAATCGACAGCCTTCGCCCCATTGCGCACCGAAAGCATCGGCGTCAGCGTGGGCCTTTTCCCTTTCGAATTGCCTGCGTTTTCGCTCATTCAGTTTCCCCACTAGCCGTCGTAGACGTTCCAGACCGCTTGACCCCCACGTGACCCTCCACTAGCATAAAGTCATGGCATTTTGCCCCACTCCGGCGACGCACTGCGCATGTTGCAGCCCTTGTTGTTGCGCCTCGCGCCGGACTTGTGGGTGAGCCTCTAACTTAAGCCGAACCCCATAACTCCCGCGCTCTCAGCCTACGCTGACGCGGGTTTTTTATTGCCCCCAAATCCACGGAGACATTATGGCGGAGATTTCCGCAGCCAAAGAAACCAAAGCGCAAAAAGCCGAACGCCTGAAGCGCCAGAAGAATCCCTGGGACGCCATCGACGAGATTCGCGCCTTCGCCCGCGACGGCCGCTCCTCGATCCCGGAAGAATGGAGCACCTGGTTCCGCTGGTGGGGTATTTACACCCAAGGCGATGGCGCTGGCGTCACCGGCGGCAAAGGCGGCGAAGGCAAGGCGACCGACTACTTCATGATGCGGGTCGGCATCCCCAACGGTATCCTGCGCGCCGATCAGGCTCGCGTCCTCGCGGAAATCGCGCGCCGCCACGGCCGCAATCTCGCCGACATCACCGTCCGCCAGAACATCCAGTATCACTGGCTCACCATCGAGTCGCTGCCCGAGATCATGGAATCGCTGGACTCCGTCGGGCTATCGCCGAAAGGCGCCTGCGGCGACGTGGTCCGCAACGTGACCGGCTGCCCGCTGGCCGGCATTGCTCACGACGAAATCGTCGACGCTTCCCCGCTCGCCGTCGAAATCGCGCACACACTCCAGGCCAACAATGACTTCTACAACCTGCCGCGCAAGTTCAAAATCTCCATCACCGGCTGCCCGGTCTGGTGCTCGTACCCCGAAATTAACGACATCGGCCTCACCGCGATTCGCCGCGGCGACGAAGTCGGGTATTCGGTCCGCGTCGGCGGCGGGCTCTCCAATGAACCACACCTTGGCCTTCGTCTCGACGCATTCGTGCTGCCCAACCAGGCTGCGGCAGTCGCGCGCGCCATCACGGAAATCTTCCGCGATCAGCAGGGCCTGCGTGAAAGCCGCGACCGCGCCCGCCTCAAGTACCTGTTCATGAAGGAAGGCTGGACCGCGGACCGGTTCCTCGACGAGATTGAGAACCGCATCGGTTACAAATTGGATCCCGGCGTCGAAGAAATCGTTCCCGACGATATCCTCCGCGACCACGTTGGCATTCGCCCGCAGAAGCAGTTCGGGCTGAGTTACGTCGGCGCGAGCGTGCTGCGCGGACGCCTCACCGGCGATCAGCTCCTCGCCGCCGCCGAGTTGGCCCAGCGCTTCGGAAGCGCCGCGGCCGAAAAAAAGGCCGACCTCCGCCTCACCGTCATGCAGAATCTGCTCTTCCTCAACATCCCCAACGCGCGCGCCGCAGAATTCGCCCGCGAGCTGGAGCAGATCGGCCTCCGCGTCGAGGGCTCGTCTTTTTGGCGTGGCGCCATCGCCTGCACCGGCACGGAATTCTGCAAGCTCGCCATCACCGAAACCAAGGGCTTCGCGCGCTGGCTGGTCGACGAGCTCGAAGAGCGCCTGCCCCAGTTCGACCAGCAGCTTCGCCTGCACGTCACCGGCTGTCCCAATAGCTGCGGCCAGCACTGGATCGCCGACATCGGTCTCGAAGGCAAGAAGATCAAACACGAAGGCCAACTCACCGACGCGTACTACTTTTGCGTTGGCGGCTCGGTGGGCAGGCACGCGGCCACGGCTCGCCCTGTCGGCTTCCGCACCCCCGCGCATCTCGTTCCCGAAGCCATCGAGCGGCTGTTGCGCAAATATCTGGCCGAGCGCGATCCGGACGAGAACCTGCGCGCTTATTTCGCCCGCAACAGCGACGCCGATTTGCGCGCCGCATTAGCCGGCGAGGAGTTCATTCCCGTCGAACGTGACCTGCCCACGGGTCGCGTTCCGATCGAGCTTGCCGGATGAGGAGACGCCCGTGACCCTGCTTCCCATC
>JBEKIN010000106.1:0-19294 GCA_050011735.1 Acidobacteriaceae bacterium | reverse complement strand
GCGTTCACCATGGTGGAGGTGGCGTTTCTGGCGAAGCGCGCGAAGCTGACCATCCCGCAGACGCTGATGCGGCTGAAGGAAGCGGGGGTCGATTCGCTGCCCGGCGGCGGCGCGGAGATTTTTGCGGATCGCGTGCGGCACATCATCTGCGACCACAAGATCGACGGCGACGAGTGGCTGGAGACGGCGCGCGCGGCGCATCAAATCGGACTGAAGTCGAACGCGACCATGCTGTACGGGCACATCGAGAACGACGAAGACCGCATCGATCATTTGCTGAAGCTGCGCAAGCTGCAGGACGAGACGGGCGGGTTCCAGACTTTCATTCCGCTGGCGTTTCATCCCGACAACACGCCGCTGGCGCACTTGCCGAAGACGACAGGGCTGACGGACATTCGCCAGATCGCGGTGGGTCGCTTGCTGCTCGACAATTTCCCGCACATCAAGGCGTACTGGCAGATGATGACGGCGAAGATCGCGCAGATCGCGCTGCGCTTTGGCGCCGACGACATCGACGGCACGGTGATCGAAGAAAAGATTTACCACGACGCCGGCGCGACCACGCCCCAGGGCATGCGCCGCGACGAGCTGATGCGGCTGATTACCGCCGCGGGCCGTGTTCCCGTGGAGCGCGACACGCTCTACCGCGCAGTGACGCGGACTGAAGAGAGCTTCACCGTCGCTGTCTAGCAATCGTTTCCGCGGATTCGCCGCGGAATTCGCAGCTACGCAGACCGTTCTTCAAAAACGGAAGCCGGAACCGCCACTGCGGGAGCTGGTGCGCAGAGCTGGGCGTTCGCGAGAGGCGACGAGGGCTTCTCCTCGGCGGCTGCAGCCGCGCTCGCAGCCTTCTTCTTCGCCCGCCTGTTCCTCACTTCATTCGCGGCGACCAGGAAGAGAGAGACGAACGTGACCGCCAGCAGCAGGATGGCGGTGATGCCGGTGAGCTGCTCCATTTCGCCGTAGAGCATCGCCAGGCCGCCGAAGACAAAGAGCAAATGCGCGCAGAAAACCTGCAGCGACGCTTTGCCGAGGGTGAGGAAGGGCTCGCGCGCGACCACCACGCGGACATACTTGCGGAGCCAGTAAAAGAGGATCACAAACGCCACGATGTTGACGACGCGCAGCGTGCCAATCTGCCACTTGTCGAGCAGAATGCCGAACGCCTGCTCGTTCAGGCGTGGGCCGAACCATGCGTGACGAACCGCGACGAAAAAGATGCAGACGGCGGCGCTGAGCGCGATTCCCCATTTCGGAACGAGTTTCAGCGGCACGTCGTGCTGCGCGGAGCGCGCGCCAAGCCACAAGCCGACGATCCAGACCATCTGCCACGCGAAGAGGTTGAACGCGCCGGTTTCCTGGAGGGGAATTTGCAAGTGCGTGAAGTGGACGACCCAGGCGTGGACGATGTCGCGCAGGCCGAACTGGGCCAGCAGCCAGATGAGCGTGCTGGCGGCGAGGACGATTCTCCATCCCACACGCACCGCCGCGGAGAGGAAGAGCGGCGTGAGGAAAAGAAACATCACGTACATCGGCAAAATGTCGAGCAGCGGCGGGCAATAGATGAGAAAGATGGACCCCACGATGGCCACGCCCGGATGGTTCAGATAAAAATTCAGAAGATTGGTAATGGCCGCGCGGTGGTGGTGGACGGCCCAGCTGGCGGCGATGGTGAAGGCAAACGCCAGCAGAAAAATGTGGTACGCGTAGAGCTTGAGGGAGCGCTTCCACAGACGCCAGGCCGCGCCCGCAGGGTTCTCGGTGAGTTCGCGGATATAGAGTCGCCCGATGAGCAGAGCCGAAAGAAAAACGAAACCCTCAGCGGACGATATATAGCCGAAAGGCTGGTTCACGAAATCGCTGAAGCGGGTAGGAAGATGGGTCAGCGTCATCCAGACGAGGAACAGGCCGCGCAGGGCATCGAGTTCGGGAAGCCGCTGAAGCTTGGGGAAGAGCATGCGGATGTGCGGCCCTCAGGATTCCAGGGAGCGCTTCTCCATTAGACGCGGCCTGGGCCAGGGGGTTGCGCGCGTGACGGATCAGTAAGCGGCGATTCCCGTGACGCTCTGGCCGAGGATGAGGGTGTGGATGTCGTGGGTGCCCTCATAGGTCTTCACGGATTCGAGGTTCATCATGTGGCGCATCACCGGATAGTCGTCGGTGATGCCGCTGGCGCCCAGCACGTCGCGGGCGAGGCGCGCGCATTCGAGCGCCATCCACACGTTGTTACGTTTGGCCATGGAAATATGCTCGTGGCCGGCTTTGCCCTGATCCTTCATGCGGCCCACCTGCAGGACCAGAAGCTGCCCCTTGGTGATTTCGGTGATCATCCACGCCAGCTTTTCCTGGACCAGCTGATGGCTGGCGATGGGCTGATCGCGAAACTGCTTGCGCACCAGGGAATATTGACGGGCCGTGTCGTAACAGGACATGGCCGCGCCGATGCCTCCCCAGGCAATGCCGTAGCGGGCCTGGTTCAGGCACATGAGCGGGGATTTCAGCCCGTCTGACTTCGGCAGCACATTCGATGCGGGGATTTGGACATCCTGCAGCGACAGGCCCGACGTCACGGAGGCGCGGAGCGACCATTTGCCATGCACATCCCAGGAGCCGAAGCCGGGGCGATCCGTCTCAACCAGAAAGCCGCGGACGTGGCCTTCTTCCCCTCCGTCGCCATAAACCTTCGCCCAGATCACGGCGACATCGCTGATGCTGCCGGAGGTGATCCACATCTTTTCGCCGTTCAGGACGTACTCGTCTCCTTTGCGGTCGGCGCGGGTGCGCATTCCTCCCGGATTGGACCCGTAATCGGGCTCGGTCAGCCCGAAGCAGCCGAGCTTTTCGCCGGTGGCGAGTTTCGGGAGCCAGTAGTCCTTCTGCTCGTCGGAGCCGAAGGTGAAGATGGGATACATCACCAGCGCCGATTGCACGCTGACGAAGCTGCGCACGCCTGAATCGCCGCGCTCGAATTCCTGCATGACGAGCCCATATTCGACGTTGGACATGCCGGCGCAACCGTAGCCGTGCAGGTTGGCGCCGAAGAAGCCGAGCTGTCCCATTTGCGGAACTAATTCACGGGGGAAACGCCCCTCGCGGTTGCATTCCTCGATGATGGGAACCAGGTTGTCTTCGATGAACTGGCGCGCGGTGTCGCGCGCCAGGCGCTCGTCGTCGCTGAGCAGGCTGTCGAATCCGATGAAGTCTACGCCCTTGAAAGGGAAGGCCATAAAGACAGAGTCACTCCGGAAGGGAAATCATACCGGTTCGGAAAGGCCACGAGAAACCCGATATTCCGGGACGGGGCTTTGCGTCGAAAAGCGCCCAGGCGCCGTCAAAAGAAAGATTTCCGCTTGCGGTTTACGGAAACCCCGGAAATAGAGGATGATGACGTAGAGGGGAAATGAGGACTCACCATGGCTGGCGATCAGCAACTCACTTGTAGCGACTGCGGGCAGGAATTCACCTTTACGAGCGAAGACCAGGCGTTCTTCCAGGAGCGCGGGTACTCCGCGCCCAAGCGCTGCAAACCGTGCCGTCAGGCAAAGAAGAACGAGCAGGGGGGCGGTGGCGGCGGCGGCGGATACCAGCGAGCTGAGTCGAGAGGCACAGCGGTGGTTTGTTCCGGATGCGGCCAGCAGACGACGGTGCCGTTTGAGCCGCGCGGCGACCGGCCGGTGTACTGCCGCGATTGCTATCAGGCGCAAAAGGGTGCGAACCGCGGCGCCGGCGGCGGCGGCGGACGCGGACGCTACTAAGCCAGGCTGAATTCCTTTGCCAGGAACGACGGCACCTGCCGGATGCCGCGCTATTTCTGTGCCTGCGCGGGTTGTCGGGTTTCGGGTCGACGGATCAACCCTTTTCCAGCATGCCTTTCAGCGTTTCATAAAGCCGCGTCGTGATCTGCTCCGGTGAATCGTCCGGATCGAACGGGATCGGCTCACCGACGCGGACGGTGAGCTTTCCGGAGCGGAACCATCCGTGTCCGCGCTGCTTAAGCTCACTCAGGCCGACTAACGCAACCGGAACCACCGGCGCGGCGGATTCGCGCACCAGCAGGCCGATGCCCGGACGGAAGGGTTGCAGGCCGGTCTCGGTGCGAAATCCCTCCGGAAAAACCACCACGTTGTAGCCGCGGTCCAGCGCTTCCCCGGCGTGCTGAAACGAGCGGCGGAAGCCGGCGCTGCGGGGCAGCGGGAAGACGTTGTACAGCGCGGTGATGAGCAGCCACGCCGCCGGACCCAGGACATCGAGGAACGGAGTGACCCCGCGACCCTGCGGTCCCACGTTGCGCATGTGGCGGAAATCCCGGAGCATGTTGCCGGCCATGGCCGCGGCGACGCGGCGGCGCATGGGCCCAGGCAGGCCGTAGAGGATCAGAGCAAGGTCGTACGCCGTGACGTGATTGGCGATGATCAGCACGGGGCCTTCGGGCTGTAGATGCGGGGGCCGCTCGACGCGCGGCTTGCCAAGGAACCACACAAAGGGCTGCGAGACCAGCTCGAGATAAGCGACGCGCAGCAGTCGCACCGGCCACCACCACGGCCAGTGCGGATAGATGTCCTCTTCGCCCGGCCTGCGCGCCTCGTCCCGCACCTCAGCGGGTGTGGTGGGCACGGCAGCAGCGGGGCTCTCGGATGGCTCCGGCGCCGACGCAGCGGGAGTCGTCTCCGTGCTGTCGAGACCCAGTTCGCGGCGCAGATCGCCCAGCGTGACCACACGCTCCAGCGCCGCGTCATCGAGGGTGAGTCCCAGCTTTTGCTCCAGCTCCGACTGCAATTGCACGCGCCCCAGGCTGTCGAGGCCGAGGTCTTCTGACAGCCGCGCATCGTTGCCGGTGGTCCCGGCGCTGGCATGGCTGATGGAAAGAATCATCGCCAGCAGCGGATCGCCCGCGGCGCCCTCGCCGGCCTCGGTGCGCTGCGCGTTCACCCACTCCGTCACTTTAGGACGGCGCACCTTGCCCGTGGACGTGCGCGGGAGGTCGAGGTCCGGCCAGAGACGCCACTGATGAACCTGCTGATACTCGGCGAGCTGGCCGTTGGCGGCGACGACGGCCTGATGCGCCTGCTCGCGCGATCCGCGAAAGAGCAGCACGGCCACCGGCTCGGTTCCCGCCGTGGTCAGCAGCGGAACGACCGCGGAGGCCTGCACCCCGGGCTGAGCATTCAGCGCCGCCTCTACATCTTCGGGATGAACATTGAGACCGGAAGGTGTGACGATGACCTGGCTCTTTCGCCCGACGAAGTGAAGCTGACCCTCCTCGTCGCGCAGCGCCAGATCGCCGGTCGCGAGCCACTCGGATTGGTTCTGCTGGAGTGCGCCATGCTGCCACGAGGCCTGCGACACCACATCGCCGCGCACCAGAATTTCGCCCTCATCGGTGATGCGCACTTCGCGTCCGGGTAAAACCTTGCCGATAGTCCCCTGCCCGGGATTGAACGGGTGATTCAGGGTGATAATCGCCGAGGTTTCCGTCATGCCGTAGCCCTGGACGAGCAGAAATGCCATGGTGGTCCAGAAGCCTTCCAGTTCGGGCGATAACGAGGCTCCACCGCAGACGAACGCCCAGAATCTCAAACCGAAGAGGCGATGCATTCCTCGGAAGCGCCACCAGCGCCGCCAGAGTTTCTGCCCGGTTGTCTTCTGGACTTCCTCCGCGAGCTTCGGATCGACGGCCAGCAGATGCGAGCGCAGCAAATCCAGCACGCGCGGCACGCAGGAGACGACGGCAATTTGTTCGCGATGGATAGTCTCGATGAGGCGCTGCGCCTGCAGGCGCGATTCGAAGTGCACTTCGGCGCCGAGAAGCGGGGGAATCCACAACGCCATGAACTGACCGAAGACGTGGCTGAGCGGCAGGGTGTGCAGAAAATGCAGCGGGTGAAAAATGCGCTCGTACTTCAGATACTTTTTCATCTCCTGCTCGATGGGATCGAGGCTCGCGAGCACGTTGCGGTGGGTGTGGACGATGCCCTTGGGTTCGGCGGTCGTGCCGGAAGTGAAGAGGATCTGGAAGGGCGTATCGAGCGTGAGGCTCGGCTCGCGCAGGCTGGAAGACGGCGCCTGGGCCAGCTGGTCGGCAAAATCCTCGAAGCTCAGTCGAGGCGAATCGCCGGTCAGTTCCTGCAGCAGACCCCGATCGCCGGTGACCACGCGGGGCCTGGTGTCGGCGATCACCCGGGTCGCGAAATCCAGCGCTCCGGCGGGATCGAGAGGAACGGCAATCACGCCGCGCTGCACGCAGCCGAAAAACGCCGCCATCCACTCCAGACCGTTCTGACCCCAGATGACGACCCGGTCGCCCATGACGATCTCGCGGCGTACCAGCTCGGCGGCGAAGCGATCGGCGAGGTCCGCAATCTCATTCCACGTCGAAATCGAACGGCGATTGCCACGATACACAACGATGGCCGCGGCGTCACCGTAACGGCGGTAGTCGTCGAGGAAGGTGGCAAGGCTGGAGCGCATAGGCTGGCCGGGGTTCGATGCGCGGGCGAAATCGATATACCCCTGCACTGGGTCAGTTCGCACAAGTGTCACACGGAGCCGGTCGCCCACGTCGACGCCCTGCTGGCCGCGGACCAGCATTCCATCCACGTGAGGATTGATGGTGCGCACAAACGAGCCGCGATCGGTCACGCCGGTCACGATCGCGTCGAAGACCTGGCCGATGCGCCCGCTCAGCGCCACAGCGGCGATGCGCTTCTCCATCTCGCGCGAGACTTTGCGTTCCGAATCCTCCATGCGCGTGCACTGCGCCGCGACCGAGGCCAGCTCGTCGTCGGAGTAGGGAGACGGCTTGCCGAGAATCATCGCCTTGAGCAGCCGCTGCGACACCAGATCGGCGTAGCGCCGGTTGGGCGCCGTCGAATGCGTGTAATCCTGCACGGCGAGGCCGAAGTGCCCCTGTGGTTCCTCGCCGGGTTTTTCGAGCACATACTCTCCCGGGCCGAGCAGCTTGATGACGGCCAGCGACAGGTCGGGAAAATGATCGGGATCCTTCTGCTGCTGTTCACACAGGAAATCATGCAATGGTTTTGGATCGGGGTTCGCGGGTAGCTTTGTTCCCATCTGCGCGGCGATCTCTACGATGCGGTCCCAGCGCTTTGGCGTTTTCACCACGCGGCGAATGGCGGAGAAATGTTTCGCCTCGAGCGCGCGCGCAACCACGCCATTGGCGGCGATCATGAAGTCCTCGATCAGCTGGGTGGCGCGGTTCTTCACTTCCGCCTCGATTTCGATGCTGCCGTCTTTGAGCCGGATCGGCTGCGTCTCGATCGTTTCCAGATTCAAGGCGCCGTGGCTGGAGCGCTCGCGCCGCAACCGCTGCGCAATATCGTCCTGGAGATGAAGCTGTTGCTGGAGATTCTGCGAGGCCGCAACTTTGGGCGGCGCAGCGGCGGTACCGGCCAGCCACGCGCCCACCGACGGGTACGCCAGCTGCGCCTTGTTGGTCACGCGCGCCAGGGAAATGTTGGTGTTCGAAATCTGCGCCTGCGCATCCACCGTGAACTCGACCACCACCGCCGCCCGCTCCTGATCCGGCAGCAGCGAAGTCAGCCCGGTGGAGAGCTCTACGGGCAGCATGGGGAAAATATCGACGCCCGTATAGACCGTGGTCGTCTCGCGGAGCGCATGCTGGTCGATCGGCGACCCCTTCGGTACGAACGCGTCGACATCGGCGACGCCGATGAGCACGCGCTGGCCCCCTCCGGGCACGCCTTCGACATATTCGATCTGGTCGAGATCTTTCGAGGTGTCGTTGTCGATGGAGGACCAGAGCATACCGCGCAAGTCGCGGGCCGACGGATTCGCGGGCAACGGATGGTCGTGCAGTTGCTGCAGCTGCTGCGCCACCGCCGGTGGAAAGTCGGGCTCGAAGCCGTGCGCGACCATGGCGCGCCGCGCCGCCGCGCTCAGGTCGAATTGCAGCTGGTTACTCATCGTTCTCCTTGTTCGGGCGAAGGGCAAGGCTATCACGAGCCGAAGGGCGGCCAGCCGGCACCCAGCACGCCACCTCCTTCTCAGTGAGGTGGACTTTAGCTGCGGCCTTTGTCCTTCATCCGCTCGACGACAAATTTCGGAACCAGGCCATCCACCGATCCACCCAGCCGAAACACTTGTTTCACGAGCCGCGAGCTGACGAAGGAGTATTTGGCGTCGGGCATGAGGAAGATGGTTTCGACGTCGGGCGCGAGCCGCCGGTTCATCAGCGCCATCTGGAACTCATATTCGTAGTCGCTGATGGCGCGGATGCCACGCACCACCGCGTGAGCCCGCTCTTCGCGGGCGAAATCCACCAGCAGCCCGTCGAAGGTGGAAACCGACACGTTGTTGAATTCCGCGATCCCCTCCGAGAGCATGGCGACCCGCTCTTCCACGGTGAACAAGGGGTTTTTCTCTGAATTGCGAAGGATGGCAACGACCAGATGATCGAAAATGTTCGCGGCGCGGGCAATCAGATCCAGGTGGCCGTTGGTCACCGGATCGAAGCTGCCCGGATAAATCGCTTTGACGGTGTTCACGCCAGATGCATTCTAAATGGTTTCCGGCGAGTGACCCAACGGAGCGGTCAAACTTCTTCCCATCCTCCGAACACCTGACCCAGAGCGCTGCAAATCTCACCGAGCGTGGCGCAGGCGCGAACACAGTCGAGGATGAAAGGCATGGTGTTGGCCATGGCCATACTTTCCGGCGCGGGTTGCGGCTGCTCCCCAGCCGCGTGCCGCAGCTCGTCGAGGGTGCGCTCGACCGCCTCCCCGGATCGGTTCGCGCGCAGTTTCTTCAGCTTCGCAGCCTGCGCGTCGCGCACGCTTTCGCCGATGTACAGGATTCGAGGCGGCGGTTCGCTCGTCGCATACTGATTCACGCCGACGATGATTTTCTCGCCTGCTTCCACGGCGTGCTGAAATGCATAACTGGCTTCGGCAATTTCCTTCTGCGGGTAGCCCGCTTCGATGGCCCTGACCATCCCGCCCATCGCATCGAGCTTCGCGAAGGTGCGGAAAGCGCCTTCCTCCATGTCGAGCGTGAGCTTCTCGAGGAAGTACGACCCACCCAGGGGGTCGATCACTTCCGCGACGCCGGACTCGTGAGCAAGGATCTGCTGCGTGCGCAGAGCGATCCGCGCCGCGTCTTCTGTAGGCAGGGCAAGAGCTTCGTCGAAACCATCGGTGTGCAGTGACTGCGTGCCGCCCAGAACCGCGGCCAGCGCCTGCAGTGCGACGCGGGCGATGTTGTTCTTCGGCTGCTGCGCGGTGAGCGAGACACCGGCGGTTTGCGTGTGGAAGCGCATCCACGTGGAGCGAGGGCTCTTCGCGCCGAAGCGCTCCGTCATCACCCGGTACCAAACCTTGCGCGCGGCGCGATACTTGGCGATCTCCTCGAAGAAGTCGTTATGCGCATTGAAAAAGAAGCTGAGGCGTGGGGCGAAATCGTCGACGGCCAGGCCACGCCGCAGCGCCCACTCCACATACTCGATGCCGTCATAAAGGGTGAAGGCCAGCTCCTGCAGGGCGGTCGATCCTGCTTCGCGAATGTGGTAGCCGGAAATCGAAATAGGATTGAACCGCGGCGTATGGCGCGCGCCGAATTCCAGCGTATCGATCACCAGGCGCATGGAAGGAGCGGGCGGATAGAGATACTCCTTTTGTGCGATGTATTCCTTCAGAATGTCGTTTTGCAGCGTCCCGGACAGCAGCTTCCAGTCCGCGCCCTGGCGCTCAGCAACCACAAGGTACATGGCCCACAACACGCTGGCCGGCGAGTTGATGGTCATCGAGACAGTGGTGCTGTCGAGTGGAATGCCGGCGAAGAGCGTCTCCATGTCCTCGATCGAGTCGATGGCCACGCCGCACTTACCCACCTCGCCCTCGCTCTTTGCATCGTCGGAGTCGCAGCCCATCAGCGTCGGCAGATCGAAGGCGACGGAAAGGCCGCTGGCTCCGCCGGCGAGCAGGTACTTGTACCGGAGGTTGGTTTCTTCCGGCGAAGCAAAGCCGGAGAACTGGCGCATGGTCCACAGCCGCCCGCGATAGCCGGTAGGATGAATGCCGCGCGTATAGGGCGGCTGCCCAGGCAGGCCCAGGTATTCGCCCTGGTTTTGGCTCCAGTCCTCGGGCAGGTCCGCTTCGGTGTAGAGACCCCGAATGGGGACGCCGGAAATGGTGCTGAAACGCGCGTTGCCCGCTTCGTCGCGGTTCACTCCGGTCGCCGCGCCGACAGCCTGTTCCGGAGACTTCGCCAGCGCGGGCTCCAGCATCTCCTGCGCCCAGCGCGTCTCCTCCGCGGAGGGATGCCGGTTCGAGGTCAGATCCTGGTGCATTGCATCGCGCGTCTCGATGGCTTTATCCGGCATGATGCGTCCGTTCCTGGAACGCTTCAGCATAGGAGAGTGAGCGCCCTAAAGACAACCTGAGACGAAAGAATTACTCGCGTGCGGGCCAGATTTCCATCTGAAAGGAACAACGGCTGCGGATCAGTTCGAAATCGGCCCGGTTGGAAGTAATGAGCCTCGCACCGCACGATCGCGCAGTCAGGGCAATCAGCACATCTAAATGCAGGTCTCGCAACTTCCCCGGTTCAAACCCCGTTTCCTTTCCGATTTCCGCCAGGATCTTGCCAGACTCTATCCAGGTTCTCGCCGTGGGGGTCAGAGTCGGATGGTTCTCCTCCAGTTCCAGCACGCCTTGGCGGTCGCGTCTGGTTTTGACTCCCCGCCATAACTCAGCCAGCACCACCGATGAATTCCGGATGATTCCCGCCAGTGACCTTATGCGTTCTTCGTGGCAATCTGTTCGGAGTTGATCGACGAGAACTGAAGTATCAAAAATGACGAGGCTACTCATCGAGGCCCGAAAGATCAAGCTTGCCGCCGTGTTTGATCATCAGGCGCTTGAACTTCTCGAGAGCCACGATTTCCCGCAGGGCCACGTGAACTGCTTCCGTTCGCGTTTTCACGCCCAGAAGTTTCGCGGCTTCGTCGGCCAACTCGGTATTTAATCGAATCGATGTCATGGTCGCCGCCATAGATCACCTCTCCATATATACAGAATAAACTATTTGTATATACAGGGTCAACCGCGCCGCTGCTCCCACGCCTTTGCGTATTTCCAGCTCACATAGCCCGAGTGATAGAGGTGCAGCAGCAATCCCTCGCGACCATCGAGAAAGCCGAGACGGAAAACATAGTTCCACGTGAAGGTCGCCGCGGGGTTGAGGACGACATTCCAGAGGAAGGCGAAAATCGAACGGCTCGGCTTCTTTGGAGCCGCCAGCTTTCCCATCTCAGTGCTGTAACGGTTCATGTGTTCAATGTAGGGCGCCAGCGCGGGATAGGCGTAGTGCAGCATGTCGCCGCGGAGAACGCCGGGCTTGCCGGCAAACTGCGGCGTGCTGTGCGGGCCGACCCCCTCGCTCAGCCGCGCCGATCCGCGACGAAAGAGGCGGAGCTTGCGGTCGGGATAGAAACCGCCGTGGCGCATCCAGCGGCCGAGAAAGAGATTCAGGCGAGGGATCCAGTACGCGTCGTGCGCGGCAGGGCCTGCCAGCACTTTGCGAATCTCCTCAGCCAACTCGGGCGAAATAACCTCGTCAGCATCAAGGAGCAAAACCCAGTCGCTGCCGCAGTGGTCGATGGCGACGTTTTTCTGCTCGCCGTGACCGGGGAAAGGCTGGTTGACGAAAACCTTTGCTCCGAAAGATTCCGCAACGGAGGCCGTGCGATCTGTCGAGCCGCAATCGACGATCACAATCTCATCGGCCCAGCGCACGCTCGAGAGGGTGCGCGGCAGATTCGCCTCTTCGTTCTTCGTGATCATCGCGATCGAGAGGGTTTGCGGCATGAACGCGGTCGGCCGAGCAGCGAAAAATCAGCCCGAGCCATGGCGGAAGTGTAACAAGTGAGATTCCTCTTCCTGCCCGTCGCCGAATCTTCACCGTTGATTTACTCGACTGGGAAAGCAACTCCGGCACTCTGGAACCGGATCATACCTGTGGGGCGCGGAGGCCAATGCCACGATCTGAACGTTTTGGTTCCATCGTGCTCCTTGTCGCGGCAGCCCTTCCCGTTTTCGCCGAGGCTCCCGCAACCGCATCCCAGGGGAGCGCGCAGTCCGCCCACGATCTGGTGCGCGACGTCATCTACAACGAACTGCACGACCGGGAGCGCGACAGCCACTGGGAATACCGCAGCGCATGCCTCTCCCCCGCGCAGGATCTGGTCCGGGAGCAGGTCGAGACAGCCAGCGGACCGGTCTTTCGCCTCATCGAGCAGGACGGCAAACCCCTCTCCGCCGCCCAGCAGGGACGTGAGAACGAGCGCCTCGACGATTACATTCACGATCCCGGACAGATCGCGCTTGTAGAGCGAGCCCATGACAATGACGAAGCTCAGGTGGCCGCCATCCTGCAGTTGGTGCCCGACGCCTTTCTCTTCGATTATGAGGGACCGCCCTCAGCGGGCGTCGCGCGCATCGCTTTTCGTCCCGACCCGGCTTTCGTTCCGCCGAATTATCAGGCGCGCATCGTTCACGCGCTCACGGGCACCATGATCGTCGATCTCCGCCTGAAACGGGCGATCGATATGAGCGGCAGTGTGGCGGAGCGTGTGGATTTTGGCTATGGCCTGCTGGGGCACGTGGAGAAGGGCAGTTCCTTCCACATTCATCGTCAACAGGTAAGCGCGACCCACTGGAAGGCCGACGTGATCGAGACACACGTGAAGGGCAGGGTGCTAATCGTCAAGTCGCTGAGCAAGGATCAGCGTGAGATTCGGTCCGACTTCCGCCCCGTACCCAGCGGGACCACACTCTTGGAAGCAAAGGAAATGCTTGATCAGGCCGCCGATCAAGGCGTTCAGGCCCGTCTCGTTCCCGCTGCTGCGGCGGAAAAGTGATCAAACCAGCGCAGTTCAGCCCGCTGGCTCGCGGCCCGCGCGTGTGGCGTCATCCTCCTGTTCGCAGAGAGGCTTGGGAAGCCACACCAGCGCAAGTCCCAGCACTGCAAGCGGGCGGGCGCTGACTCTCATGTCGACTCCTCCTGGGGGAGGAAATCTACACTTCAGAACGGAATGTCGTCGTCGGTGATCTCAGTGGACTGCACCAGCTCGTCAGTATGCGCCGGCGGGCGTTGATCGTACGATGAGCTACCCGACCGCGACGAGCCGCCCGATTCGCCGTCGCCGCGACCGGAGAGAAGCACCAGGTCGTTGATCACAATTTCCGTCTTGTAATGCTTCTGGTTGTCCTTATCGTCCCAGGAGCGCGTCTGAATCCGCCCCTCGACGTAAAGCTTCGACCCCTTCTTTACATAGTCGCGAACGATCTCCGCCAGACGCTGAAACGCGACCAGGTTGTGCCACTCCGTGCGATCGGTCCAGGTACCGGTCTGATCTTTGGTGCGATCCGACGTAGCCAGGGAAAAGGTTGCGACGGCATTGCCGTTGGACGCAACCTTGATTTCGGGGTCTTTTCCCACATTGCCAATCAACGTGGCTTTGTTGACGCTTCTCGCCATAACACACTCTCCGGATCGAATCGATCTGCTGAAGAATAGCAGGTCAGACGGGGGTGCAGCAGCCGCGCCGGTCAGCGCTACGTTACGCTCGGAACCCCGCTTTGCGCTCGCTCCGGGCCGCTCACAACGCCTCGTTGAGCTGCCCGATGAGCTCTTCGGCGGTCCGAGCCGGAGGCAGGCAGGAGGTCACCCGGCAAACCACGGCAACGGCCTCCGCGGAGAGTGTCGGGAGATGCGGCAGCGTCTCCCTGAGCGCCGGCGGCAGCTGCCCGGAGCCAACCTGCGCGGGTGTGAGCGAGATAACAGCCTTGTTGACCGCGTAGCGGGCGTTGGCGATGGCCGCCAGCTGCCGGGCGCTCGGACCGGCCCCGACGATCGCGACCTGAATGGGCGGCAGCAACAGGCGTTCGAGCGCCAGGCCGTAGCTGCCCGCGTAGAGGCCGTAGTGCTCGATGACGCCGGAAAATGCGGCCAGCGTGTCCTCAGCCTTCGCGCGAAAATCGTCGCGTCCGCTCAGCGCTGTAAGCCGAAGTAGTGCCGCTGCGGCGGTCGGGTTGCCGGCCGGCGTCGGTGAGTCCTGCATCGGCTTGCGCCGGGCAGCCAGCGCGCCGATCTTGTCGGCGCCATCTTTCTCCGTGTCGAAAAACCCGCCGTGTTCGGGATCGTGAAAGCGCTCCACCATCGCATCCGCCAGCTGCAGTGCCGCCTCGTAGTAGCGCAGCTCTCCGGTTGCCTCCCACGCGTCGACACAGGCGTGAGCCAGCATCGCATAGTCGTCGAGCACGCCGGGGATTCGCCTCGCCGAGGCATCGGGCTCTGGATAGGCAATCACATGCGCCAGCCCCGCACGCGCATCCCATCCTTCGCGCAGGACGCGATCCAGGGTTCGCAGCGCAAAGGTCCGGGGAGCCTCCTGATCCAGCACTCGCGCCGCATCGAGATACGCGGAGATCGCGAGGGCATTCCATCCCGTGTAGACCGTCTTGTCGATGAAGGGCGTCGGGCGCTGCAGCCGCGCAGCGTAAAGCTTCCTCTTCGCGGCGGCCAGATCGCGCTCTGTATCGGATTGGTCGCGATGCAGACGCTGAGCAACTTCTTCCAGCGAAAAATTCCGATGCAGCACGTTCTTCTTCGGATTGTGGTGCATGTCGCCCAGCTCGCCGATGTCCCAATACAGATCGCCAACGCTCAGCTCCTCCGGCGTCAGCACCGCTGCGGCTTCGGCGCGGGTCCACGTGAAGTAGTCACCGTCGTCGTCGAGCGAAATATCGGCATCCTGCGACGCGTAGAAGCCGCCACGCTCCTGATCGCTGAGCCACTCGTTCATCCAGCGCATGATGCCCTGCGCGACGGCGGCGAACTCCGGCTCGACAAAGGTCTGGAATGCGTGGACGTAATTGCCCAGCAGTCCGGCATTGTCGTAGAGCATCTTCTCGAAATGCGGCACCACCCAGCGCTCGTCGACCGAGTACCGATGAAAGCCCCCTGCCAGCTGGTCGTAGACGCCTCCGCGCGCCATCTTTCTCAGAGTGACCGTCGCGGTTTCTTTCGCCGCCTCGTTGCCGGTGCGCGCCGCAACGTCGATCAGCAGGTCCAGCACCGCTGGATGCGGAAACTTCGGCTGCGAGCCGAACCCGCCATTGTGTGGATCGAACTGCCCGATTGCGCTCTCGACCAGCTTGTCGACAATGGCCAGCGACAACGAATCGCCGCGCGCCGAAAACGTCTCGCCGTGCTCGATGGCCGCGATCACGCTGGCCGCCGACTCCAGAACTTCGGCGCGCCGCATCTTCCACGCGTTGGCCAGCGTCAGCAGCACGCGCTCGAATCCAGGCCGGCCGTAGCGATCCTCCCGCGGAAAATACGTGCCCGCGAAGAAAGGCCGCCCATCCGGCGTCAGGATCGCGGTCAGCGGCCATCCGCCCTGCCCGCTGATGGCCTGCACCGCGGCCTGGTAGCGCGCGTCCACGTCCGGCCGCTCGTCGCGATCCACTTTAATGGCGATGAAATGTTCGTTGACCGTCGCCGCCAGGGTTGGATCTTCGTACGACTCGCGGTCCATCACGTGGCACCAGTGGCACCACACCGCACCCACGTCCAGCAGGATCGGCTTGTCCGTCTGCGCGGCGAGCGCGAACGCAGCCTCGCCCCACTCCTGCCAGTACACCGGCTGATGCATCGCGGAGCGCAGATACGAGGAAGCGGCTTTGTCGAGAGTGTTGCGGGTTGCGAGAAGCGTGCCGGACGGCTCAGCCATACTTTCAGCCTACCCGTTTCAGCGGGACGAGGTCACGAGCTGGCCGGCGACTTCGACATACAGATCGATGGCCGCAAGCAGTTCATTTTTTGCCAGCTTTTCGTGCGGCGTATGCGCAACATGGATCGAACCCGGGCCCAGCAGCACGGGCTCGCCCCAGTTGGTGAGCCACGGAATATCGGTCGTGAATGCGGCGATCATGGTCGGCAGTCCTTCGACCGCGCGCAGCCTTTTGAATGGAATCTCCAGCGTGTAGTCGACGGTGGCCAGGCCTGCAACCGCCTGCTCGATCGCGCGACGCGTCTCCTCCGAAGACCCCACCAAACGGACCATCACCTGAGCCTCGGCGTGATCGGCAATTACGTTGGGCGCGTGGCCGCCGCTGATCATGCCGATGTTCAGCGTGCTCGGGCCAACGTCGTCGAGCGCCGGCAGCGGAATAGCGAGGATGCGATGCAGAGCCTCAACCAGCTTTTGCGTGGCGCTCTCGCCCAGTTCCGGATATGCCGAGTGCGCCATCTTCCCGCTGGCGCGAATCGCCGCACGCAGCGTGCCTTTCGAGGCCAGAGCAATGCGATTGTCGGTCGGCTCACCGTTAATAAGGAAGCGGCTGCCGCGCGGATGCAGGTTGGCAGTTTTGGCTCCCGCCGAGTCGCGCTCCTCGCCGACCACGAACAGCAACGCGGCGCGAATTCCCTGCTCCGCCAGTTTTTTTGCGGCGGCAATCTGCGCCGCGATGATGCCTTTTGCATCGCACGCGCCGCGGCCATAGATGAACGCGTCGTCCTCGCTCGAAGGAATGAACGGCGGCACGGTATCCATGTGCGTCGACAGCACCACGTCGGGGGTCTGCCCAGGGACGCACGCGTAGACGTTGAACCGCTCGCTCGTCGAGCGGCTCTCCTTGTGCTGCTTCACCGGCATTTTCTCGACCGCGAAGTCCTGCGTGGCCAGAAACTCCGCCAGAAACGCACCCACCGCGCCCTCGTTGTAGCTGATGGACTCGATGTCCACGAGGCGCCGCGTGAGTTGAATGGGATCGAGTCTCATAGCGAAGCACCAGAATACGCGACGAAGCGTTCGTACAATGGAGCCAGATGACGCAATCTCATGTTGGCTCCGCAATTCTGCGCACTGTCGACGACCTTCGCGGACCGGCGGGGCGGCTGGAGGCGCTGCTCAACGTGGGAGCGCCCGGTGCGCCGTACGCGGCGTTGGTCTG
Source organism: Acidobacteriaceae bacterium (assembly GCA_050011735.1). Lineage (GTDB taxonomy): Bacteria > Acidobacteriota > Terriglobia > Terriglobales > Acidobacteriaceae > Palsa-343. The sequence goes on along the minus strand of JBEKIN010000106.1, from coordinate 2,300 downwards.
CCATCCGCATCCGCTGGGCGGCGGCACCATGCACAACAAGGTCGTGTATCACGCGATGAAGGCCTTCCAGAGCCTGGGCCTCCCGGTGCTGCGTTTCAATTTCCGCGGAACCGAACTGAGTGAAGGTGAGCACGACTTCGGCGAGGGCGAGCAGGACGATGTGCACGCGGCGCTGGACTGGCTGCAGCGGGAATTCGGCTTGCCGATTCTCTTCGCCGGCTTTTCCTTCGGATCGTATGTCGGGCTGCGGGCCTGCTGCGGCGATCCGCGCGTCATCGGCCTGGTGGCGCTCGGAATCCCGACGCACGCCGAAGGCCGCGACTACGACTACGACTTCCTTCGCGAGTGCCCGCAGCCCAAGCTGTTCGTCAGCGGCACGCGCGATCAGTACGGCCCTGCGGCCACAGTGGAAGCAGCCGTCGCGCGCGCGCGCGAACCGAAGGAGCTGGTGTGGATTTCCGGAGCCGATCACTTTTTTGCGAGTAAGCTGGAGGATGTGAGGCAAGCCATCCGCGCATGGGCGCAACGTTGTTTCCCCCTTCTCGCCAACAAATGACCCCGCTCGAAGAACTCCACGGCGTCGCCAGGGAAATATTCGATCGGGCCCTTCAGGCCTGCGACATTCCGCAGGCGTTTGATCGCCACCTCCATTTCGAGGGGAAGACGCTGGTGCGGCATCCATCGCCGCGTTTGCCGCCAATCTCGCAGCCGCTGGAACCGTACAAGAACGTTTTTGTCATTTCATTCGGCAAAGCCGCGCTCAGCATGCTGAACGCGCTGCTGGAGCGTCTTCCCGAAAAGATTCGCCTTCGCGGCGTGTGCTCGGTACTGGAGGTTCCGAAGAAGCGCAACCGGCACATTCGTTATTACGCGGGCGGGCATCCGTTGCCCAACGAGGGCTCCTTTGCCGCGGCGCGCGCAGTGCTGGCCCTGCTGAAACGCGCCCGCGCGAACACCTTCATCTTTTTCCTGATCAGCGGCGGCGGCTCGGCGATGCTGGAGCTGCCGCGCGACCGCAAGATCACGCTGGACGACACCATCGCCTTCCATGAAGCGCTGGTCGCCAGCGGCGCGACCATCACAGAAATCAACACCGTGCGCAAATATTTTTCCGCGGTCAAGGGCGGGCGTCTGGCGCTGGCAGCGCCCGCAGCCGAAAAACTTTCCCTGCTGCTGGCCGATGTCCCGCTCAAGGATTTGGCGGCCGTTGCCTCCTCACCGACGCTGCCTGACTACTCCACGCTGGCCGAATGCTCGGAAGTTCTGGAGCGTTTTCACCTGCTGGAGAAGTTTCCCGCTGCAGTGCGCGAGTATTTCCAGAAGCTCCGCCAGGACGATGTCTCGCCGGCAAGTTCGTCCAAGGGCAGCCCCAGGGACGCGATCGCCGCGTTTCAGCACGCTCAGTTCGACACGCTGCTCTCCAACCACGACTTCGTGAACGCGGCGCGCGATCACGCCCAGTCGCTGGGATACAAAGTGGTCATCGACAATACCTGCGACGACTGGGACTACGCCGAAGCTGCGAAGTACCTGCTCGCGCGCTTTCATGAATTGCGCGGCGAGTACCCCCGAGTGTGCCTGCTCTCGAGCGGCGAAGTCACGGTGAACCTCAGCAAGCATCCCGGCTGCGGCGGCCGCAATCAGCAGTTTGCGCTCAAGACCGCATTTGACCTGGCGCGCTGCGAGGGCCAGGCGCTCGCCGTGCTCAGCGCAGGCTCAGACGGCATCGACGGCAACAGTCCCGCAGCGGGCGCCATTGCGGACCCAACGACCATCGCTCGCGCCCGCAGTTACAACTTCGACCCAGAAGCCACGCTCGGCCGCTTCGATACCTGCACGCTCTTCACCGCGCTGGGCGATTCGATCGTCACCGGGCCCACCGGCAACAACCTGCGCGACCTGCGTATTTTGATCGCCGGATAGCTCTGGCGATCCAGCGCAGCCGCAATCGCGCTTATAGCTGTGCTTGGTGCTCTGAGCCCTGTGCCCTGAGCCCTGAGCCCTGCTCAGAAATGCACCTGCGGCGCCGCCTGCGAAGCCGGAGAAGCCTCGAAATATGCGGTGTTCGGCTTGAAACCAGCGAGGTGCGCCCAGATGTTGTTGGGGATCTGCCCAATAAATGTGTTGTAGTCCTGCAGCGTCTCGTTGTACCGGCGCCGCTCCACGGCGATGCGGTTTTCCGTGCCTTCCAGTTGATCCTGCAGCTGCAGAAAATTCTGGTTCGCCTTCAGGTTCGGGTAATTCTCCGCCACCGCCAGCAGCCGTCCCAGCGCCCCATCCAGCTGCCCATTGGCCTTGAT
>JBEKIN010000105.1:0-12822 GCA_050011735.1 Acidobacteriaceae bacterium | reverse complement strand
CCCAACGCTCGATTGCGCAGCGTATTCCTCATTGTCCGGTTGCCGCCCGCGCCTTCATCGCGCTCACCACGGCCGGGCTCACTCCGCCTGCGGTCAGCCGCTGCTGCCCTGCTGAACTCAGATCGAAATTCACGGCTTTGGCATTGCGCACCGTCTGCGCGATCGTGTCGTCGTCGATGCCGTTCTTCACCATCGCGATGACCTGACCATCGGTCAGCGCGTGCGCTCCCACGGTCCCGTGCGACGTGGCCGTCAGTGACCCATCCGCACTGGTTGCGCTGCTCGGGGTCGTGCTCTGCGGAGGCGTGCTCTTCGGGGGAGTGCTCTTCGACCGGGTGGACGTGTGCTTCGCCGTCGGCGCGCTGGCTACCACGGGTGCGGGTCGTGGTGGGGCTTCCGGAGGAGGAGCATTTCTCGCCTCTTCCAGCTTTCGGTAATGGGCGATCGCCGTTTCGATCCGCTTCTGCGGCTCCAGAAAATACTTCTCGCTGGGCTTATCGTCGACGGCCTTGCCATAATTGATGGCCGCTTCATCGAGGAACTTCATCGCCGACTTCGGATCCTCGGCCGCGTAACCCAGCGCCTCGTTGGCGACTCCGATGTTGTAGAGCCGGTAGGCATCGTCTTCCTTCTTCGACATCGGCTTCGCCGTCTCAAAGGTCTCCAGCGCCCTCTGCCACAACCCCGCTTCCGCCTGCTTGTCGCCTTCGTCGATCGGGCCCGATTTTTTTGCCAGGAAAACCTCGATCGTCTCATCGGTGTTCACGATTTGCGCAGCCATCTTGTGAACAGCCATCGTAAGCAGCTGCGTGCGCAGCTCCGGCTCGGTCGGCGCGCCACTTGCCTGTGCGTCGGTGCCTTTGCTGCCCTTCAGCCGATGCAGCGAGCTGCCCATAGTCCCCAAAATCCCATGCGAGGTGTTGTCGCCCGCGGCGTTGAATTCCTGGTCGTAATTCACCGACACATTGTCCGACGCAACCACCCGCCCGTTGCCGGTCTTCACCTGAAATGCCACGTTCAGCGATCCGGTAATCCTGGTGAAGTTCGCGGGCTGCGTGGTTGTCTTCCCGGTCGCACCGGTGGTGGGAACATTACGCTGCGTCACGATCGGCTGGGGATGGGCGTAGCTGGTGATCTGGCAACTGATGGTGACAGCTGGATTGTTTTCGTCTTCCTGCAGGGTTCGATCGTTCTTCAGCAGCTCCGTGGTCAGCTGCGACTGCAGATCGGTCGTGATCACATCCGTATTCTGATGCGCGCTCGTCACCCGCACACGGATGGTCTTCCCAGGCAGCTGCACCATGGCCGGAAGCCGGCGCTGGAGCGACACCCTGGTTTTCAGCCCCATCATGCCAAAGTTCTGCGCCCGGACCGGCAGCGCTACGACGGCGACAGCCAGTGCCGCCGCCGTCCCGATTCCGCGCACGTTCATCGCCAACTCCCTCGGACCCTGGGGACCCCTGTTTACTCGGGCTTGCTCCCGCTACCCGAGCTTGTGCTCGTGCTCTTCTTCTTTGTACTACTGCTGCTGCTACTGCTGCTGCTGGTCTTGGGCGGGGCAGGGGGAGCCGGCGGCTCGCCCATCGCGACCAGCGAATTCACCGTCATATTCATCGTGATGTAGCTGATGTCCGGCTGAGCCTTCTCCGCCGATTCGTAGGTCGAATCCGACGCCGGCGCGTCCTTGGGCACCATGTAACCGTTGACTACCTTCATCTTGTCCAGGTAGGGCTTCAGATCGTCGGTATGCGACTGCGGCACCAGCACGTAGTCGCCTTCCGGCAAATTGATGCCGATGGTGGAATTGGCCTTCTGCCGGGCTTCCTGCGTGGCATAGGCCGCCTGCGGCCGCGCCTGGAAGAGAAACACCGACCGGTTGGCCAGCACCCCATACAGCTTGCTGAACCCGGCCAGCGCGGTCACGCTGATCGCCGGAAATCCCAGCACCGGCGCCACCGCGGATGCATCGTTGACCAGCGTCTTGATCACGGTCCAGAACGCCGACTCCTTATGCACCATCGACACATTCACCGCCAGATGTCCGAAGCCGCCGGGCAGCACGATCTTCTGCATGTTATTCGCCGTCGTCGCCGGATCGAAACTCAAATTCTGCAGGGGCGGCAGCTTCCCGGCTTCGTCCGGAAAGATCGCTGCCATCGCCATCCACGCCAGCGGGTCGAGCATCCCATACATCTGCTGGCCCTGCAACATATCGATGCGCAGCTGCGCCGACTGGAGCTGCTCGAATTTGGCGCGGTCTGCCGAGGACAATCGGATACCGCCCACGGTCATGCTGACGGCCACGTCCCCCGGATAATCGGGCAGTTCGGTGGGATCAATCTGGTCGGCATAGCGCAGCCCTTTGTCTGAGTCAAAATGCAGGAAGTTCACCTGCCGATCGGCATCGGTTCCCGGCGGCGCTTTATGCAACAATCCGCGTTCGTGGCCGGGTGCTGCCATGAAGCTGCCCCAGAACGCGGCGGCATTCCCCGCGCCCGGTTCCTGCATCGTGTCGTCGATCGCCGCGGCCATCGCCGCGGCCGCGTCCGGTTTCGCCAACAGTCCTGCCAAAGCTCCTGTTGCCGCCAGCTCGTTGAGAAATAGCCTTCGTGAGATCGCCACAGCCGCATCCCTTTCTTCGCCGGGCACCGGCGTTTTCTCGTGCTTCCCTCCACCGTGTCAGGGAGGGAAACATCATAGCAATAACTTCTTATCCCCGGTCATCGTTTTGGGGGGCACGCGAAGATTCCCGCCTTCACATCCGTCCTTGCTTTTCTGTCGGACCCGTCCATCAACTAATTGTTGCGTTGTTCGCTCGAAGCCGCGCCTGTTCTGCTTCTTTCGCGTGGTTCGCAATCGAACCGATTCATTGAAAGTAGATAGATTTTCGACCCAACGCGGGCAGCCGGAGCAAAGCGGGCGGCCCGTCTCGCCTGTCGATCGCAGGCTGGCTTCCAGGGGGCTCAGGGTTACGGCGCACACCGTCGTGCCAATAAAAAACACCGGGTGCAATGCCGGTATCTCGGGGGAAAGATTGCCCTATAGTAGCCGCGCTCTGCCTGCGCAGGCAACACAAAGTTTTTCCGGCATCCGGTTGGCGAAGAGGGCCCTCAGGCCAGGCCGCCGGCCCGCTTCAGCGCATCGATGTCGATCTTTTTCATCTGCATCATGGCCTGCATCGCGCGCTTGCCGCCCTCCGCGTCCTTACCCCGCAGCAATTCCGCCATGTTCGCGGGGACAACCTGCCACGAGAGCCCGAACTTGTCCTTGAGCCACCCGCACTGCACCTCGCCTCCACCGGCGGACAGCTTTTCCCACATTTCGTCGATCTCGGCCTGATCCTTGCAGTTCACGACAAACGAAATCGACTCATTGAACTTGAAATGCGGTCCCCCGTTGAGTGCGATAAATTCCATCCCTTCGAGGGTGAAGCTCACCGTCAGCACCGAGCCTTGCTTGCCGGGACCACCTTCGCCCCACCGCGTCACGCCACCGGCTTTCGCATTTTTGAAGACGGAAAGATAGAACGCGACGGCCTCCTCGGCATTGTCGTCGAACCACAAAAATGGCTGAATCTTCGGCATAGAACCTCGCTGGATGGGAATTCACCGCATTCCTTACCGAATTACCTGATCGCGCCTTCTTTGCCCGCGATCCGGCGGAGCAGACCGGTTTGCCCCACGTGGTAGGCCTGATGGAAACATATAGTAGCCAGCAGGGAGCGCACTGTTTCCTTCGGATTGTTGGTCGGGGAAAACGGAGCCGGCTCGTCCATCCTCTCCGCCGTCAGCGTCCCGAGTCCGGCTTCGACGCGCTTTGCCGTTTCGTCCCAGGCCGTCAGCAGATCGGCAAGGGGAAGCGCCTCACCCGCTTCATGCAACTCCGCGCTGCCGCGTTCATAACGCTTGAGCGCGCTCGCACCCAGCACCGGTTTCTGTCCCAGGGCCGGCAGCACCGAATCGTAAATGCAGAGCAGGTGTCCGATTACCCAGTTCAGACAATTCCCTCCGGGCTGAGGCTGGTTCAGGCTGTCTTCCTGCGTGAGTCCTTCGACATTGCGGCGAAGGACGCCGTGAATGGCCCGCGTCTGACGCGTTAGGATCTCAATCTCGCCCGCGACCGCGGGAGTTGCTGTCGCTGTCGTCATCATTCTCTCCTTGTAATCTCCGCCAACTGCTTGCAGTTCACATCTCGCTAACCCTTTTTAGCCGACCGCTTCTTAGCTAGTTCCTCCGGCAATGGCCCCAATCACCAGCAGCGGCTCTTTGCCCGTCGCCACCGCGTCCGGAAGCGGAGCGTCCACGGGCTCGTGCGACCAATCCTCCTCGCACGCGAAGAACCGCAAAAACGCCCGCCGCCGCTGCGTATCGTGATCCCGAATCGTACCCCGCAGTACCGGATACCGCGCCTCCAGCGCATCCAGCACCCGCCGCAGCGTCACCGGCGCGTCCACCTCCAGCGTCACCGCGCCGCTCACCTGCGCCAGAGTCCGCAGATGATGCGGCAACTCCACCAGGATCATGACAGCGTTTGTACCTCGACCGACAATACCGCCGGCAGATCCCGCACGATCGGCCTCCAGTGGTCGCCGCCGTCCGGTGACACATACACCTGCCCGCGCGTCGTGCCGAAGTACACGCCGCAGTCGTCCAGCGAGTCCACCGACATCGCATCCCGCAGCACGTTGACGTAGCAATCCTTTTGCGGAAGGCCGTTGGTCATCGCCTCCCACTCATTGCCGCCCGTCCTGCTGCGCCACACTTGCAGCTTGCCATCCACCGGATAGTGCAGCGAGTCGCTGGTGATCGGCGCGACATACACCGTCTCCGGCTCGTGCGCGTGCACATCGATGGCGAAGCCGAAATCCGTCGGCAGATTCCCACTCACCTCGCGCCACGAATCGCCTGCATCGTCGCTGCGCATCACGTCCCAGTGCTTCTGCATGAACAGCACGCCCGGCCGCCGCGGACTCATGGCGATGTGGTGCACGCAGTGGCCCACCTCCGCATCCTGGTCGGGCATGAACTGCGAACGCAGCCCCTTGTTGATCGGCTTCCAGGTCGCGCCGGCATCGTCGGTGCGAAAGGCACCGGCCGCCGAGATGGCAATGTAGATCCGCTTCGGATCCTTCGGGTCCAGCACGATCGTGTGCAGACACATTCCGCCCGCGCCCGGCTGCCAATACGGGCCCGTGCCGTGTCCGCGCAACGCCGGCAGCTCCTTCCACGAGTGCCCGCCATCCGTCGATTGAAACAGCGCAGCATCCTCAACGCCCGCGAACACCGCTTCCGCATCGGTGAGCGACGGCTCCAGATGCCACACCCGCTTGAATTCCCACGGATGCTGCGTTCCGTCGTACCACTGATGCGTCGTCAGCGGTTTGCCGGTTTCAGCGGACGTGTCGTACACGAAGCGGTTGCTCTCCCCTGTCGGCCAGCCCTGCGGTGATTTCTGAATGCCGCCCCCCGGCGCGTTCCAAGTCTTCCCGCCGTCATCGGAGCGCTGGATGATTTGCCCGAACCATCCGCTGGTCTGCGACACGTAAATCCGATCCGGATTCACCGGCGACCCCTTCACGTGGTAGACCTCCCAGCCCGCGAAGAACGGCCCGCTGAGCCCCCAGTTCTCGCGTTTGCCATCCGCGGCCAGAACGAACGCGCCCTTCTTTGTCCCCACCAGCACGCGCACTTTGCTCATCCAGCCTCTCCTCCCTTCGTTGACAATCTACCTGCTACCGGCCACCAGCGACCCGCCACCCGCTGCTTTCTCACGCTGCAGCGTACGCCGGCTGGGCCACGTTGATCATCCACGGCGTCCCGAAGCGATCCACGACATGCCCGTACCGCTTCGCCCAGAACGTCTCCTGAATCGGCATTTTCACATCTCCACCCTGTGACAGCTCGCGGAAAATCCGCTCCGCATCCGCCGTGTCGTTCAGCTCAATCAACACGGACGATCCCTGTGCCTGCTGGAAATGCTCCGGCGGCGCATCGGAGCCGAGGATCATCTGGTCGCCGATGTCCAGGCGCGCGTGCATGATCTTGTCGGCTAACTCGGGATACCGTTTGGCCATCGGGCTGTTGCCAAAGGTAAAGATGGCGACGATCTTGCCGCCCAGTACCCGCTCATACGTTTTGAACGCCTCTTCGCATGTTCCGTTGAAATTCAGATACGGTGTGATTTTCATTGCTTCTCCTTTTCCTTCGATAGTTTTGTCGCCGATTCCCAACGTCCCGCGGCACTCGACTTATCGCGCGCCGCAGCCGTCGCCCCAATCCTCAAATACATCCCCTCTTCGCTCCGTGACCAGTTTCTTCACGCGGTTTTCCTGCCGCCCAGCCACGGCAGCAGCGGCCTCGGATCGCGCTCCCGCCATCGGCGCCGGGTCTCTTCGACCACCGCCCGGCGGTCCTTCGCAAGCTCCGCGATCGCCGCCGGTGGAGCGCCCGTCTTTTCGTGCTGCGCGCCCCAGAGCAGCAGCTCCAGCATCACCGGCGCCAGGTCGATGCCCTTTTCCGTCAGCCGGTAGATTACCCGCCGCGCGTCGTTCTCGTCCTTCTCGCCGGTCACGACCCCCGACCGCTGCAACCGCCGCAGCCGTTCCGCCAGGATGTTCGTCGCGATCCCTTCTCCGGACTCGACAAAATCCTGAAAGGTGGTGAATCCCCGCACCATCAGGTCGCGCACGATCAGCAGCGACCACCGGTCTCCAAAGACCTCGAGGGAGATGTTCACCGGGCAGCGGGATCGATGCTTCGCCATGGCCGTTCCGGGCACGTCCGCCAAGCTAGCAAATATCACTTGTGATTTGCAAGTGACTTTCTGGAATTATTTTCCAGACCGCCCGACCCGGCGCTTCCATCCAGCGAAAAGGCCGCCCGCGGGCGGCCTCTCCGGTTTGGCGTTCGCGGTGTTCCGCGTCCGCCTGGACGGCAAGTCCTCTACTGCGGCGGCTCGTTTACCACTCCTGTCGCATTGTTGTTCTGCGCCGGCGCCGGCTGAGGAGCAGGCATCGGGCGGACACTCGATGTCGCCGGGGCCCGTTCCTGAACCCCGATCGACTGGCCGGATACCACCAGTTCCACACGGCGGTTTTCCGCTCGCCCGGAATTCGTCGCGTTATCCGCCACCGGATCGGCTTTCCCGTATCCCTGCGACGAAATATTACCCGGCTGCACTCCCTGCGAGATGAGGAAGGCTTGCACTGCTGTCGCCCGCTCGTCCGACAGCTTCAGGTTGTATTCATCCGATCCAATATTGTCGGTGTAGCCTTCCACCTGCAAGGTCAGGTTCGGATAGGTGGCCAGAATGCCGGAGACCCTCGCCAGCTTGACCTGAGCGTCCGGCTTGAGCTGGTATTTGTTGAACGCGAACAGAACGTCGGACATGTTCACAATCAGTCCGCGCGCCGTCTCCTGGGTCTGCAGAACCGTATTCAGTTGCAGCCGCAGCTTCTCCCGCATCTCCTGCGTCTGCTGCGCGGCCTGGGCCGCAGCCTGTTCCGCCGCCTGCTGTTCCGCACGCGCTTTGGCAGCATCGGCCTGAGCCCGCGCTTCCTGTTGCTGCGCCGCATTCGCCTGCTGCTGCGCCGCCGCTGCCTGGGCCTGGGCCTGAGCCTGCTGATCCTGCGCCTGCTGCGCCGCTAAGGCCGATTGCTGCGCCTGAGCTTGCGCCGCCGCTGCCTGGTCCTGTGCGCTGCGCCGCGCTGCTTCGATTCTGGCTCTCTCCGCCGCGTCGTCTCCCGCCTTAATCCTGCGGATGGTAATCAGGCGCGAATCCTCCGCCGTCTGCACGGCCTCGCGCGCGTAGGTGATTTCCTGCTTCATCTCTTTCTGGTGGATGTCCATCGACTGCGCATTCTGGAGATCCTGTTTCGCATTCGCCATGCTCTCGGCCGCGTATTGATCCGCGCCCGCAGCCTCGGCAATCTGCACCGCATTAATCGCCTCGTACAGCTCCAGCGGCGAACGGTCATCGCGCGTGATCGGATGCAGCACCGTATGGCGGCCCGCCGTATCGGTGTAGGCGCCGCGCGGCAGCAGGCTGTAATGGGCGTTAATGGTCTCCAGCACTCCAGTCGTCTTATCCCGCAGCACGAAATTCTGCATGATCACCAGATCGCTCGGCATGGTGACGGCGAAATACGGCTCGGCTGTCAGGATCAGGCCGAACGACTGCAGATTCGTCGTCACCGTCGTGTCGGCGTGTCCGTGGGTCCACAGCACTTCGCCCAGATTAACCGGCCGCCCTTCCGGCGTGATCGCCCAGAGCACATAGGTCAGATACTCGATGCCGAAGCCATTCGCCGCACCCAAGCCTTCGAAATGAGCTTTGATCTCGGTCCGCCCATTCAGGCTGTTCACTTCCGCGGTGCCCTTGGCCAGCGGCAGCAGAGGCGTTCCTTCAAATCCAATCTTCGTCGCGCCGCTGCGATGAAAATAGTTGATCGCCGGAATATCCCGCGCCACCACAGTGATCTTGTAGACCGGAATCCCAGCGTCCGTCTGTCCGTCCGGCTGTTGCCCGGCCTTCTGCGGCCAGTGGTCCGTCGCGGTCGGATTCATTTCCTGCGCAGAGAGCCAACCGCAGCTTGCAAGGACAATACCCAGAATCCAAAGTCTCTTCATATCCCCAAATCTCCCGTTCCTCTTCATCATGAAGACAAAGGTGTGGCTATTGGCCTCACCATCGGGTGGGATGAGGAAGTTGGGGCATGAGATGGCTACGCCAGGTCGAAATTGACCGTATTCAAAATGCTCCGCGCCTGATTCCAGGGGCACTGGCCGGCAAGGGCCGTAAACGCGGTCAATAATGCACACCCTCGCCCGCGGGCAGCTGTGATGTACCGGGTATTGGCGGCAGGATCGGGGTGCAAGTCACATTTCCAGGTAAGATGAATCTCCGATGCCCATCGCCGCCATGTTCCTTGAGCTTCGCATCGAGCACGCCCACTCCCTCAAGGATCGCCGGCAGGTCGTCCGCAGCCTGAAGGAGAGGCTGGCGCACGGTTTCAACATCTCGATCGCCGAAATGGACGAAGCGCCGACCTGGCAATCGGCGACCCTCGGCATCGCCGCCATCTCCGGCTCGCGCGATTATCTCTCCGGCCTGATGCAACAGGTCGAGAGCGCGGCGGTTCGCACCGCCGAAAGTCTCGGCGCGGAAGTCACCGTCTCCTGGGATTTTCTGGACGCCGCCGACGCATAGCCGCGAAGCAACCCGAGCCTCATCCTGCGCATGTATTATGAGCGTGCCGCGAATTCTCCCCTGCGATCCTGCGGCCACCCGGCTCCTGCGGCGATGAGCGTTTGCCGCAACGGCTCTTTCTCGATTTGAGCAGTTCTCAGGAGGAATGCATGAAAAGACTTATTGGTCCCATGGCAATGTTCACGGTTCTCGCGTTTTCTATTTTCGCGCTCCCTGCTCGGGCTCAGCGCCCAGCCGGACATCCAGGCCCAGCCGCACGTCCCGCACCCGTTGGACCCGCCCACCCCGTCAGACCCGCAGTCGGCGGCGGATACATTCCCCCCAGGGGCCCCACCACTCACACCCCGCTGCCAGCCGGCAGGCCCGACCAGCCTGGTCACCCCACCGCACCCCACGTTCACACCGCCACCGGAGCCTGGGTCGGCCACACTCCCAATCCCGCGGCCTACCACCTCGACCACCCCTGGGAGCATGGCCGTTTCCCTGGCCCCACGGGCGCTGGGCAGGTCTGGCGGATCGGCGGCGGCGATCCTTCCCGCTTCTGGTTTGGCGGCTTCTACTTCAGCGTCGCTCCCGCCGACATCGCCTATTGCGACGGCTGGCTCTGGGACTCCGACGACATCGTCCTCTATCCCGATCCTGACGATGACGGCTGGTATCTCGCCTACAACGTCCGCCTCGGCATTTACGTCCACGTGCTGTATCTAGGACCCCAGTAGCGGGCGCCCTGATCGCGCCGGGTGCCCCATCCTGATCGCGCCCCGATTTTGGGCGCGGCCAGGGTGGGGTACTTCGCGTCCACCGCCGCCATCGCCTGTACCCTGTACGTTGATGTCCGCACCCATCCTCTCGGTCTCTCATCTCTGCAAGCAGTACGGCGATCTGCTTGCTGTGGACCATCTTTCCTTCGTTGTCGGAACTCATGAAATCCTCGGCCTGCTCGGCCCCAACGGCGCCGGCAAGACAACCACCATCAACATGATCCTGGGGGTCCTCGAACCCAGCTCGGGATCCATCACCATCGACGGTTGCGATCTGGCCAAACGCCGCCGCCAGGCGCTCGGCCGCACCAACTTCGCCGCAGTCTACGCGCCGCTGCCCGGCAATCTGACTGTCGCGCAGAACCTCCGCGTCTTCGGCATGCTCTACGCTGTGCCGCATCTGCACGACCGCATCGAAACCATCCTGCACGACTTCGACCTCCTGCGCTTTCGCGATACCAAATGCGGCGTCCTCTCCTCCGGGGAACAAACCCGCGTGGCCCTCGCCAAGGCCATGCTCAACCAGCCGCGCCTGCTGCTGCTCGACGAACCCACCGCCTCTCTCGACCCCTCCATCGCCCGCGAAATTCGCGCCACCATCCGCCAGCTCGCCGAACGCACCGGCGTCGGCGTCCTCTGGACCTCGCACAACATGATCGAAGTCGCCGAGGTCTGCCACCGCGTGCTGTTTCTCTCCCACGGCAAGATTCTTCTCGAAGGCGATCCGCGGACGCTTCCCGCCGACAACGGACACCAGACGCTCGAAGACCTCTTCGTCGCCGTCGCGCGCGAGCCCCTCACCATCCGCAACCTGCAGGAGGAGGCGTGATGCCGGTCTTTCTTCGCCGCACCTCTGCTCTGCTCCTGCGCCAGTACTATCTGCTGCGCGGCTCGCCCGCCCGCGTTGTGCCGCTCTTTTCATGGGTGGCCATCGACATCATCCTCTGGGGATTTATCACCCGCTACCTCAACTCCGTTTCCGGCGCTCGCTTCAACTTCGTTCCCGCCATGCTCGGCGCGGTTCTCTTGTGGGATTTCATGGCCCGCGTCATGCAGGGCATCACCACCGCCTTTCTTGAAGACGTATGGTCGCGCAACTTCCTCAACCTTTTCGCCTCGCCGCTCTCCGTGTCGGAATACCTCTGCGGCCTCGTGCTGTCCTCGATCGCTACCAGCGCCATCGGCCTGGTCGTGATGGTCGCGCTCGCCACCCTGGTCTTCGGCCTGTCGTTCTTCGTCTACGGCGCGATGCTCGCCGCGTTTCTGCTCGTTCTGTTTTTGTTTGGGATCTCCCTCGGCATCTTCGGCAGCGCACTGGTTCTCCGCTTCGGTCCGGCAGCCGAATGGTTCATCTGGCCCATCCCCGCCTTCATCTCGCCGCTGGCCTGCGTCTTCTATCCGCTCTCCACGCTGCCTCACTGGATGCAGTGGCTGGCCCGCATCATTCCCGCCAGCTATGTCTTCGAAGGGATGCGCCAGATTCTCAGCCGCCAAACCAGCACACCGCCGCAAGCCGCGCACGCGATCGCCGCCACGCCGCTCGTTATCGGCAGCGTGCTGGCGCTGGTTTATTTATTCGTGATGGCCCGCGTCTTTACCGGGGTTTATCGTCGCGCCGTGCGCACAGGGCTGATCGCCCGCTACTCCGCAGAGACCGTCTCGTAAGCGTGCCGGGCCGTCGAACAACCTCAGTAAAATTCAAGCCCTTTCATCGGAAAGTGCTTCCGGTTCCGGGTCCAGAGTGCCGCGTGGCTCTGCATAGCGCAAGCCGCTATGAGAGCGTCCCCCATTTCAACATTGTGGCTTCGGCGGAATTGCCGCAGGTACTCACCCGCCTGGCGGCCAGTTTCTTCATCGATGACAGCGCATTCCATCGGTCGAAACAGCTCTTCGATTAACCTCTGCTCGCGCGGCAGCGCCCCTGCCCAGACTTCGGCGGCGGTCACCGGCGAATAAAGTACCGGAATATCGGAGACGCTTAGCTTCACCCAACGCGACATCAGATCGTGGTTCCTTCCGCGCGCAACTTCGATCAGCACGTCGGAATCCACCAGGACACTCATGACCGGCGTATTCTTTCCAGCCGGTCGCCCCCGCGCAGGTTGCGAACATATTTCTCCACGTCGTCAAACTCTGGCCGATCCTTCCATATCCCGACAAAGGCCTGCATCGCCCGAGCGCGTTCTTCGCGCCCGCCCAAATAGCGCTCCCGCGCAGCCCTCCGCACCAGATCGGAGACCGTGGTCTTCTCCCGCTTTGCCTGACTGTGCAGCGCGCTCCACAGATCGTCGTCCAGATAAAGCTGTGTCCGCTTCATGATGTATAGTATACATCGCGCCTCGAGGCGGCGGTTCCTGCCCTTCCGCCGAGCACAGCCGCCCGCCGCCACTCCCTATAATGGACAAGCGTGCCCGCCCGGCTCCCTGCGTCCGGAATCCGCCGCATTCCCATAGGTGAGCCACATTGAAACCCGTCAAGCGAAACCGCGAAGGCGCAAAGAAAACGAAGCGCAAAGTCCAGGCCAAGTGGAAAGCCATCCGCCGAGGACATGCTCCCGCGCCCGAAAAAGAAGCCCGGCCACGCGCTGAAGAACGCGGACGCCCGAGAGCCGCACGCAAATCCAACACCGCCTCCCGCCCATCGCCCTACGCGGGCAATGACCGTCGTCCCGCCCAGCGCGACTCTCTTCCATCGCGCCCGGTCGAGGATCCACAACACGTTCCAGCCCTCAAAAGGTTTTTTGCGGCGGAGCCGTGTTCGCCTGGACGGCCAGTCCATCAGAACGAAGCAGTCCTGGCAATCGTTGGCCGGCCCAACGTTGGCAAATCCACCCTCTTCAACCGCCTCACCGGCA
>JBEKIN010000104.1:0-12822 GCA_050011735.1 Acidobacteriaceae bacterium | reverse complement strand
CGGCATCACCCGCGACCGCATCTACGGCGAAGTCAGCTGGCAGGGCCGCACCGCGCGCGTCATCGACACCGGCGGCATCGTTCCCGACGATGAAGCCCACATCCCAGCGGAAATCTTCCGCCAGGCCCGCTTCGCTCTCGACGAGGCCGACGCCATCATCATGGTCGTCGATGGCCGCACCGAGCTGGCCTCGCCCGACCTCGACCTCGCCCGCCTGCTCCAGCGCACCGGCAAGCCGCTCTTTCTCGCCGTCAACAAAATCGACACGCAAAGCATGGAAGCTGCTGCTGAGAATTTCCGCAAACTGGGCATCCGCAATCTCATCGCGATCTCCTCCGAACATGGCCTCAACATCGGCGAGCTCCTCGACGAAGTCTTCGCCGTCCTGCCCCCTGAATCGACCGCCGACTCCGGCTCCGAGCCTTCCCCTGAAGGCGGCGAAGCCGCGCCCGCCTGGACGGCCAGTCCCGGCGAAGCCGCATCTGCCGAGACGGCCAGTCCCCACCGCACCCACGGCGCATTCGAGCAGCACGAAACCCGCGTCGCCATCATCGGCCGCCCCAACGTCGGCAAATCCACCCTGCTCAACGCGCTTACCGGCAGCGCCCGCGCCATCGTTTCGCCCATCGCCGGAACCACCCGCGACGCCGTCGACGAATTAATGGACTACAAAGGCCACGAGCTCCGCATCGTCGACACGGCCGGCATCCGCCGCAAGGGCAAAACCCACCTGATGGCCGAGAAGCTCTCCGTGGTCATGGCGCGCCGTCATCTCGAAGCCGCGGACGTCGCGCTCCTCATCCTCGATGCCACCGAAGGCGTCACCGCCTCCGACGCCACCATCGGCGGTTATGCGCACGAGAGCGGCCGCAGCGTCATCATCGTCGTCAACAAGTGGGACCTCGTCACCACCGGCCGCGCAGACGGCAAGCCTCCCGCCGACCGCGCCATTTTCGAACGCCAGCTACGCGCCGTCCTCAAATACCTCAGCTACGCGCCGGTGCTTTTCATCTCCGCGACTGAAGGCCGTAATGTTCCGCGCGTGCTCGACACGGTCCTCAGCGTCGCAGCCGAGCGCCGCAAGCGCGTCTCCACCGGCCAGATGAATCGGTTTCTCGACAGGATCGATTTCCAGCGCGCCAGCGTCCCCATGTCGAAACGGATTCGCATCTTCTACATGACCCAGGCCGCCGTCGCCCCGCCTACCTTCGTCCTCTTCACCGACCGCGACGTGAAGCTGCACTTTTCATTCGAGCGCTTCCTCGAAAACCAGATCCGCGCCGCCTTTGGCTTTGAAGGCACACCGATCTGGTTCAAAGTCCGCGCCCGCAACGAGGCCCCGCGCCCTGCCTGAGCCGCGGGCTGAAGCCGAAGATCAGCTTCTGTGGTTTCCGCAATGCCTGCAGGTCATGCGCGCTGACCGATCCGGTCAAAAGATTGGCCATGCCTGGCGAAGTCGTGATCGCGACGATCCAAACCGACCCGAGATCCATGAGCTGTTCGGAAACGGACAGCCCCTTTCAATTCCGCCGAACCTTTCACTCGCATCTCTCCGTTATGGGCTTTTCGGTATTTTCTGAAGCCCCGCCTCACTTCGCAGAATCCAACACGCAGCCCGCGGGGAACCGGTTGGTTCGACACAGAAATCCCCTTGCCATTCCTGTATCCTGAGTTGTTTCTCAACCGTTTTATTTCGGTCCTGTCGACCTGGTTCGAGGTCCCGTCGTGAAGATCGCTGTGAAAACGCAATTCATCCTATCCCTCCTCGCGCTGGCGCCGCTGCTGGCCGCATCGATCGGCTGCAACAAGACGCAGCCGCAACAGTCCGCTGGCGCCGGCATGCAGGCCCTCCCCGTGCAGACCATCACCGTCGCCGCTACACCCGTTGCGCAGTCCGACGAATACGTCGCGACCATCAAGTCGCGCCGCTCCGCCACCATCAACCCGCAGGTCGACGGCAATCTCACGCGCATCCTCGTCCATTCCGGCGATCACGTGACCGCCGGCCAGCTCCTCATGCAGATCGATCCGGCCAAGCAGGAAGCCACCCTCGCCTCGCAGGCCGCGACGGAGCAGCAGAAGCTCGCCGTCTACCAGTACAACCAGCTTCAGGTCGAACGCCAGCGCAAGCTCTTCGCCGCCGGCATCATCAGCAAGGACGCGCTCGATCAGGCCGAACAGGCTTACGCCAACTCCAAAGCCGATTACGAATCCGCCGGCGCATCCCGTAAGGAGCAGGAGCACGAGCTCGCCTACTACCGCATCGCCGCGCCCTTCGAAGGCACCGTCGGTGACATCCCCGTCCACATCGGCGACTACGTCTCCTCCACCACCATGCTCACCACTGTCGACGAGAACAAGGACCTCGAAGCCTACATCTACATCCCCACCGAGCGCGCCGCGCAGGTTCGCACCGGTCTCGGCGTGCAAATCGTCGATAACACCGACAAGCCTGTCGAGAACACCTCCATCGACTTCGTCTCACCGCAGGTCGACGACCAGCTGCAGGGAATCCTGGCCAAAGCTCCGGTGCGTTCACCCCTGCTGCGCAACCAGCAGCTCGTTAAGGCTCGCGTGGTCTGGGGCATGAGCGCGAAGCCTATCGTTCCGGTGCTCGCTGTCACCCGCCTCGGCGGCCAGGCTTTCGTCTTCCTCGCGCAGGACGCAGGCGGCGGACACTTCGTCGCCCACCAGCAGGCGATCTCGCTTGGCGACACCGTGGGCAATAACTACG
Organism: Acidobacteriaceae bacterium; assembly: GCA_050011735.1. Taxonomy (GTDB): domain Bacteria; phylum Acidobacteriota; class Terriglobia; order Terriglobales; family Acidobacteriaceae; genus Palsa-343. The sequence goes on along the minus strand of JBEKIN010000104.1, from coordinate 10,088 downwards.
CGGTCCTCGCCGGACTCAACAACGGAGACAAAGTCATCGTTTCCGGCACGCAATTCCTTATGGACAAAATGCCGGTCATGCCTTTGCCCTCCGGCCCACCGCCCGCTGCTCCACCGGGCGCCGGCAGTTGAGCCCGCACCTGGCATCACCCGGAATCGGATCAGGATCAGAGATGAACTGCGAGGCTATCCTTGGTTGACTTCTTCATACACCGCCCGGTTTTCGCTACCGTTTGCGCGCTCCTGATCATCCTCGCCGGAGCCGTCGTGGTCCCTTCGCTCCCCATCTCCCTTTATCCGCAGCTCGCGCCGCCCCAGGTCATCGTCACCAGCTCCTATATCGGCGCCAATTCCAGCCAGGTCGAATCCGCCGTCACTGTCCCGCTTGAAGAAGCCATCAACGGCGTGCCCGGGATGCGCTACATCCAGTCGACCAGCGCCAACGACGGCACCAGCGCCATCACCACCACGTTCAACACCGGCTACCCGCTCGACATCGCCGCCGTCGACGTGCAGAACCGTGTCTCCTCCGCCTCCGGCCTGCTCCCCGCCGAAGTGAATCAGACCGGCATCGTCGTCAGCAAAGCCAACACGAATTTCGTCTTCGGCGCCGGCATCTATGCCGAGCACGGCGAATACAGCAACCTCTTCATCAGCAATTACCTCGATGTCTACATCAAGGACGCGCTTAAGCGTGTCAAAGGGGTCGGCGACGTCGTCGTCTTCGGCGTGGGCAAATACGCGATGCGCGTCTGGCTTGACCCGGCGCGCCTCGCCGCCCGCCAGCTCACCGCCTCCGATGTCGTCGCCGCGCTGCAGGAGCAAAACGTCGAGGTCCCCTCCGGCCAGCTCGGGGCGCCGCCTTCGGATGCGAAACAGGCCTTCCAGATCACCGTCAACGTGGTCGGCCGCCTCAACTCGCCGGAGCAGTTCGACAACATCGTCGTCAAAAACACGCCCCAGGGCATCGTCCAGATTAAAGACGTCGGTCACGCCGAACTCGGCGCAGAATCCTACGCCAGCACCCTGCACTTCAGCGGCATTCCCGCCGTCGGCTTCGGAGTCCAGCAGCTCAGCAATGCCGACGCCCTCCAGGTCGATCGCGACGCCAAGGCCGAACTGTTCCGCCTCGCCCAGTCTTTCCCGCCCGGCATGAAAGCCGTCATTGCCTTCGACACAACCACCATCATCGGCGCCTCTATCCATGAGGTCATCAAGACCCTCATCGAAGCCATCATTATCGTCATCGTTGTCATCTTCTTCTTCCTGCAGGACTGGCGCGCCACCCTCATCCCCGCCGTCACCATTCCCGTTTCTCTCATCGGGACGTTCGCCTTCATCAGCGTTTTCGGCTTCTCCATCAACTCGCTGACCCTCTTCGGTATCACGCTCGCCACCGGCTTGGTCGTCGACGACGCCATCGTCGTCATCGAAAACGTCCAGCGCCATATTGCGGAAGGCGACAACGAGCCGCACCACGCCACTTCCGCCGCCATGGGCGAGGTCACCAGCGCGGTCATCGCCACTTCTCTCGTGCTCATCGCCGTCTTCGTGCCGGTCTCCTTCTTCCCCGGTACGACCGGCATTCTCTACCGGCAGTTCTCGCTCACCATCGCCTTCTCCATCGCCATCTCGGCATTCAACGCCCTCACTCTGTCGCCGGCACTGGCGGCCTTACTTTTGCGCCGCGAAGAAGAGAAGCACGGTCTCCTGCATGCGGTCGGGCGCGCTATCAAAGGCCTCGGCCGCGGCTATGCAAGCGCCATCCACGGCGTGCTTCGCATTCGTTGGGTCATGCTCGTCCTGTTCATCGTCGGTCTCTTCGGCGCGTACTGGGAGTACAACCACGTCCCCACCGCCTTCGTCCCCCAGGAAGATCAGGGCGTGATCATGATCCTGGTCCAGGCCCCGCAGGGCGCTTCGCTCGCCTACACCAGCAACATCGAAGAAGAAGCCAGCGCCGTCCTCAACCAGAACAAAGACATCCTCGGCTCCTTCGCGATCGGGGGATTCAGCTTCTCCGGGAACGCGCCCAACTACGGCATGATGTTCGCCGCTCTCACCCCCTACGACAAGCGCCGCGGCAAGGGTCATTCCGCAGCCGAGATCGTCGCAGGCCTGCGCATGAAGCTCTTTATGATCCCCGGAGCGCTTATCATTCCTCTGGAACCACCCGCCATCTGGGGCGTCGGCAGTTTTGGCGGCTTCCAGTTCGAGCTCCAGGATCTGGGCGGCAACACACTCAGCGACCTCGACCGTACCGCGCATCTGATCGTCGCCCGCGGCGGCACACGCAAAGACCTCACCGGCCTCTTCACCAGCTTTACCTCGAACGACCCGCAGGTGCTGGTACGCATCGACCGCGACAAAGCCAAGACCCTCGGCGTCCCCTTCAGCCAGATCTCCGACGCCCTCCAGGTCTACATGGGCTCGGAGTACGTCAACAATTTCGACTTCAATAACCGCAGCTATCGGGTCTACGTCCAGGCGGAGCAGCAGTTCCGTGAGAAGGCCTCCGATATTCGCCAGTTCTACGTGCGCTCCGCGACCAACCAGATGATCCCGCTCGATAATCTGGTCACCCTCGAGAACACCTCAGGCCCGCAGGTCATCAGCCACTACAACCTTTTCCGCTCCGCGGAAATCGACGGCTCCGCCGCGCCCGGCTTCAGCACCAGCGAAGGCCTGCACGCTATGGAACAGGTCGCGAACCAAAACATGATGCACGGCATGGCCTGGCAGTGGACCGGCCTGTCGCTCGAAGAAATCGAGTCCGCCGGCAAAGCCATCATCATCTTTGCGCTCGGCATCCTCGTCGTTTATCTGACCCTGGCTGCGCTCTATGAGAGCTTCGCGCTCCCCTTCATCATCCTGCTCGCCGTACCCATGGCCGTCCTCGGCGCGCTGCTCGCGCAATCCGCGCGCGGCTACCCCGACGACATCTATTGCCAGATCGGTCTCGTGATGCTCATCGGTCTCGCCGCCAAAAACTCCATCCTGATTGTGGAGTTCGCCGAGCAGCTGCGCGCCAAGGGCCGATCCATCGTCGACGCCGCCATTGAAGCCGCCGAGCTGCGCCTTCGTCCCATCCTCATGACGTCGTTCGCCTTTATCCTCGGCGTCATTCCTCTGGCCATGGCTTCCGGCGCCGGAGCTTTGGGCCGCCGCTCCGTTGGCACCACCATCATCGGCGGGATGCTGGTCTCCACCGTCTTAAACCTTTTCTTTATTCCTGTGCTGTATGTGATGCTCCAGACGCTGCTTGGCTCCTTCGGCAGCAACCGCTCGGAGCGCCGCCCATCGCAACGCGTCGATGCCTCAAACCTGTATCCGGGGACAGCCGTCGGAACCCATCAGCCCTGAATTTCGTATACTTTTCTGAGGAGCCGACCATGACTCGTGTGCTGATCGCGGCAGTTGCAGGGCTAGCCCTTTTCTCCGGTTTGATTGCGATCCCGATTGTCACCATCGTGGTGCCGAAGGTCGTCTGCACCGTGGTGCCCACCGTCGTGCGCACCGTCGTGCCGGTCGTGGTTCAGGCCGTCGTCGAAAACACAGATTAGCCGCCGGACAGATTCCCCGCGACTCCCGCCCTCACCGCCGCTGGAAATCCGGTGACCCCAGCAGCAGCCCGCCCAGCAACGCCGCTTCCCGGTCCCCCGGCGGAGGCAGCGGCGCCACCGATTGCAGAAGCTGGCCAAAATCCCGCGGCCGCACGAAATTCACCTGCCGGGGTGGAGGTAGTTTGGCCGGAGACCCCTGCTGATTGACCGGCGCGTTCTGCTGCTGCGCAAGCTGCGCCAGAACCGCGCTGCGCGTATGTTCGGAGACCACGCCATCCAGCAGCAGGTTTTCCAGCTTCCCTTCCTTCGCATCCGGCGTCACGCCCACCTGGCCTTCAATGCTCATCAGCTTGTCCCAGCCCATCACCGTGCCGGCGTTGTTATCGGCCAGCGCCAGGCTGAAGTTCATCCGGTCCAGCAGTTCCCCGCTGTTCAGCCACGCGTCCGCCATCCACGAGTAGCCATTCGGCGTCTGGCATCCATACAGCGGCATGCCCAGCTGTCCAATCGCTTCCACCAGCGCTGCCGGATGCACCACGTCGCCACCCGTCGTCCGTACCGCCGAAATCACGTACTCCTCCGGGGTCTTCACCTTGGCGCGATACGCATCCTGTGACCAGAAATGCGGCGAGGCCAGCATCGTCCGCAGCACCTCGCGAATATCTCCGCCCGTCTTCACCCACGTCGCCGCCATCGCGTCGACCAGCACCGGAGGCGGATTGTCACTGACAAACCGCTGCGCGATCTCGAGAGAAACATGGTGCGCCGTCACCGGGCTCACCGCCAGCATATGCAGAACCTGCATGCCCTCCGACTCTCCGTGGTCGGCGAACTGGTACCCCAGCGCAACCTTCTGCCCGGGCTCGTGCCTCCGCGGGTTGAACACAAACTCCCCACCCTGCTCGGCGCGATCGATCCCCCAGCCGGTAAAAATCTTCGCTACCTCGGTCACGTCGCGCTGCGTGTATCCGCCGTCGACACCCAGGGTGTGCAGCTCCATCAGCTCGCGGGCGTAATTCTCATTCAATCCCACCGGGCGCGCCCTGGCCGCCGGCCCGTTCAGCCCCATCTGCGACCGCCACGCCGCCAGCGAATGCGGCCCGACGCTTTCCGTCTGATCCAGATAGAACAGCATTGCCGGACTCCGCGTGGTCGCCACCAGCAGGTCCTCGAACTTGCCCATCGCGTGCGGCCGGATCACCTTGTTCTGATAATCCGCCAGGTACCACGGCGCAAATTCGCCCTTCTTCAAATACACGTTGAAGTGATTCAGCCAGAAGTCGGTCATCACCGCTTCCAGCTGCCGCGCGCTGTAGATATCGCGCAGCACCCGTGTCACCAGCAGCTCACCGCCCACCACCAGCTGCGGATTGATCAGCGCGAAAACCGTCTCCTTCTGCTCCGGCGACAAATCCGCGAACATGGCCACGCGATCCGGCTTGCTCAGATGCCGCAGAAAATCGCGGAACTCCTCCGGCCGCATCTCAATCAGCTTCTTCACGCGCTGATCCGGCGGCAGAGTCACGACATTCGTCGCGTCCAGGTCCGCATACAGTTTGCTTTCCTGCTCCTCAATCGGCGGCGCCGGCGGCTTCGCGGGAGCCGTCATCGGCATCATGTCCGGAGCCGGCGGCGGACCCATATCACCGCCCTGCGCCATCATCGAATTCGACGGCGTAGCGCTCTGCTGCTTCTGCATCGTTCCGCCCTGCGCCATCGTTGCGCCGCCCTGGGCGGCATTGGCTGTGCCCTGTACCCCGACCCCTGTGCCCTGTTCAGTGCCCTGAGCCTTCGCTTCCGCCTGCTTCTGCTGTCTCTCGCGCAGCGCCGCGATCTGGTCCACATAAATCGCGTGTTCCACCGGACCCCACGGTATCCCGCGCTTTCCCTGCTCCGCCTGGCGAATCATCGCGTTCGATGGGAAGCGCTCCACCAGGTCATGCTGGCTCAGCCGCATCGCCGGATAGTCGGCCAGCCGAGCGTCGAACGCCGAGTCGTCAATCGTCTCAGGATTCAGCTGCTCATCGATCCACTTGTCCAGCCCCATCGCCTCCACGGCGGCAACGTCCCCAGGCCGCGGACCGAACGTGAGCCGGTTCAGCGCATGCAGCACCCGCTGATCGGGCGTCAGCGGCGATGCGCTCGCGGCAGTGGGCTGCTCCTTCTTCTTTTTGTGACCGAAAGCAAAGGCTTTGCCGGGCGGCAGCACCAGCAGGGCGGCTAGAAACACGGCGAGACAACGTTGAATTCCCGAGATAAAGCCAGTGGGCATGGCTGGGGATGTCCTCTGGGACAGTCTGTCCTCTCGGTGGTAACCCGCGCAACCCCCAAAAAGTCGCGCTACAGTTCGCTATACTCTAAACCCTATTCCCTATACCCTGCTCTTTTCACTCCTCCCGCAGCAGAATCATCGGGTCCACGCCCAGCGCCTTGTGCGCGGGAATCCACGCCGCGAACAGCCCCAGCAACAGCATTGATAACACCACCCCGCCCAGCACCACAGGATCCTTCGGCGTCGCCTGATACACGATGTAGGACAGCACCCTGGTCGCCAACACCCCCAGCACGATACCCGCCACCGAACCCGCCGCCAGCAGCACGAACGCCCGTCCCAGTGCGGCCCGCAGGACTTCCCTCTGCCGCGCCCCCAGCGCCACCCGAATGCCCAGTTCCCGCAGCCGCTTGCTCACCACATACGACGCCATGCCGAAGATTCCCGTCACCGCCAGCATTCCACCCAGCATCCCCAGGATTCCCAGAGCAACGGTCGCCACCCGCGCCGCAAACAGAGCCGAGTTCAGTTGCCGGTTCCATGTTTCGATCATGAGCGGCAGCCCCGCATCCAGACCGTGCAGCGTACGCTCCAGCGCGCCGGCGATCTCCTGCGGATCGCGGTTCGAACGAACCACCAGCCAGGTAAACGCGGAGGTCTGTTGCAGAATCGGAAAGAACATGGCCGGCATCGGATTTTCCGTGAGCGTCTTGTATTTGCCGTCTTCCACCACCCCCACCACTTCGGCCCGATTGCCGCCCGAGAATTTGAAGTGCCCGCCGATGGCCTTGTCGACCGAACCGAACACCCTGCGCGCGAACTCCCGATTCACCACCGCTACATCCGGCGCTTTCTTGTCGTCATGCCAGGTAATCGCTCTTCCCGCCAGCAGTGTCGTGCCCGCCGCTTCGAAGTATCCGGGGGAAACGTCGTAGTTCACAGCGTCCGCGACCGCGTTGGTCGGCCGGTAATCGGTCGCGCTGTCCTTGAACACATCCGCGTCGCCTCCGCCCAGGTTCAGTTGCACGCGATCCGTATAAGCAGCGACAGAAACTCCAGGAATGGCCGAAACCGCGTCCAGCATCCGCCTTTGCATCTGGGGCGCGCGATCATCGGTGTAGCCCGCCATGTGCAGGTCGGTTCCCACCAGCATGACGTTCTGCGGATTGAAACCGAAATTGCTGTGCAGCGAACGAGCCAGGCCTCGCACCGCCACCAGCGACGACGTCACCAGCACCGCGCAAATCGCCACCTGCACGACCAGCAGCAGATCCCGCATCGTGAACCGCCGCATCTCCGCAACACCACTCCCCGCCGACCGGATGATCTGCCACGGATCCGACTTGAGCACCTGCCGCACCGGAACCATCCCGAACAGCAGCCCGCTCACCAGCGCCAGCACCAGCGCCACAACAAAAGTCCACACATCCGGATTCACCGGGACATTGATCGGAATATTCGGAATCGGTTGCCACGCGCTCAGCCACCGCAGGATCCCGATGCCGCCCAGCAACCCCGAAGCCCCGCCCACCAGCGAAATCAGAATCGCCTCCGTCAGCAGTTGCCGCAGGATCAGACCCCTCCGCGATCCCAACGCCATTCGCAACGCAATTTCTTTCGAGCGATCCGCCGCCCGCGCCGCAAACAAACTGCCCAGGTTCGCGCAGGCCGCCAGCAGAATCAGCCCCGCCAGCAGCATCAGCCCCGCCATGAACGCCCGCGCCGGACGCCCCAGCATGTCCCCCAACAGCCCCGGACGAGCCAGCGCAAAGGATAATCCGTCGTCTGCCCCCGGGTAGGTCTTGGTCAACCACGATGCGATCGACTGCAGGTCCGCCGTCGCCTGCGCCGGCGTCACTCCTGGCTTCAGCCGCCCAATCACAAAGCTGGAGTGGGCCCCGCGCGAAGTCAGCGCGTTCCATCCCTCCAGTTGCGGCTGCTGCACCATGGGCACCCACAGGGCGGGCGCAAAAAACAGCTCCGTCCCGCGAAACTCCTGCGGCGCTACGCCAATGATCGTGTACGGATGCTTGTTGATTTCGACCACCCGCCCCACCGCCGCGCGATCGCCTGCGAAATGACTCTGCCAATAGGCGTAGCTCAGCACGATATACGGTGCGCTGTTCGCGCCATGCTCATCCGACGCGTGAAAGAACCGTCCCACATACGGCTGGATGCCCAGCGCATCGAAGTAATTCCCGCTGGTTTCATAAGGCCACATCGTCGAGGGGTTTCCCCCGGTATCCAGCGCCAGCGGGCCCGGAATGTTGTACGCCGCCAGGCTCTCGAAGCTCCGGTTCCGTTCCCGCAGATCCACGTAGTCGGGATAGGAATGGTTCGGAGAAAGGAACGTCCCCCGCTCGACCGTGAAAAGACGTCTCGCGTTCGGCACGTTGAGCGGCCGCAGGATCAGCGCGTTCAACACGCTGAACACTACCGCGTTCGCCCCAATCCCCAGCGCCAGTGTCAGCACCGCCGTCACCGCAAAACCCGGCGACTTCTTCAATTGCCTGATTGCGTATCGGACATCCGAGAACATGCGTCCCTCCCCGTCCGGCCACCAGCTACCTGCTATCCGTTGCCGGCTTCCTTATTCCTCCCGCAACAGAATCATCGGGTCAACGCCCAGCGCCTTCTGCGCCGGAATCCACGCCGCGAACAGTCCCAGCAGCAGCATGGACAACACCACCCCGCCCAGCACCACAGGATCCTTCGGCGTCGCCTGATACACGATGTACGACAGCACCTTGGTCGCCAACACCCCCAACACGATCCCCGCCACAGAACCCGCCGCCAGCAGCACGAACGCCCGTCCCAGCGCGGCCCGCAGCACTTCCTTCTGCCGCGCTCCCAGCGCGACGCGAATCCCCAGCTCGCGGAACCGTTTGCTCACCACGTACGAGGCCATGCCGAAAATCCCGGTTACCGCCAGCATCGCACCCAGCAGCCCCAGCGCCCCCAGCGCGATGCTCGCCACTCGCGCTGCGAACAACGCCGAATCCATCTCGCGATTCCAGGTGACGATGTTGAGCGGCAGCCCTGCATCCAGCCCATGCAGTGTCCGCTCCAGCGCCCCGGCAATCTCCTGAGGATCGCGGTTCGACCGCACCACCAGAAACGTGTCAGTCGACTGATGCTGCTGGAACGAATAGAACATCGCCGGCTGCTGATCTTCCGTCAGCGTCCGGTACCGGCCGTCCTCCACCACCCCCACCACCTCGGCGCGATTCCCGCCCCAGAACTTAAAGTGCCCGCCGATGGCCTTATCCACCGACCCGAACACCTTGCGCGCAAATTCCCGGTTCACCACCGCGACTAGCGGGGCTTTCTTCTCGTCGTGCCAGCTGATGTCTCTGCCCGCCAGCATGGTCGTGCCCGCAGCCGTAAAATATCCCGGCGACACGTTGTAGTTCATCGCATCCGCAATCTCATTGGTCGGCCGGAAATCCGTCGTGCTGTCGGTGAAAACAAATGAATCGCCGCCGCCCAATCCCAGTGGCACGTGATCCACATAGCCAACCGACGTAACCCCTGGAATCGCGCCCACCGCGTCCAGCATGCGCCGCTGCATCTCCGGCGTCTTGTCGCCCGAATACCCCGCCATCTGCAAATCGGTGTCCACCAGCATCGCGTGCTCCGGCTGGAAGCCGAAGTTGCTGTGCAGCGACCGCGCCAGCCCCCGCACCGCCACCAACGACGACGTCACCAGCACCGCGCAAATCGCGATCTGCCCCGCCAGCAGCAAATCCCGCAGCGTGAACCGCCGCATGCCGCCCACGGTTCCTCCGGCCCGGATGATCTGCCATGGATCCGCCTTCAGCACCTGCCGCACCGGCACGATGCCGAACAGAAGCCCGCTCAGCACCGCCAGCGCGAATGCCACCACATACGTCCACACGTCCGGATTCACCGGCACATTGATCGGAATATTCGGAACCGGCTCCCACGCGCTCAGCCACCGCAGGATCCCTATACCCCCCAGCAGCCCCACCAACCCGCCCAGCAGGGAGATCAGCACCGCTTCCGTCAACAGTTGCCGCAGGATCAGTCCCCGCCGCGATCCCAGCGCCATGCGCAGCGCGATCTCCTTCGAGCGGTCCGCCGCCCGCGCCGCAAACAGGCTGCCCAGGTTCGCGCACGCCGCCAGCAGAATCAGTCCGGCCAGCAGCATCATCCCCGCCACAAACGCCTTCGCCGGGCCGCCCAGCATGTCGCCCACCAGTCCGGGACGCGCCAGGGTGAACTTCACGCCAT
>JBEKIN010000103.1:0-12912 GCA_050011735.1 Acidobacteriaceae bacterium | reverse complement strand
ATGAACATCAGCGCCGCGGCGTGCACACCGGGAGCGCTGCGGACCTGGCGCAGGATATCGGTCGCTGTGGTGTACTGGGCCGCGCGGGAGAGACCGGAGTCTGCGAGGTTCAGTTCGACGACGGCGGTTTGGTCCGCATGGAACCCCGAGCTTTCGCGCAGATAACTGGAGAGCGTGCTGGCAAGAAGCAGGGCTACGTTGAGAAGGACGACGCCGAGGGCGACCTGCGCGGGGATGATCCAGCGGCCGAGGCGGTGTGCCGTGCGTGTGGAGGCCGTCTGTTTCAGATCGAGGGCGGGGGCGGAATGCGATGCGCGCCATGCCGGCCACAATCCTGCGAACAGCGCTGCGCCGAGACTGATGGTCGTTGCGAAAAGAAAGACAACGGCGCCGGCCTTAAGCTGCAGGATCTCGGGCATGCCGGGGCTGGAGATCATGCCGACCAGGACCCGCGCCATCTCCCATCCGAGGAAAGCGCCGCACGTCAGACCGCCCGCGCCGAGCAGCAAGGTTTCAGTGAGTACCTGGGTGAGGAGCCGTGTGCGCGAGGCACCCAGCGCGCTGCGCATGGCGAATTCATGCAGACGCGAGCTGACGCGCGAGACGACCACGAGCGCAACGTTGACACCGCAGAGCAGCATCATGAGGCCGCAAAGGGCTTCGAGGGCAACGAGGGGCTTTGCGTATTTCCAGCGCAGCCAGGAACGGCCGGCGCGTCCAGACTCGACATCGAGGTGATAATCCGCGAAGAAACCCGAGGTCAGGAACCTGTGAGAGGGGTCCGCGATTTCGGTGATCTGTTTGCGAATGGCGGCGAGGTTGGCCTGGGCCTGCTGCGCGCTTTCACCAGGGCGCAGGCGGGCCATCACGGTGAGCCAAAAGGCGCCGGGCTCATACAGCATTGAGTCCTTGAGCATGCCTTCGTAGTCGAGCGGGAGAAGAACGTCGAGGGGTTGTTCCGGAGCAATTCCATCGAAGCCGCGGGGGAGAACGCCGATGATGACAATGCTGGTGTTGTCGAGGCGGATCAATTGGCCGACAACGTTGGGATCCGCATGAAAAGCGGTACGCCAGTAGTCGTAACCGAGCAGCGCCTCCGGATGCCACCCATGACCTTGTTCGCCGGTGGCGGGATCGAAGGCGCGACCGATTGCGGGACGCAGCTGAAGGACAGGAAAGACAGAGCCGGTCGTCATCGCGATGGGGATCTTCTGCGACTGACCGTTGCGCGTGATGGTCGCTTCCGCAGACGACCACGCAAAGAGTCCAGTGGCGACGGACTGCTGCTTCTGCAGCGCCTGATATTGCGGATACGAAAGCCCGATTTCGCTTCCGCCCTTGCGAAAGGTGTAGCGGACGAGCTGGCTGGGATGCGGGACGGGGAGGCTGCGGAGGACGATGGAGTACGTGAGCAGGAAGATGGCGGTGTTGGCGCCGATGCCTAGTGCGAGGGTGATGATGGCGACCGCCGCGTAGCCGGGCGACTTGCGGAGTTGCCGCAACGCGAAGCGAATGTCCTGGGCTGGCGAGATCATGGTGCAGCCTCCATAGAGTTATTCGGTTCTTAACGCCTCCACGGGATCGACGGCGGCGGCGCGACGGGCGGGCAGATAGCTTGCGATGAGTCCGCAGAGGCCGAGCGTGAGGACCACGAGCACAATGGTCGCCGCATCGTAGCCGATGGCTCCGTAGAGGAACGAGCGCAGGACGCCGCTGGCGGCCCAGGCAACGGCCAGGCCGACGGCCACACCGAGCGCGAGGAGAACGAGCGCGTGCCGGAGGACGAGCCAGAGAATGTTTTCGCGCTGGGCGCCCAGGGCGAGACGGACTCCCAACTCACGGGTGCGCTGACTGACCGAATAAGCGAGGAGGCCATAGATGCCGGCGACGGCGATGAGCAGGGCCGCGAAGCCAAAGATGGCGAGCAGGCGGGCGGCGAGGGTCTGCGGGCCGAGAGAGGCGTCGACCACCTGCTGCATGGTGGTTTGCTCAGCGAAGGCGAGATTGGGATTGAGCTGGTGTACGGCGTCACGGACGACACGGAAGGCGGATTCCGGCGCGAGGCGCGTGCGCACAACGATATCCATGTGGAAGGTGGCGAGGATGGAGTACATGTCCATGCCGGGGGTCAACTGATCGAGGTCGAAATAGATCTCCGGAGTGGAGGCGGCTCGCGCTGAATCCTGGTGGACATCGGCGATGGTTCCGATGACGATGGCGGTGAGGGTCTTGTCATCGTCGTCCCACTTAAGGCGGGTGCCGAGCGGGTTGCGGCCGTTGAGAATGGTGCGCACAAATTCCTGGTTCACGAGGACGGCGAGGGGCGCGCCGGGACGGTCCTCATCGGTAAAGTTGCGGCCGCTGGTGAGGGCAATGCCCATGGTGCGGAAATAACCCGAATTGCTGGCGCGGACGGCAGCGCCCTTCTGGTCCTTTTGCGGAGGGGCGGGTTCATCGGCCCGCCAGGTGTCGAGCGTGAAATGGCTGGAGGTGAAGGGGCGAATGGTAGCGAGGCCGACGGACTGCAAGCCGGGTGAGTGCTGCAACTTGTCCAGGAGCGGATCGTAGAAACCGATGACGATGTTGGGAGCTTTGGCGTCGCCGCCCTGCCACCACGCGCCGTGCGTGGGCATGAAGATGGAGGTGGTGTCGAGCTGCTCGGGAGCAAATCCGAGATTGGTGTGGCGGAGCTGCCAGAGGGTTTGGATGAGGAGTCCGGCGGCGATGAGGAGGGCCAGCGTCATGCCGATTTCGCCGATGACCAGAGCATCGCGCCAGCGCGCGTGTTTTTTGCTGGTACCGGAAGCAGCGGCTCCGTCGCGGAGGCCTTCCTGTACGGGCAGATTTGCTCCGTAGAGTCCGGGGCCGACCCCGAAGACGACTGCGGAGAGACATGAAAACAGAACGAGGACCACACAGACGCCGGCATCAATGTGGATCCGATCGCCAAAGGGGACGACGTTGGCGAGGTAATGGCTGAGAAGGCGCAGCGCGGCCCAGGCAGCGCCGAGGCCCGCGGCTCCGCCAAAAAGGCTGACGAGCAGGCTCTCGGTGAGGAACTGGCGGACGAGGCGGGATTTGGCTGCTCCGAGCGCGCCGCGGATGGCGAGCTCGCGACGGCGGCTGTTGGCGCGGGCCAGCATGAGGCCGGCGAGGTTGGCGCAAGCGATGAGCCAGACAACGGCGACGGCGGCGTTGAGCGCGTAAAGGCCGGAGCGCACGTTGTCAGTGGCGACGTCGCGCAGGGATTCGACGCGGACGGGCTCGGAGGATTCGGTGGCGGCGTAATCGTGCAGGAGCTGCGCATGGATCGCGGAGATTTCCTGCTGCGCCTGGGCGACGGTGACGCCGGGGCGGAGGCGAGCGACGGCGGAGAGCGAAGAGCTGGCGCGATCCTCAAAGGAGCGGTCATAGGGCAGTGGAGAGTAGATTTCGTCACCGGTGCCTTGCGGGAACTCGAAATTGGGCGGCATGACGCCGACGATCGTGTACTGCTCGCCGTTGATGGTGACGGTTCGACCGATGGCGGACTTATTCGCGTTGAAGACTTTGTGCCAGGTGGTGTCGCCGAGGATGACGACCAGGCTTGCGCCCGGCTTTGCGTCGTCAGGGAGGAAGCTGCGGCCGAGGACCGGCTGTGCGCCCAGGACATCGAGGAGATTGGGGCTGGCGCTGATCTGGGCGACGAGGGTGGCGCTGTCGCGATTGCGCAGGGTGGGGACCTGGATGGTCCACCAGGCCATGCCGGAGAAGACGTGGCTGCGGGATTTCCAGTCGCGGACGTCGGGCAGGGAAGCGGGGTCAAAGCCACCGTTGTTGACGGGGTGCGGAGCGATCAGGACCAGGCGCGAGGCATCGCGATACGGGAGGGGGCGAAGGAGCACCTGCTCGATGACGGAAAACATGGCGGCGTTGACGCCGATGCCGAGGCCGAGCGTGACGATGGCGGTGAAGGTGAAGGCGGGGGATTTTCGGAGCTGTCGCAGGGCGAAACGAAGATCCTGGGCCAACGCGGTCATGCGGGGTCTCCTTCATGGGGGATCAGCAATTTTAACGCCGCCGATGCGGGGGCGAGGGCTGGCGAAAGTGGATGAAGCTGCGTGGTTTGCAGGAGGCGGAGCGCGCGGCGGCTGTTCGGAAGTGGAGGGTGCTGTTCGAAAATGGGCAGCGGTGATGAGGGGCGGCGGCGGGGCCGTCTGCGGAAACGCTTGCAGTTTACGGTGTGCGCTCCGATTCGAAGATGCGGACCTCGAAGGGATGCAGGGGGAGAGCGACGGTTTGATTGGAGCGCCAGTGCAGCGGGGCGACGGCAGAGGTCGCGAAGGGCTGGGTGACGGCGAAGGCGCCGGGGTGTCTCGCGGGGAGCTCCAGGGCGGCGGCCAGGTCGAGGTTAAAGGTCTGCGGCTGGGCGGAGGGATTTCGCAGAGTGACGAGCCAGCCGTGCGGACTCCACGCGGCCCATCCATACACCTGGAGGTTGCCGGGGTCGCCGCCGATCCAGTGAACGTCCTTGAGAATGGCGGCGTGGTCGCGGGACCAGCGCGCGGCCTTCGCGAGGATGTCCCAGTCGGCGGGGGTGAGCAGGGAGGGCGTGATGTACATCTCCTGTAACTGCGTGCCGCTGCCGAAGAAGGAGAGGACTTCGTCGAGGAAATCCTGGTGGGGATCGGTGCTGAGGTCTTCGGCCTGCTGGGCGAAGATCATGCCGTGGAGCATGAGGGAGTTGAGGGGAAACAGCGGGCCGGCCTGGACGACATTGCTATAGGTTTGTGCGTCGCGGTAGGTGATCCAGCGCTGGCGCCGGCTGCCTACGCCGGCGAAGTCGTGATCGTCGCCGCCGCGCCAGATGGTATCGGAATAGAAGAGCCAGAACGGAGACGGATAAGTGCCGGTGGAGAGATTCATGAAGATGCCCGGCTTTTCCGAGCGGATTTGATGGATGAGATGGATAGCGGCATCGAAGTCGCTGTCGAAGACCGAGCCGGGAAAGACGCGGTCGGCGTTGCCCGTACCGTCGATTTTGAATGCGTTGATGTCGTAATTGCGAATCATGGCAGAGCAGATGCCAGAGAAGTCACGGAAGTATTTCGGTCCGGAGAGAGCAAAGCCATTGGCGATGATTTCGTATCCGAGGGATTTGCCATTGGCGATACGCTGGCGCTTCTGCTCGGCGTAGCCGCCCCACGGTGAGAGCCAGACACCGACGCCGGCGTGGTAAGTCGCGGCTTGCTGAGCGATGCGAGTGAATCCGTCGGGTAAGTCGTGATTGAAGCCCCAGAAGGAGGTGGGATCGTCCCAGCCATCGTCGAAGACGAAGGAGTCGAGCTGGACGTGGCGCTTCTCGACGAGCTCGGTGCCGAAGGTGTGAATGCGATCGAGGGCGCCGGATTCGGAGTAGCGGTTCTCGTAGCCAATGTCGTACCAGGTGTTGTAATTCAGGAACGGCGTGTAGGGGCGAGGTCGTTCGCGCTCGATGTAAGCGAGAAACTCGCGGCGCAACTGGCCGGGCGAGTAAGTTCCGATAACTTCCGAGTAAGTGACTGTCTGGTTGGCTTGTAAGGGAAGTACGCGGGAGATAGCGGCGTCGACGGTGCCGCGGTCGACGGTGGTGAGGGAGAATGGATGCTCGAAGGCGAAGTACAGGCAGTCGTCGGCTGCGGGAGATCCTTTCACGGCTCCGATGACGTGGGCGCGTGGATCCCGAAACTGGAGCAGATGTACCTGGGTGATGGGGAGTTCGCGCGCGCCGGCGTGGATGGTAAGTTGCTCGCGCATGTAACGGCTGTTCGCCGGGACGAGCAGGCACCAGTGGAAGCGAGCGCCGGAAGTAGGGTCGTCACTGTCTGCGCAGAGCTGCTTTTCGGTTGGGCTGGAGATGGCTGCGATGCTTCCGTCGGGGCGCAGGTCAGAGGAATGGAGGGCTGAGCCGTTCGCTAAAGTGATGGTGAAAAGCTGGGGAAGGATGACGGTGCGCTTTGCCGGGAGGTCCTGGATTTCGAGTGGAGGCTTGCCCGGGGTCACGATGAGAGTGGCGGACATGGTGCGGTTCGAGGCGGCTAGAACGCGTGCGTGTTCGGGTGTTTGAGCGGAGACGCGCGCCGCGAGGATCGCGAGCAGGAGCGCGGAGAGGCAGAGGCGCGGGCGGGCGCTCCGGAGAAAGCTGTTCAAGAGGTGCTCCTGCGGATTGGGACCGGGGGACGAACTGGTTCAGTTTCCTGATGGATTGTAAGGCTGGAAATGCGGAGGGCGACACAATTTCGACGCGCACATGGATAATCGGAAGGGGCGTCGGGACTGACTTCTGAAAATGCGCACCGATAAGGAGACGCAGGAACCTTGCCATCGCGACTTTCAACCCGGCTCCTGCTGCTCGCCGCGCTGGTGGTTCTGACAGCGTGGATTGGCTGGCGCGTAGTCGTGAGCCGGTCGGGCGGTGCGTTCGTCCGGGCGAACTACGCCAAGCACGAATATCGCATCCCGATGCGCGACGGGGTCACACTGTTCACCCAGGTGTATGCACCGAAGGACAATTCGCAGGCGCATCCTTTCCTGATCATGCGCACGCCTTTCGGCGTGACGCCGTATGGAGAAAATGCGTATCGGCGCCTGTTAGGACCGTCGGAGGCGTTTGACAAGGCGGGATACATTTTCGTGTTTCAGGATGTGCGTGGGCGCTATGAATCCGAAGGGCAGTTTGTGGACATGCGCCCTCATGTCGACCAGCCTTGGCCGGGCGAAACCGACGAAAGCACGGACATGCACGACACGGTGGAGTGGCTGCTGAAGAACGTGCCGGGGAACAACGGCCGTGTGGGAATCTGGGGAGTCTCGTATCCGGGTTTCTACACGACGGCGTCGATCATCGATTCCCATCCGGCGATCCGGGCCGCGTCTCCCGAGGCTCCGATGACGAACCTGTTCGAAGGAGACGATGCGTATCACAACGGGGCGTTCATGCTGGCGGCGCAGTTCCAGGTGTACTCGAACTACTTCAGGCCGCGGGCGGATGGGCCGGAGCTTCCGCCGGCGGATCTGGGGCGGTGGTTCGACTACGGAACGAGCGACGGATACGCATTCTTTCTCGGGCACGGTCCGGATGTGAAGGACATTGGGGCGCTGATTCACAATCCGCTGTTCGATGAGAACGCACAGCACGACACGTATGACGGCTACTGGCAGGCGCGGGACATTTCGCAGCACCTGCACGGGATTCATTGCGCGGTGCTGAATGTGGGGGGATGGTTCGACGCCGAAGATCCGGCGGGCCCGCTGCGGACCTGGCGCGCGATTGGGGCAATGAATCCAGGAGTGGAGAACGTGCTGGTTATGGGTCCGTGGATGCACGGGGGGTGGGTGCGATCGGACGCGACGAGCCTGGGCCCATTGAACATGAACGCGAACACCGAAGCGTTCTTTCGCGATCAGATTGCGTTTCCATTTTTCGAGGAGCACCTGAAGGACAAACCGGCTGCCGATTTGCCGGAGGCTTGGATGTATGAGACGGGGAGCAATCGATGGGTACGGTATGACCAGTGGCCGCCAAAGAATGCCGAGGAGAAGACGCTGTATCTGCACGCGGGGGGCAAGCTGTCGTTTGAAGCGCCGGCAGGAAGCGAGGCGGAGTTCGATGCGTACGTGAGCGATCCGCGGCAGCCGGTCCCGTATCTGGAAGATGCGCCCACGGAGCTGGGAGAGGAATTTATGTATGGTGACCAGCGGTTCGCGGCGAAGCGTGCGGAGGTGCTGACCTATACGAGCGATGTGCTGACGGATGATGTGACAGTGGCGGGGCCGGTGTCTCCGCGGCTGCAGGTTTCGAGCAGCGGGACGGATTCGGATTTCGATGTGAAGCTGATCGACGTGTATCCCGATTCAGGTCCAACGCCGGGGTATGATCTGCTGGTGCGGGGAGAGCCGATGCGGGCGAAGTTCAGGGATTCGTTTTCTACGCCGGAAGCGATGACGCCTGATCAGGTGACGCCGGTGAATTTCGAGATGCCCGACGTGAATCACACATTTCTGCGGGGGCACCGGATCATGGTGCAGGTCGAGAGCTCGTGGTTTCCGCTAACGGACGTCAATCCGCAGCGGTTTGAAGACATTGCGACGGCTCAGCGCGCGGATTTTGTGAAGGCCACCGAGCGTGTATACCACAGCCGGGGGTCGGCTTCGGGCATTGTGGTGAGGGTGCTCTTGAGGAAGTAATTGGCGGCGCGCGGCAGATAGTCCGTTTTAGAACATGGTCATGCCGGGGCTGGAACTTTCGTGGTGCCGGGAGGGGGGGTCGAACCCCCACGAGGTTGCCCTCGGCGGATTTTGAGTCCGCTGCGTCTGCCAGTTCCGCCATCCCGGCGTGGGAGGAGCCGTGGGTAGTATATCGCTGGCATGGCGCGCGGCTTAGCCGGTGAATCGCTTGCGCGGAGGCGGGTTGGCGGGGTCGTCGGCGGGCTCGGGCTTGGTGGCTGGTGCGTGAAGGTCGGCTTTCCCGGCGGTCCAGAGGTCGAGATTCCGCGTGAGGGATGGCTTGGCGGGCTTCAGCATTTCGTCGAGGCGATAGCCGGCTTTTTCCGCGGCTACGATCGCTGCCCGGGCTTCGAGTTCGAAGGTCTGCAGAGTTTTTTGTGTGGCTGCGGATTTGGCGCCGGGGTCTTTTTCGGCCGTCGCGATGAGATCGGGCAGAGCCGACCACCACAGCAACTGCTCATGCGCTTCTTTATTGAAGTAGCGATGGCCCTGGGCTTCGTGCAGGCCGGTGAACCAGACGATGTCGGGGTCGTCCCAGGCGCGCGACGATGGGACGGGCGTGGATTCCGGTTCCTGGGTCCGGGTGAGGAGAATGCGAACCCGGACGACGGCCCGGTAAGCGGCATCGCCGTCGAGCCCGAGGGGGTGGAATGCGTCAGCGAGGGCGGAGCGCAGGTAGAGACGATCGAAGGTCTCGCCGAGGCTCAGGCCGGGCGGCAGGGAATCGGCGAAGGCGCGGAGGAGACACCAGGCGACCACGGGGGCCCAGACGATGACGGCAGTGGTCTGCGGACTGTAGCTGGGCAGGACCATGCGGGCGTCGGGCGGCCAACCGTCGGCGAAGGCCGCTTCGAGCGCGGGCAGCTTCGCTGCGGCGAGAAGCAGGGTGTGATAGCGATCGCGCGCGGAGGCAGCTCGTTCGGCTGGGGTTTGTGCCGGGGGTTCGCCGGGGATTGCAGAGGCAGAGTGAGGTTGTGGGCCGTTTGTCGATGCGGTTGCCTGCTGAGGCTGGGCGGGGGGTGCTTTTTCGGAAGGCAGGTCCACCTTGATCGCTTCGAAAGCGGTGCTGAAGAAGCGCTCGGCGTTCGTCTCCAGGGTGGCCAGGGTTTCTTCGCGACTGCAGGGTGCCTGGCTCGCGCGCGTGAGCGGCGCCGATGTATGAGAGGCTTCGGCTTCGATGAGGTCAGAGTAGCAACGCAGCGCGTCGACATGAAGGGCGGCCCGCAGAGCTTCGTGGACGGGGCGGAGCTTGAATTTTGCGAGGGCGTCGTCGAGGCTCCAAACACCGGTGCCATTGAGGTCGCTGCAGAGCGCGTCCCAGGGATAGTCGGCGGTGGAATGCATCTCGCGCCAGTTCTGGAAGACGTGGTACTGGTAGGCGCCGAGATGGAGGTGCAGGCCGCGCTCGCGGATTTCGCCGAGGCGGCGCAGAAAGTGGAGGCCGGAGGCGTTGTCCTGGTAGGCGAGGACGGCGTGGTGATCGCCGGGGAGGGCGAGGGCTTCGTGAATCTGGACGCTGTAGAGCGAGCCGCTGCCCTTGTCCGTGCGGGATGAGGAACGGTGCAGCGTGCCGGTGGTGCTCGCGAACTTGTTGTGGTAGATGGCGAGCGCGCGCTGGTCGCCGGAGCGATTGGACCAGGCGAAAACGTTCTCATCGACTTTGCCATCGTCGCGCCAGAAATCGAAGAGGGCGAAGTTGGCGCTTTCGGCGAAGACGTGACGGTTTTTGAGGAGGGGAGCAATCTCGCGCTGGTGGCGGTCGACGAGGTGCTGGTTGGGGTTCTCGTCGTAGCGGGGGCGCTTGTACTCCATGCCGTACTTTTCGGTGAAGGCTTCAATCTGGCCGTGGCCGAACATGGGGAGGCCGGGGAGGGTGGCCATCATGGTGCAAACGCCGAAGTATTTGTCGCCCGTGCCGAACTGGTCAATCGCCGTTCGTTCATCTGGATTGCTCATGAAGTTGACGTAACGCTTGAGGATATCCGGATCGAACTCGACGGTGTTCTTGATGACCGAGCGGTACTTCGCATTTTCCTCGTCGCGGAGCATGTTCATGAAAGCGCTGTTGTAAACGCGGTGCATGCCGAGGGTGCGGACGAAGTAGCCCTCCATGAGCCAGAAGGCTTCGGCGAGCAGGAGGGTGCCGGGGACTTCGGTCGCGACACGGTCGACGACCTCGCGCCAGAATTCGTGGGGCATGGCGGCATCGAATTCTTCCTGGGTCATGGCGAACTCGGCACGCGAGGGGATGGAGCCGCCGCTGCCAGGGATGGGAAACCAGAGACGCTGGACGTGGCGGCGGGCCAGGGTCATGGCGGCGTCGAAGCGGATGATGGGGAACATGCGCGCGACCTGCAGGATGGTCTGGATGACCCGCTCGCGGACATCGGCGCGGAGATAGTTGAGTTGGGCGGTGTCGTTCCACGGGAAGCTGGTGCCGTCGTTACCGTGGTAGATGTACTCGACGTGGCCGGAGGCGTTGTCACGGCGCTGAAAGACGACCGCGGCGTCGGACTGATCGTAATAGTGGTCCTCGATGCGGATGGAGACGCGGCCATCGTGGGAGAGGTCGGGGCCATTGAAGTTGTAGGAGGGCCAGGGGCGATCGTTGCGGGAGAGGAACCACTCGGGATGCTCGATGACCCAGGGGGAGTCGATGCCCATGTGGTTGGGGACCATGTCGCTGGCGAGACGAATGCCGTAGCGGGCGGCGCGCTCGCGAAGATTGTTGTAGGCGTAGTCGCCGCCGAGGTCGCCGGCGATGTTGTATTCGTAGAGGGAATAGGCGGAGGCGACGGCGTCCTGTTGGCCGCGCATACGCTTGATCGCTTGTGAGGCGCGGCTGCGTTCCCAGACGCCGATGAGCCAGAGCGCGTTAAGGCCGCGGTGGGCGAGGGTTTCCAGTGCTTCGTCGGGAATTTGATCGAGGCGCTCGATGGCGCGGCCGTACTGGCGGGAAAGCTGCGCAAGCCAGACGTAGGTGCTCTTGGCGATCATGACGACGTTGGGCATCCAGTCCTGATCGGGGCTGAAGCGCTCGTATTCGATGTCGCCGGGATGGCGGCGGAAGTCGGGGACTTCGGAGTGATGCGTGTCGCTGAGAGGATCGTGGCGGCGGTCGCGCGCGCCTGGATGGAAGCGCATCCAGATGGCGCGTTCTTCTTCCTTGAGGACGTCAGCGGCGAGGAGAATTTTGCGGAGGTTTTCACCGAGGTACTGCGACCAGTTCTCGCGAATCCAGGCGAGCTGTCCGCTGAGCGAGTCGGGCGAAGCTTCCATGGGCGCGCGGAGGAGGTCGAGGAGATTGCCGCGACCCATGCCGGTGTCGGGGCGTGTAGCGAAATAGCTGGAGAGCGCTGCGGTGACTTGTTTGTAGGAGGTGCTTTCGGCGAGCTTCGTATCGTCGTAGAGCTCGCGAAAGCTGCGGAAGGCGGGGTTCTGATTGGCGAGCCAGAGGAGCATCAGCTCTTCGAGGACAGCTTCGCGATGAGCGAGACCATCGGATGAGCCCTGGAGCCATGCGTCGATGGTGGCCTGGCCGCGGTAGACGGCGACGTTGGGGAATTCCTGAACGAAGGTGCGGAGCAACTTGTCGACATTGTCTTCGCCCACGCGCGCGGCGAACCAGTCGAGAGCGGCCTGCGTGACCTGGGGGTCGCGGTTGCGACGATACTGGGCGACGAGGAAATGGCTGACCTCATCGATGAGCCCCATGGCGAAGAGTGCGCCGGGGTTGATGGGGTCGAGGCCGGAGGCGGCGCGAATCTCGGTCATGCGCAGGGCCAGCTCGCGGCAGGAGCCGAGGTCGGCGAAGATGACGTTGCCGACGAAATTGAAGAGCGCGTCGCTGACCTGGTAGCGGTCGCGGGCCTCACGGGAGATGTGGAATTCCATCATTAGTTTTTATTAGACGCCAACCGGGGCGGTGCCTTTGCCACTTCCCCGCATTCCGAAGGCGGATGGGATGCGAGATACCATACGAGTGATGCCTGAATTACCCGACATCACAGCGTACCTGAGTGCGCTGGAGGCGCGCATCCTGGGGCAGAAGCTGGAGCAGGTTCGGCTGGCCAGCTTTACTCTTTTGCGGACGGCGCAACCGCCGCTGGGGAACGTGAACGGCCGCGTGGTGCGCGAGCTGCAGCGGATTGGGAAGAGGATTGCCATTGGGGTTGAAGGCGACCTTTGGCTGGTGCTGCATCTGATGATTGCCGGGCGGCTGCACTGGAAGCCTGCGGGCGCGAAGCTGGCGGGGCGGAATGCGCTGGCGGCGTTCGATTTTGCGACGGGATCGCTGGTGCTGACAGAGGCGGGGTCGAAGCGACGGGCATCGCTGCATGTTTTTGCGGGAGAAGAGGCGCTGAGTGCGGTGGATCCTGGCGGGATCGACGTGATGGCATGCGACCTCGAGGCGTTTCGGGCGGCGCTGACGGCGGAGAATCGGACGCTCAAGCGGGCACTGACCGATCCGCGGCTGGTGAGCGGGATCGGGAATGCGTATTCGGATGAGATTCTGCACGCGGCGCAGCTTTCGCCGGTGACGCTGACGCATCGGCTGAGCGATGAGGAGTGGAAGCGGCTGTTCGAGGCGACGCAAGAGACGCTGCAAGTTTGGATCGAGCGGCTGCGCGTGGAGACGGGTGGCGGATTTCCGGAGAAAGTGACGGC
>JBEKIN010000102.1:0-14163 GCA_050011735.1 Acidobacteriaceae bacterium | reverse complement strand
TGCTGAATTACCGCATTCATCCGGTGATTCCGGCGCGCGGATCGGTGGGAGCGAGCGGAGATCTGGCTCCGCTAGCGCATCTGGCGCTGGCGCTGATCGGCGAAGGGCAGGTGCTCGCGGGCGGACGGCAGGTTCCGGCGGCGATGGCGCTCCTGCAGACCGGTCTTAGGCCGCTGGTGCTCGAGGCGAAAGAGGGCCTGGAGCTGCTGAACGGAACGCAGGCGATCACGGCGGTGGGTGCGCTGGCGCTGGCGCGGGCACTGCGCGTGGCAGAGCTGGCTGACCTGGCTGGAGCGATGACGCTGGAGGCGCTCAAGGGGACGCCGACGCCGTTCGACGAGCGGATTCACGCGTTGCGGCCGCATCCGGGACAGATGGCGACGGCGGCGCATCTGCGGGGCTTGTTGGAGGAGAGCGAGATTCGCGAGTCGCACCGGCACAACGATCCGCGCGTCCAGGATGCGTATTGTTTGCGCTGCATGCCGCAGGTTCACGGAGCGGTGCGAGACGCTCTGGCGCAGACGCGGACGACGATGGAGATCGAAACCGGTTCGGCGACGGATAATCCGCTGGTGTTTGCAGAAGGAGAGATTCTTTCCGGCGGGAATTTTCATGGCGCGCCGCTGGCGCTGGCGCTGGATACGAGCGCGATCGCGCTGACGACGCTGATGGGCATCGGCGAGCGCCGCATCGATCGGCTGGTAAATCCGGACATCAATGAGGGATTGCCGCCGTTTTTGTCGCGGACGCCAGGGGTTTCGTCGGGATTCATGATCGCGCACATCGTCGCCGCGGCGCTGCTGAATGAGGCAAAGGTTCTGGCGCATCCGGCGAGCGCGGACAGCGTGCCGACGTCGGGCGGAAAAGAGGATCACGTCTCGATGGGCATGACGGCCGCGCTGAAGTTCCGGCAAATTGCGGAGAATGCCGAGAGGCTGCTGGCGATCGAACTGCTGTGCGCGGCGCAGGCGC
This sequence comes from Acidobacteriaceae bacterium, assembly GCA_050011735.1. Taxonomy (GTDB): domain Bacteria; phylum Acidobacteriota; class Terriglobia; order Terriglobales; family Acidobacteriaceae; genus Palsa-343. The sequence goes on along the minus strand of JBEKIN010000102.1, from coordinate 13,191 downwards.
TGGAATATCGGTTGCCGCTGAAGCCGGCGCGGCGGGTTAGTGAAGCTGTGGCCGCGTTGCGGCAGATTGTGCGGCCGTTGGGCGAGGATCGGGTTCTGTCTCCAGACATTGAAGCGATTGCGGCCACGTTGCGCGATGCCCGGTTCGATTCCTGGCGCGTTTAATATTCGATGCCGCGCTGCGCCAGCACTCCTTTTTCGTAGGCGTGCTTGTGTCGGCGATGGCGACGAGCGATGGATGGGCATTGCGGCCGGTGAGGATGACGTGGACCATTTCCGGGCGCGCTTCCAGCGTTTCGACGACCTTGGCCGGATCGAGCATGCCGTAGCTGATGGCGTAATTGATCTCGTCGAGGATGACCATGTCCCATTCGCCGGACAGAATAGCCTGACGCGCTTCTTCCCAGGCTTCTTCGACGAGGCGAATGTCTTCGGGGTCGGTTTCCGCGCCGCCGATTTTGACGAAGCCGCGTCCCATCTGGCGGAGGACAAAGTTGTCGCCGAAGGCCTTCGTCGAGTCGAGTTCGCCGTAGTGCCAGGAGCCTTTGAGGAACTGCAGCATAAGGACGCGCATGCCGTTGCCGACGGCGCGCAGAGCCGTGCCCATCGCGGCGGTCGTCTTGCCCTTGCCAGGGCCGGTGTTGATGAGGATCAGTCCTTTGCGAGCCTCGGTGGATTCCGTCATGTTTTACTCCAGCCGGTAGCCTGTAGCCAGTAGCCAGTAGCAAACCAGGACGACAGGCATTCTCTCTGCCGGCCAGCGACTGGCTACGAGCTACAGGCTACAAGCTACCGGCTGCCTCGATGATACGGGTGACCAGCGAGGATGGTGAGAGCGCGGTAGATCTGCTCGGCGAGAACGACGCGGGCAAGTTCGTGCGCCATGGTCATGGGACCGAGCGAGAAGAGCTGCGCGGCGCGTTTGCGGGAGTCATCGGACCAGCCGTCGGCTGGGCCGATGGCGAAGACGATGAGCTGGCGGCCTTCGTCGCGCTCGCGCCCGAGCCACCTGGCGAAGGTCTCCGATGTCATTTGCTTACCGCGCTCGTCGAGGAGGACGAACATGGTGGCGGTGCGAGCGCGCTCGTGTTCGATTGCCTCCCAGAAAGCCTCTTCGGAGCGGAAACGTGGCGCGTCGACGCCGGACTTGCCAGGAAGAAGCGGCCCGATGCGATCGAGGTACATGTGCGCCAGCTCGTCGAATCCCTCGCGCGGACGCGCTCCGATGGCGGCAATTCGGATCTTCACGCATTGAGTGTAAGGGAGGTGCGTTTCCGGCACGAGAATTGCGCAACGCGTGCGCCTGGACGGCCCAGTTCCCCTGTTATATTGATAAAGGCGATCCCGCTCGGAATGGCCTCCAACCTCAACGGCGCCATGGTGTAACTGGTTAACACGCCGCCCTCTCAAGGCGGAGAGTTCGGGTTCGATCCCCGATGGCGCTACCAAACTTCCTAGCCTGTAGCCCGTAGCCGGTAGGCAGTAGCTTTGGCCCCTCCCCGTTAAGTTTTGAGGAAGTGTGTGATTCTTAGCGAGTTGCATTTTCCGGTTGAGGGCCTGTGGCTCTAAGTAATTCAGAGGAGAGTAGATCCCTGAGGGCCTCAAACTCGCTTTAGGCGAAGAAGAGCTGATCGCATCGGCCCCCAACCCCTTGGGGTCAAGTTTTGGGGAAGTGTTTGATTCTTAGGAAGTTGCATTTTCCGGTTGAGGGCCTGTGGCTCTAAGTAATTCAGCGGAAAGTAGATCCCTGAGGGCCTCAAACTCCTTAATCTCCTTGCTGTTTTTCGGGTCGAGGCGGTCGTGCCGGCTGCCGTGGCAGGTGAGGCTGGCCAGGTTTTCCTGCACTTTGCGCATCGCGGCTTGTTCGGCTTCGCGCATGAGCTGGCGGCGACGGTCTTCGATGGCGGCGAAGAGGCGGCCTGCGCTGCGGTGGCAGATGGTGCGGTCGCCGAGGGCCTCGAGGAGTCCTTCGACGTGGTCTTGCAGGCCTTCCAGGTCCTGAGCGAGGATGCTGCGGTAGAAGGTGGAACGCCAGTAGGCGGCGGTTGCGGCGCGGGTGGGCTCGGCGTCGGGATCGCGGGCGGGCGCGACGGCGGCTGTGTTGCTCCGGCGGCGAGGGTGGCTGGGATCGTGGTGGCGGCAGTAGTCGGAGTTGCGGAGGGCGGGCGCGTCGCAGCGGCGGCCGCTGTCGAGGGCGAACGAGCAGAGGTTGGTCACGGGATAGCTCCAAGAGGAAAGGCCTCGCGGGTGGCGAGGCCTTTCTGGTTAGATTTCTGACTATAAGTAGTGTGGCTGGGTGGGCCGGGGAATGGCAAGGGGAAAGTGGAGGGGGGACGGTACGGAGGTAATGGGAGGCAGCCGAACCTGTGGCCGGCAGCCTGTAGACCTTGGCCGATCAATACATACGCAACAACACAGACAATGACACAATCCTTCGGTTAGAGAAGGTCGATTTTAGCGAGGCGAGCAACACATGCTTCGCTGCTATCCACAGCTCCACGGCGTTGGGTGCAACGGATGAGGACGGCTGGGAGCTTGTCGACTTGCTCACAGGGGAGGTAACTGACGCTGGTTCGTGTATCAGACAACGCGATTGCGGTGAAGGCCGGGATATGCGCTACATCGATCGATTGGAGGTTATTTTTAAGAGTGCGATTGATGGAACTAAGCCAGGGCGGGATGTTCGGCACGAGTGAAAAAGTCGAAGCGATTCGATTGCTGAAACATCCGCTCTCGGAAAGAGCACAGGGGCTTCCAGCGCCGGGCCAATCCGCATGCTAACCTTTCGTCTCTGGAGCCAACTTTATATGCCCACCACTCTCGAAGCCCGGCAATTCGCCCGCGACTGGATCGCCGCCTGGAATTCCCACAATCTCGACCGCATCCTCTCCCACTATGCTTCGAACGTCGTCCTTTCTTCGCCCGCCGCAGCTAAACTCCTCAAGGAGCAATCCGGCACCGTCACTGGGATCGTCGGTCTGCGCAGCTACTTCCAGCTCGGTCTCGACGCCTTCCCCAATCTCCGCTTTGACCTCATCGACGTCCTGGTCGGGGTCTCCAGCGTCGTCCTGCTCTTCAACAACCAGCGTGGCACTCAAACCGCCGAGTTCATGGAACTCGATCCCAACGGCAGAGTCATCCGCGTCGTGGCCCACTACTCCGACTGACGAGTGAACGGTACTGCGCCAGCCCAGGTCGCTCATTCGTTATGCGTCCTGACCTTTGTTGAGGGTTTTGGACGTGTCGTCGGCAACTGGGAACTTTGCTGCGCCAATCAGGTTGCCCGACGGTTTCCATCGTTGAAAGTTCCGTATTGCCGGTAATCCGTTCCGAATGGGAAAGCTCGCGGCGACTTTCTGACGCAAGCCTTAGCGCGAGCATGCCCAGGCACAACTGAAAGGTCGCGTTGTCCCTCAAGTTCTAACCAGTTCTCTATCGGCGTCACCTCTACCGCAAAGTCAGGTGCAAAGGTCGCTGCACCGCCTTTGACGTTCCATCTCACCATTCCTGACAGGCGATGCGACCCTCATAGAGTTCTCAGCCTTTTTTTGGCCGCGAACCAATCAACGAGCGAGGCACTATGAGCCACTTGACCGGAAACGCCAGAAGAAATGCTGGACTTGATGGCCTGGATTGCGCGGGCAGTGGGGGACGACTCGCGGCAAGCGATAGTGGAGGCGATGGGCTGCAACGGTGGCGCTTCGATGCGCGTCTGGATTGCACAATCAGAAGTGGGCAAAATGACAGGGCAGCAAAGGCGTATAGTGGGCGCGGTGCGTGCGATTCTCGCCGCTTAGTGACCATGAAACATCATCACCCTTATGTGCTCGACGTTTGCGAAGAGACGAAGGATCAGGACACAGGTGAAAGGACGGCTGCACATACCTCAAGCACTGCGTCGATGAGCAATTTAGAACAGCATTGGAAGCTGGCGCGATGGGACAATTTAAGTTGAGCCTTAAGGTTCCTGCGATAGAAGTCGACTCCGGCGGTATCGATGATGTCGAAGAAAGTCACACATAGGGAAGGCCGTGTGGGCGAAGACAATCGCACCACTCAGCTACTCGAAGTGATCGCTGATGACTTGTACGTCTTCAGGAAGGATCAGCAAGAGCACGGGGATCTGGAGTCAGGCCGGCAAAGCACCTGGAGAGCGGCTGGCGAGAGAGATGCGATTAGGCGATCAATTGACGCTCGTAGACGTTCCCTCAAACTCCGATGTGTCGCTGCCTGATGGTAAAGTGATCCGTTTGGCGACAGGGGATCTTGTTTCCTCAGTTGATTCGGAAAAAAGTGCCTGCCTCCAACAAGCCCGTGCTGACGGGCGCAGGATCAAGCCCGGAGAAGCTTGCCCGCTTTCTTAGGAAGAAGCACACGATGAGCGCCGAAGGCCAGGGGAATATCACCGCCGCACAATGCAAGCGTTCGGCTGTACAGACGAAAGTCAAAGTGAGGCACTAATCATGTTAGTCTCAACGGAGAGACAGCAGGGGCAAGGCAAGTTACGCAACTGGATCTTCCCAGAGAGATATTTCGAGGTCGAGTACAGTCTCAGGCAGACCAGAGTCGTAGCGTCTGCCACTCTTCCTGTAGTGAGGCAACTCGGCAACATCGAATACATCCGCGTCCTGGATGGCACACATTTGCCGAATGGCAAATACAATTTGGAGTTTTCTGTCGGCCAGACAGCCGAAACCGTAGGGGTCCGCAAGCGCTTCGACAACTGGGAACTGCTCGCGCCGTGAGCCAACCCGAATTATTGCAGTCCAAACGCGCGCGCGTGAGCGTTGCTTTGCCTGTCTTAAGCGATGGTCGCTGCCAATTTGCCAAATTACGCGCGGTTGTGTGCCGTGGTGTTCGTATTGTTGGCCATCCGGAAGTTTCGCTTCCCGAGAGGCAGTTCTGTCCGGATGCCGGTGATCCTCCCGGAACTACGCCTACGCCTCCCAATGCCTCACGACATGCCGACTGCCGGAGGACACTTACTGTGTATCCGCCGCCGAGCTGCAGAAGCCCATGGGATGGGGATAGCTCTGCGAACGACCCGAACACGCGCCTGTTCCTCGACAGGCAGGAGGAACCTGCGGGTTTGCAGCGGCTATCTAGGCACCCAATGAGGATGACTTGTGAAGAGCCCTCCCAGAAAGCCGAGTTGATACACGAGGAATGAGCCGAAACAGAGACTCACCACACCAGAGGCGATCCCAAGATGCTGGCTCAGTTTGGCGAAGCGATCGCCGGCGAATGTAAGGGGGACGGCGATTGCGGCCGTCATGCACATCATCCCGATCATGGTTCCAGCGCCGAAGATGAGCAGATACACCGTCGCCCAGACTGGGTTGTGAATAGTGGACAGGACAAGGAGCGCCACCGCCGCAGACCCGGCAAGTCCGTGAACGAGACCGATGACCAGCGGCCTCAGGCATTGATAGAGACCGAATCTGCCGACCGAATTGTCTATCCACGTTTCTATTCTCGTCATGTCTTTGGCCGGTCGCCCTGGGCGGGGCTCGTTGGCACGCACGGGAACCATTGGGGTCAGAGAATTTGTCAGCTTCTGCATAACTCCGGAAAGGTTCAGAGCGCCTAAGAGAACGAGCATGACAGCCACGGTAAACTCCATGGATAAGCCCAGCCGGGTTGGAATCTCAACCCCGAAGAGGATGATGAGGGAGCCGACGATAAAGATGGTGATGGTGTGGCCCAGGCCCCAGACGGAACCGATGAATGCGGCATTGCGAATGCTACGCTGTTTGCTGACAATAGTTGAGATCGCAACCACGTGATCGGCATCGGTAGAGTGCCGCATGCCGAGAATCAGACCAAGGATTGTCAAAAACAAGACGGGGCCAAGCCGCTCTTTGGAGAGCATGTGCGGTCCCAGTCGAACCGTGGCGAGGGCCTGAACGGCGAGGGTCAAACCGAGAACTGTGATGAATCCTGAAGAAGCAATTGGGAGCCAGCGCCTGGTAAGAGGACCGTCGATCTGGAGGCGGGTCATGAAACGACGTGCGTAGACCATTAACATGCCAAAACTGATCAGAACGGAGGCGAGTCCGACGCTGAAGGCCACAATCAAAAAGAACCCCAGGCCGATTCTATGGAGGGCGAACGCGCTCAAAAGTACGATAAGTGCGGCCGGACAAGGAATAATTCCGCCGGTGATGCCCAGGGTAAAGAGCTGGGGCAAGCTGACGGATCGTTTGGGAATTAAGTCGTTTTCGACCGGATTGCATCCCGTCGCTCCGGGCGCCGGCCGCTTCCAGAACATCCAGTGAGTGTGAGATGCGCCAGGTGCGTGAGAGTGATCCGCAGCCGTACCGGTGAGGCGACGCATGAACATATAGCTGCCGAGCCCCGCAATGGTGATTCCGGAGAGGGCCCCGAGCCAGGGATAGAGTTGTTCCGGGATAATATAGCGTGACGCGTACAAAGTGATAGCTCCAAGAGCAAACACGCCGACCGTATGCGACGCGGTCACGATCATCCCCAGAAGCACTGCGTGACGCGCTGTTCCTTTCGAGCCCACCAGGTAGGCGGCGACAATGGTCTTACCGTGGCCGGGCTCCAGCGCGTGCAGCCCTCCCAGACCGATAGCAATGAGGGCCGCGGTGAACAGGAACCACGCGCTAAGATGCTGGGCCTGAATCAACTCAGTGAATCTGCTGCGCGGCGTCTGCTGCCGATTGGCCCGGAGATTCATGGTGGCCGACACCGGCGATGTAGCTGTAGACGATCCAGGCGCCGTTGCGGCGTGCGGAATCGCAGGCTGCTCTGGCGCCCTTCGGCGGTTGACTTTGGCACGATGCAGCGAAGGTATCGCCACGACCGTCGGAGCCGCGACTGACCGTAGTGACCGAGTTGGCTGCGGAATTGCGTCTGTTGCCGGCAAGGGCGGGAGCGCGGCCACCAGCGAGGCTTCCAGATCCTGCGGCGGACTGGTGAGCAAATCTGTCGGATAGTTGCTCAACTCGTCGCTGCGGTCCGTTGTGGGTGCCGAACTGCGCAGTAATTGGCTACCGGATGCCGGAACTACAATTTCCTTCCATCCGTTGTGCCCTGGGTAATTGCCGTCTGCGTAATGAATTTCGATGCGCTGCCGGTCTATCGTCGACGGGTAAGCCGCTTCATAAATGAAGCCCATCTTCATTGTGGGCAGACCTCCGGCGCCGGGCGGAAAAATGACTTCGCTCGAGATCATGCGAAGAGGAACTGGTGTGCCGCTTACGTCGAGAATGAGACCATTCAGCAATTCCTTGCCCCGGAGAGTCACATAGTTAATCACCGCCGTCGACTTAGGATCGATCGCGGTGGGCGAGATATTCGCCCGCTGCAGTTCCTGATAGGTGGGGATCTCCGCCAGGTCGATCAGATACCGAACGCGAATCCGGTCGTCCTCCACAGTGATTCTGGAGTAGTGGTTCACGCTGAAATTACCCATGGGATGAGCCAAAGCCATCCGACAGAGGCTCAGCAGCAGAAGCAGCGGGAAATATCTCTTAGCGAGCATGGCTGGTCCGTCCCTCCCTCGATTCGGCTCGCGCTTCCAGCGTGGCAAGCCGCTCTTTCGCGGTGTTTGAATAGACCAGATGGAAATGCGGATTAATCTGGAGCGCTTTCTGCAGTTCGCTCCGAGCTTGCTCCGTGTGGCCGATTGTCTCGTCGATCATTCCCGCGTGAAAGAGAAGCAGCGAGTCTTGCGTCCCGAACCGCATGGCCTTCTCGCTTGCCTCTGCGGCCTCGGCGAGCTTCCCATTCTTGTAGAGAGCCCAAGCCAGCGCGTCCCAGGTGTATACATCGCGCCGGACTTCAAGCTCTTTCCTGGCGAGGTCGACTGCCTCAGTGAGCTTTATATCGTGATCGGCAAAAAAGACCGCCAGATCGCGATTGTGGAGGACCTGATTGATGTGCCCCAGCAATCCGATGTATTCAACCAGCGCATACTGCTTATGCGCCTCCTCGGGATGCCCCATCTTCGTATAGAGATCCCCGAGCTCCGCAACAAAGATCGGCATGGGCACGACCGCAATGGCTCGTTGATAGAGCACGACGGCGTCCGCGTATCTGCCGTTGTTCGCTCTGAGCTTAGCCAGCGCCGCCAATGCGCGATAGTCTCCCGAATGGGTATTAAGCGCGGCGAGGTAAGCCGCGTCGGCAGCAGCGATATCGCCGGCCTGAGTTTCGTATTCGCCCAGTTCGTAGTACAGCCATGCCATATTCTCGCTCGGGAGTTGAGCTTCAACTCCCTCCGTGACTGCTGTCTTCATCAGGGCGATCGCCCCTGCTGTATCGCCAGCGATAAACCTGAGATAGGAAATCCGGCTGTCGCGCGCATAGGCGGCACGCGGGGCCAGTACCATATCGCGAGGCGTCAGTCTCCCATAGGCAGCCGCTGCTTTGTCATACTCGCCCATATCGGCGTAGGCGTCGCCGACGATGGCGAAGGGCGAGAGGTCGCCTGTTCCGAGCGACAGTGCTTTCTGGGCGTAACGAAGCGCGTCGGCGAAGCGATGCTCACCCATGCACACCGCGGCGAGGGTCTCGAGGGCTTCATCCGTCGAAAAATCCGTGGAATCAAGATCGAGCGACTTAGCAAGGGACTCCTCAGCGAGTTGATAGTCTCCTACGTCGCCTGTCTCTCTCGCATGCTGGAAGTAAGCGGCGCCCAATCCCGCATACGCGCTCGCGTCCTGCGAATTGCGCGCGACAGTCGCTTGTGCGGTTTGGATCAGGCGGGCAGTTCCAGTGGGTTGAGGTGTTAGTAATGCTTCCGGTACAGGTCGAAAGGCGGGCGCCACGTTGGCCAGTGCGGCGCCGGCGGATGGAGTCATGCGATCCGGCGAGTGCGAAGCGATCAATATCTCTCCCATCGCATCCCGCGACAGATCGGGCACGGGAGCCGACTGAGTGGCCACTTTCACGCTGTGATCCGGCCCCACCACCAGGTTGGCAGATTGAATGGCATCCGCGGCAACCTCCGATGCAGGATTGGATTGAAGCGAGAGCTTGAAATACCTGGCGGCGTCCGTGTTGTGGTTCAGCCCTTGCGCGATGTGACCGGCGTGATCGAAGATCTGCGCGCTTTGGATTCCGACCGCGATTGCCTTCTGCACCGCCGCGTCCGCGTCCTGGAATCTGGCATTGGCATAGAGCGCCCAGGCATATGCGTCCAGCGTCCACACATCCTGCCGCAATACAATCTCCTGCTGCGCAAGCTGCAACGCTTTGGGGGCGTTGGCGGGGCTTCCGGCATACATCAGGATCAGATCGAGTTTCGACGCATCGGTTGCGCCTCCCGGTTCGGTGGCGAGTTTCTCGAACTCCGCATAGCTGGCACGCGCTTCGTTCAATTTTCCTGCAGCTATTTGCGCTTTTGCCAACTGATAGAGAATGTGCGGATCGTGATCGATCGATGCGGCCTGCACTAATAGTTGCACCGCATCGCCTGCTCGATTCTGGGCAATGCAAACGCGCGCCAGATTCTCCGTGGTGTAGGGATAGTGTGGAAACAGTTGCTCAGCCTGCGCCAGGGTCTGCGCTGCCGAATCGATCTGCCCGGATTCGATCTGAATCGATGCGATCTGGTCGGCGATCCAGGCCTGGTCTTCGATTTCACTGGGCGATGTCTGCGAATACGCGCGGTTCAGAAAATCGATTGCTCCATGCATATCGCCGAACAATGTCCGCAATCTGGCGCCGACGAGAAGCGCCGGCGTATTGTTGGGCCGCAGATTCATCATCCACTGCGCGTTCGTCTCTGCTTCCGCGTAATTGCCGAGGGCGATGTCCACCTCGGCGAGATATCCATACGTCATCACGTCGTCGGGCGTGTGACGATGGAGGAGAGCAGCCGCCTCCCTTGCCTGAACAAACTCGTGACGGCTCAACATGAGGGCGACCTGAGTTTTTTGCAGGCGGAAGTCCGTCGCATCCAGTTTCAGGCCCTCAGCAAGTGCAGCATCCGCATCGTTCAGGTACCTGGGATCTGCGGTCTCTCGGGCGCGCCGCAGACTGGCGATCGCCAGTTCGTTATAGGCCTGGACCTTTTTGGGATCCGCGGCGATCTGCTGCCTTGCCTCTGCAATGCGTTGCTGCGCGGGTGTCCGCTCCTGAGCGGCCGCTTCCTGCGCCAGCACCGGTCCGCAGAGAGCCACAACGAGGGCGAATAGCGATAAGTGCCGGAATTTCATAAGTGACCTTTGTCTTCAGAGTCAGAGAAAGTTGGTTCTCTGCGCGGAGATAAGTTCCGCGCAGAGAACCGGGTTGTGGTCTGCCAGCCCGGGGGGGTTAATCAGGGCAAGCCGAGGAGCCTCCCTGGTTTGCCGGCGGCGCATCCGAGTTCTGAGCGCTGCTGGAAGTCGGCTGATCGCCACAGCCCGTGGGATCGCCGGGGCTGATATGACGGCTGTCGCGTCCACTGTATGCGTAGTGAATATAGGGGAACGTCTCCTGGGTAGGAACATCCGGTGCGTTGACGCCATCGCCGAGCAGGTTGTTCGGCGCGACATTGAAGCCTTTGACCAAAACGCCGCCAATGGCCACGCGTTCCACAATATCCACCACATCGTCGGTGACACGGCGGCCGTTGGGGTATCCGGCTGGATCGCCGGCAATGAGGCCCAGGCGCTTGCGCTCGGCCTGCGGGGTAGGCGCCACGCCGGTGTTCAGCCGCAGCAGGTCAGAGATCGGACCGGCTGGCGTACCTGCCGGGGCAATCGGCGGCGCGTAGGTGACGAGCGGCAACAGATCGGTGCGCGGCGGAGTGGGAATGTTAAATCCATACACCGCGTTAAATACTCTTGCGATGAGCGGATCGAGGTCGAACGCGGCAAACTGGCTGTCGTTGATCGGCTGCGACATGCTCCAGTAGTCCTTGCTGCCCGTGCCAATGACCAGTTCGTTGATCAGGGGATTGCCCAGACGCTGTACCTGGGCCAGAACGTCACGGTTTTGGAAAGGCGACCAGGATTGGCGAATGGTGATCTGCGGCCTGGAGGTCGTCGCCCAGCTGCCGATCATTGCCTTCGGATCCGCAGCGGCGTGGATCCTTCCATCGCTGGTCAGGAGTTTGATTGGCACTTCGATCGCGATGGTGTTGACGTTGAACCCGGAAACCGAATCCGGGGCTGAATTGAGCTGATCGTTGGCGTCCTGTTCCGGTGTGAGTGCTTCAACTCCACTGCCAGCGCGATAGTTGAGGCTATCGAAGGTCGCGCCCAGGTCGATGAAGAAGGGATCCGCAACCGTGCCGGCGAACACGCGGATGTCGTCAGCACCGTCAGCGCCCTGCAGGCTATAGATGCCCTGCGCGGCCAGGGAATCGTAGTCCGGCATGGTGCGCGGACCCACATTGCTGGGAACGGCGATCAGCGGGCTGCCCGTCGTATTTATCAGCGCCGTAGTCCTGCCCCCTTTGATCATGTTTACGGTGAATGTCTGCTGCAGGCTCAGGCCTGCAGCCCCAGGTCCGGTGAGCGTGGTGATGGCTGGAGGCACGATGGGTGTGCCAGGTTTGATCGGCGCGGGCGAATTAGCCGGTGCATCGACGCCGGAACCGGCTCCTGCAAATCCGACCGGCAGACCCCGATCGAGGATGTTGGTTTGAAATCGGAACTGGAAGACAACGGCTGGCAGAGCGCTTTGATTGTTGTCAATCTGGATCTGATAGACGATCGATGGATCGAATGGAAAGTAATTCGGTCCATTGCTCGGCTGCAAAAACGGATCGACGTTCATGATGAAAGTAACGCGATCCGGGTGATCGTAGCTGACAAAGGCGTAGAAGTCGGTGATGTCAGCCGTGTGATCCAGAGCGGTGATGGGCGCCTCCCGGTGGCTCGACGCAAGTGCGCCAGGCGGGACGGCAATCAGCAGACTCAACAGGAGTCCGACTACAGGCTTAAGCTTCGACATACGGTCCTCCAGATTCAATTTGGTTCAGGGGCCGGAACGGAGAACCTGAAGCAGTCGGGGGAGATGGGTGGGAAGCTCAGAACTCGCCGCTCGTTGCAATGAGTACGCGGGAATCTCGGCGTCGGATTGCCCTGGCGGCCAAAGAATAAAAAAATAGTGCCGGCAATCCGAATGCTCAGGATGGCGCGTACTGTCACTGCAATCGAAAATGTGGGGTCTCGTCAGGCTTCGATCACCGAGGTGCAGATGTCTGGTCCGAGATCGATATCCCCATTCACGGGCGCCAGAGTGACACGGTTGAGTTTGGCCGTGCTGTTTTTTGTTGTTGCCGCCTGGCCGCTGCGGGCCGCCACCGGAGGCAGCATCTCGGGCGCCGTCCGCGATCCCACGGGAGCCGTCATTCCGGAGGCGACACTCGAGCTCATCAACAACGGCCAGCGGAGCGTCTATCGAGCCTCCTCGGATAAACAGGGCCTCTACTCCTTCCCCAACCTTCCTGTCGGGGAGTACGACCTCACCATCTCGGCCCCTGGATTTGCGACCCAGCGAAAATTGAATCTGACCGTGGACACGGATGCAGCCCTCCAGGAGGACCTCACCCTTTCCATCGCCGCGCACTCCGACACAATCACCGTCACCACCAGCTCCGGCCTCCAGGTGGATACCATCGCGACGCACCTGGGCGAGGTGATATCGGGCACGGAAATGACCGCCCTACCCCTGAACGGCAGGAGCTACACCGACCTGCTCGCCATCCAGCCGGGCGTGGCGCCCATCTCCACGCTGTTGCCAAGCTCGGTCATCATGGCAGGCGTCACCGGCAGTCTGGACCCCTCCGGCGACCTCAATCCGGGCAATCTCTCGATCAACGGTCAGCGTGAATCGTCCAACGGCTTTGAGGTCAACGGAATCGATGTGCAGGAGCACATGAACGGCGGGACTTCTATTATTCCCGAGCTCGACTCGATCGAAGAGTTTCGCGTCCTGACCAACAACTTCGATCCCGAATACGGCAACTACAACGGCGGCATGGTCACCGTCGTGACCAAACCCGGAACCAACGAGCTGCACGGCGGCGCCTTCGAATTCTTGCGCAACACGGCGCTCGATGCGCGCGGCTATTTCGATCCGACGCGCTCCGCCTTCAGGCAAAATCAATTCGCAGGCACGCTCGGCGGCCCGGTCCGGCGCGACAAGGTCTTCTTCTTCGGCGACTATCAGGGGACGCGCACGAATCAGGGTGTTTCCACGGGTTACATCTCGGTGCCAACTCTTGCGG
>JBEKIN010000101.1:0-12993 GCA_050011735.1 Acidobacteriaceae bacterium | reverse complement strand
CAGGGTGGGAAGCGCGCCGTCGACAAACTCGAGATTGCCCAGAGGCGCCAGAAAGGGGCGTCCGCGGCTTGCTGCGCCCGGCTGCCGGGGTGGTTCATCCCAGCCGCGGCCTGGCTCAAAGCCCAGTGCGGAAAAGAAGCTCACCAGCTCGTCGAAGTGAGCCGGAGAGTGCACGGGGCGAATGAGGGTAATGCCCTTGATCATGATTTGAGGGTATCAGTCCAGCGTTCAGCGGACAGCGTTCAGCGTTCAGTTGTGTCGCGGAAAGATGACGGAGCTGAGCAAGCTGGTCGCGCCTTCGGCAGATGGGACGCCGGGCTCCGAAGAAAATCGTTTGGAGAAAGAAAAACGTCGCCCGTTTCCGGGCGACGGTTTTCTTCAATACAGGACAGAGGTCAGTTTGCTTTGGACTCAATCCTCATGCCATAGAACGATTTCCGCACGAAGAACACCGAGACCAGGAAGAAAACGACTGCCAGGGTTTCTGTGAGCTTCGGATTGCTTGCACTGAGGGTCACGGCAAGCTCGACAGCCAGTAATCCGAACAGGGTGGTGAACTTGATGATCGGGTTCATGGCGACCGAGGAGGTGTCTTTGAAGGGATCGCCCACGGTGTCTCCGATAACGGTTGCGTCGTGCAGAGGGGTTCCTTTCTGTTTCAGGTCGACCTCAACGACCTTCTTCGCATTGTCCCAGGCACCGCCGGCATTGGCCATGAAGATGGCCTGGTAGAGGCCGAAGATGGCAATTGAGATGAGATAGCCGATGAAGAAGAACGGCTCAATGAATGCGAAGGCAAGGGTAGCGAAGAAGACGGCGATAAAGATGTTGAACATGCCCTTCTGCGCGTACTTTGTGCAGATCTCTACCACCTTCTTACTGTCACTGACCGATGCCTTCTCCACGCCTTCCAGTTTGATATTTGCCTTGATGAACTCAACTGCGCGGTAAGCGCCGGTGGTGACTGCCTGCATGGAAGCGCCTGTAAACCAGTAGATCATCGCGCCACCGGTGATCAACCCGAGCAGGAATGGCGCGTGCAGCAGAGAGAGGTTCGCGACGTCGTGGGTGAGTCCGCCGGTGAGGGCCATGATGATGGAGAAAATCATGGTGGTTGCGCCGACCACAGCTGTGCCGATCAGCACCGGCTTTGCCGTAGCCTTGAATGTGTTGCCGGCTCCATCATTGGCTTCCAGCAGGTGTTTTGCGCGTTCGAACTTCACCTCGGCGATGTTGTAGTCCTTCTTCAGCTCAGCTTCGATGCCGGGGACATTTTCGATCAGCGACAACTCGTAGACGGATTGAGCATTGTCGGTGACCGGCCCGTAGGAATCCACGGCAATCGTGACTGGACCCATGCCAAGGAAGCCGAAGGCGACGAGGCCAAAGGCGAAGACAGCAGGAGCGAGCATCAAACCCGCTGGATCGTGCTGTAAATCCGGTATGCCACGGCTGAAGTAATAGCCCATGCCCATCAGCCCGACCATGCAAAGTCCCAGCCAGTAGGCGGAAAAATTGCCGGCCACGAATCCCGACAGGATCCCCAGGGAAGCTCCGCCTTCCTGCGCCGATTTCACCACTTCTTTGACGTGGCTCGACTTGGTTGAGGTGAAAACCTTGACCAGTTCGGGGATGAGCGCACCCGCCAGCGTTCCGCACGAGATGATAGAAGCCAGCTTCCACCAGATCGTTCCGTCACCGAGGGTCGGGATCATGTAGTACGAGACGATGTAGGTCAGAATGATGGAAATGATGGAGGTGATCCATACCAGCGAGGTCAGCGGCGCCTCAAAGTCCATTTCATCTTTATCGGCGTATTTGGCGCGAGCGATTGCGCCATTGAGGAAGTACGCAACCGCACTGGAGAGCAGCATGCCCACGCGCATGACGAAGATCCACACCAGCAGTTGCACCTGGGTGGTGGGACTCTTGACTGCCAGCAAAATGAATACGATCAGGGCCACGCCGGTGACGCCGTAGGTTTCGAAGCCGTCGGCGCTGGGGCCGACGGAGTCGCCGGCATTGTCACCGGTACAGTCTGCGATTACACCTGGGTTGCGCGCGTCGTCTTCCTTGATCTTGAAGACGATCTTCATGAGATCGGCGCCAATGTCGGCGATCTTGGTGAAAATGCCGCCGGCAATACGCAGGGCCGCGGCGCCCAGCGATTCGCCAATGGCAAAACCGATAAAGCATGCGCCCGCATAATCGCGTGGGATAAATAAAAGGATGAACAGCATGATGAGCAGCTCGACCGAGATCAGCAACATGCCGATGCTCATGCCGGCTTTCAGCGGAATGGCAAAGAGTGGATAGGGTTTGCCGCGCAATCCCGCGAATGCGGTGCGGGAGTTGGCAAACGTATTGACGCGAATTCCGAACCAGGCCACGCCATAGCTGCCCGCGATGCCGACGAGGCTGAACAATAAAATGATGGGCAGGGTCACCGCAATCGATTTTCCCGGGACCGGGGCCAGATAGCCGAAGTACAGCGCGATAATAACCGCGATGAATGCCCAGAGCAGCAGAATGAACTTGCCCTGCGTCACCAGATAGGTTTTGCAGGTCTCATAGATCATTTCGGAGATTTCGCGCATGGTGCGATGAACCGGCAGGTTCTTCAACTGGATATAGATCGCCATGCCGAATAACAGGCCGCCGACGCAGAACAGCAATCCGATGGTCAGGAGGGCATGTCCGTTCATGCCGAAAAAATTCACGGACCGCAAATCGGGGAGTTGCAGATTGGCTTCGCCGCCCGATGACTCCGCAAAAGCAGCGCCTTGACCGAGCAGGACGAGTGTGGCGAGGGCGGTGGAGAATTTGATCCAGCGCGACGAAAATAAACGGCTCTTCATATGTCCTTTTGTGGCCGCACTAAAGGAGGCGGCAATCTGCTGCATGGCTAGCGCGCTCGGGTGAGAACCGAGCCTTTCTCGTGTGAAAAACCACGCAACAATGAGCGACAAGGCGCTCACGGCAAGAAAAACACACACCCAGGCGTTAACCGGCACACAACCTCCACGAAATCAGGTTTAAGCTCTCCGCGTCCGATACCCTGAGCCGCGCTCAGGAACTGTACCACGCGAACCAAAGAGCATAACAGACGATTCATATTTTCGCATGTAACAGGCAATACAGGCCTTAGAGAGAAGTCACCAGCACGGTACGATGGTTACCGGACGGCAGCGAACCAGCGTATCGGCGCGCCTCTCGCAGGGGATCGCGTCCGCGCAGGTGGACTCACCGCACCAGCACAACGTCAAGAAAGCGCGGTCCGTGAACGCCGCGGATGCGGGTCATCTCGATGTCGGCGGTTGCCGAAGGGCCTGAGATAAAGGTCAAGGGATGAGTGGCGAAGGACGCGAGGCGATCGATGGCTTCGGGCACCGTCTCGACCACCTGCTCCGCGCGGACGATGCAGAGATGGCGGTCGGGTACCAGCGTCAGCCGCCGCGCACCTTCGCCGGCGCCGTGGGTGAGGACAATGGTTCCGGTGAAGGCAATGGCAACGCTGCAGACGGTGACGATGCCATCGCAGGCGTTCAGGGTGTCGGCGCTGGCGTTGCGTTCGGAAATGAAGGGGAAGTCGCTGGGGAGGATTTCCTGAGGCAGACCGTCGGCGGCGATGACGTTTTTTTGTTGGTGGCTGGTGAGGACCTCGTGAATCGTACTCGGGAGAGATGCGGCGTCGGTGTCGACGACGTTTGTGTCGTAATCGCGGAGGCGTTCTTTGAGCAGGTGCAGGCGCGCGTCGAGGTCGAGCTGTCCTGCGCGGATGTACGTGCGCGGGATGGCAGCGTAGTCGGCGGCTGCGTCGGATGGATCGACATCGCGCAGGCCAGAGCGGATTCCTTCCAGGATTGTTGCGCGCGCATCAGCCACGGCCGTTTTTCCTCTCCGCTTTGGCGCGGGCCTTCCACCATTCGCGGAACGTCTGCTGCGGCAGGGCGCGCAGATCGCGCACGCGGGTCCAGTTGCCCAGCATGCCGGGAAGGTTGCGCATCCAGCCCTTCGACTGGAACGGCCATTGTGCGATGCGCCCCAGTCGCTGCGCCGCCTCGAAGCGCGCGCGGCTGGTGAAGATGACTGCGGCCGTCTTCATCGCCAGAGCTTCGGGGTCGAGGGCGCTTTTTTGCTCGCGGACGACACGGCCGCGCAGGTGGATCAGCACTTCGGGGATGTCGATCTTCACCGGGCAGACATCGTAGCAGGCTCCGCACAGCGAAGAAGCGAAGGGAAGGGACTGCGCGTGCTGCATTTGTAACAACTGCGGTGTCACAATGGCGCCGATGGGGCCGGAGTAGCTCGAGCCATAGGCGTGACCGCCGGTCTGGCGATAGACGGGGCAGGTGTTCAGGCAGGCGCCACAGCGGATGCAATGCAGCGTCTGGCGCGATTCCGGGTCGGCGAGGATGCCGGTGCGTCCATTGTCGAGCAGCACGACGTGGAAACGCTGTGGACCGTCGCCGCGGCGGACGCCGGTCCACAGCGAGTTGTAGGGGTTCATGCGCTCGCCGGTGGCGGAGCGGGGCAGCAGCTGCAGAAAAACTTCGATGTCCTGGAAAGCGGGGATGATTTTCTCGATGCCGGCGATGGAGATGAGCACGTCCGGCATGGTGAGACACATGCGGCCGTTGCCCTCGGACTCGACGATGCAGACGCTGCCGGTATCCGCGACGAGGAAATTCGCTCCGCAGACGCCGATCTTGACGCGCAGGAATTTTTCGCGCAGATAGCGGCGCGCCGCGGCTGTCAGCTCCTCGGGCTCGTCGCTCAGATCGGGCAGGTTCATGCGCTCGCGGAAAATCTGCCCCACCTGGCTCCGATTCTTGTGCAGCGCTGGAGCGACGATGTGCGAGGACTTGTCGCCACCGAGCTGAACGATGACCTCGGCGAGGTCGGTTTCGTGGGGACGAATTCCTTCGCGCTCGAGCGCCTCATTCAGGCCGATTTCCTCCGAGGTCATGGTCTTGACCTTGATGACTTCGTTGCCGCCGTACTGCCTGACCAGACCGACAATGATGCGGTTTGCGTCGTCGGCGTCAACCGCCCAGTGGACCTGCCCGCCTGCCGCGGTGCAGGCTTTCTCGAACTGCGCCAGGTAGTGATCGAGATGGCGCATGGTGTGCGTCTTGATCGCTCTGGCCGCGGTGCGCAGCTCCTGCCAGTCCGGCGTTTCACTCACTACCTGCCCGCGCTTGCGCTGGATCACGTCGGTTGCGTGGCGGACGTTCTTGCGGAGTTGCGCGTCTTCGAGCAGCGGCAAGGCGGCCTTTTGGAAGGAGGGCGCGGTTGCGGATTCGCCGACGCGGATGGTCATGCGCCGACTCCTTCGTCGTCTTCGGCAGGGGCCAGAATCTCTGCAATGTGGGCCATGCGCACGCCGGCGCGCTGGCGGTGCAGGCCGCCGAAGATGTGCATCAGGCAGGAGGTGTCGACGGCGGTGATGACTTCCGCTCCGGTATTTTCGACGTCCTTCATCTTGTCGGCGAGCATGGCGGCCGAGATGTCGCCCATCTTGATGGAGAAGGTACCGCCGAAGCCGCAGCAGCGGTCGATGTTGGGCAGGTCGACCAGGTCGATGCCGCGCACCTTACGTAACAGCCGCAGTGGCACATCGCCCAGATGCAGACTGCGCAGCGAGTGACAGCTGGCGTGGTAGGTGACGCGATGGGGGAAGTACGCGCCCACGTCTTCGAGGCCGAACCGATGAACGAGCAGCTCGGTGAGTTCGTAGACGCGCGGCAACAGCTCCTGGACGGCGCGGGCCAGATCGGGATCGGCTTGCTCGGCGGCCATTTTCGGATAGTGGTCGCGGATCATCGCGACGCACGACGACGATGGGATACAGACGGCTTCGGCGTCGCGAAAAATCTCGGCGAAGCGGCGCATCAGGGGCATGGCTTCCTGCTGATAGCCGGTGTTGTAGTGCATCTGCCCGCAGCAGGTTTGTTCCAGCGGGAAATCGATGGTGTGTCCAAGGCGCTCCAGAAGGCGCACGACCGCCTGGCCGGTGGCGGGGAAGAGCGTGTCGTTATAGCAGGTGATGAAGAGCGATACGCGCACGTGGGCTGTCCGGAGTGTCCCCCTCATCCCAACACATCCGGTGTCACGAAACAAATGACAGTCCTGGAATCCGGGACGAGCGCCCAGGCCTGCGACGTTATTGCTGCTTTTGCGTGGCGATCCAGGCGGTGATTTGCTGGTCGAGAACGTCGAGAGGCAGCGGGCCTTCACCGAGTACAGCGTCGTGGAATTTGCGGATGTCGAACTTCGGGCCCAGTTCGCTCTTCGCCCGAGCGCGCAGCTCAAGAATCTTCATCTGCCCGAGCTTGTAGGCGAGCGCCTGGCCAGGCCATGCGATGTAGCGGTCGACTTCGCTGGCGATGTTCGTGTCGTCCATGGCCGTGTGCGCGTGAAAGTAGTCGACCATCTGCTGGCGGGTCCAGTGCTGGCTGTGCACGCCGGTATCGACCACGAGGCGCACTGAGCGCCACATCTCGTTTTCGAGGCGGCCGTATTCGCTGTAGGGGTCCTGATAGAAGCCGACCTCTTTGCCCAGCCGCTCCGTGTAAAACGCCCAGCCTTCGGAGTATGCGTTGTAGCCGGAGAATCGGCGGAACTCAGGGATGTCGGTCAACTCCTGCGCAATGGAGAACTGCAGGTGGTGGCCGGGAACGCCCTCGTGATACGCGATGGCTTCGACGTTGAGCAGCAGGCGGTGCGTTGGGTCGTACTCATTCACGTTGATGTAGCCTGGGCGGCTGCCGTCGGCGGCGCCGGGCGAGTAGTCGGCAGGCGGAGCGGAAGGCGCGCGGAACGCCTCCATCGGAATGACCTCGAGCTTTGTTGTTGGGAGATGGCCGAAGAGCTGCGGCAGCTTGCCTTGCATCTGGTCGGCGTAGTGCTTGTAGAGGTCGAAAATCTGCTGGCCCGATTTGCCGTAGTGATCGGGATCGTGGCGGATGTGGTCGTTGAAGCTGGCCAGATCGCGATAGCCGAGCGACTGAGCGAGCTTGAGCATGTCGGCTTCAATTTCGGCGACCTGCTTCACGCCCATCGCATGAATTTCGTCCGGGGTCAGGTCGGTGGTGGTTTGCTCGCGCACCGCGAAGCGATAGCGTTCAGCGCCGTCGGGCAGCGCCCACACTCCTGGATCGGTGCGGCCCTGCGGAGCGTACTCGTTCTTCACAAAGGCGGCGAACCTGGCATAGGCCGGATCGACTTCGTCGTGGATCGCGTCCTCGATGGCGTGCGTGAGCCGCGCCTGATCGGCTGCGGAGAAGCTTGATGGAAATTTCTGCAGCGGTTCGCCGAAGGGGCTGGTGGTCAGGGGTTTGGTGGCGATGTCCTCGGATTGCGCGGCGACCTTATCGAGGAGGTAGCGCGGCGGCATCAGGTGGTCGGCCATGCCGAGGCGCATGTCGGCGGTGACCTGATCGAGAACGTGGGGGATGCCGTGCAGGCGCGCCACGTAGTTCTCGTAGTCCTTCACAGTTTTCAGCGGCATCTGCGTCATCAGGCCGGGAATGCCGAGCTGGATGCCGTTCATCTGATCCACCGGCATCTCCCAGCCTTTGAAGCGGGCGGCCTCGACGGCTTCGCGCAGCTGGCGGAGCATCAGGGTTTTGTCGAGAACTTCCTGCTCGGGGAAGCCGGTCGTGTCGATCGCTTCGAAGACACGAATCTCCGCGCGCGCATGCTCGGTTTGGCGTTCCTGTTCGGCAGCAGAGTAGTCGGACCAGCGGTCGTTGTAGCGGGGATCGCCAATCGACGTCGCCAGCTCCGGGCTCGTGCGCAGCGTGTACTGCCATTCCTGGTCGAGAGCGTCGTGGAGTTGCGCGCGGCGCGCGGCGAGATCTTTCGGCTGCGCGAGGCCAATGACTGCGAAGGCAGGAATCAGGAGTAGAGCAAGCGGCAGCGTGCGGCGAAGGTTGAGCATCGGGCGTGACTCCGGAAAGGAAGATGGAATATTCGCGCTTCAGAATGCAACAGCCATAGTACAGAAGCGCAAGCCGCGCACAGACGGCGTGGCGTTGAGCGCAGGATGTTATTTGGTACATTGTTGTGGGTTCGTGCGAATAGCGATTGCTGGAGAACTGCCGTGTTTCTGGGAATGGATGTAGGCACAGGCGGAACACGCGCCGTGCTGGTGGATGAAAAGGGGCAGCTGATCGGCTCGGCTTCGAGCGAGCACGAGCCGTTTCGCACGCCGCATCCTGGCTGGGCCGAGCAGGACCCTGAAGACTGGTGGCGCGCGGCGCAGCAGGCCATTCGCGAAGTGCTGGCCAGCGGCGCTCGCGTCGACGCGGTCGGGCTGACCGGGCAAATGCACGGCGCGGTCATGCTCGATAAAGACGGAAACGTGCTGCGGCCCGCGCTGATCTGGTGCGATGTGCGAACCGAGCCGCAGTGCGAGTGGCTGCACAAGGTGATTGGGCGCGAGCGGCTGATCGAGCTGACGGCCAATCCGGCGCTGCCCAACTTCACGCTGACCAAGCTGCTGTGGGTGAAGGAGCATGAGCCGGAGATCTTTGCGCGCATCGCGCACATTCTCTGCCCCAAGGATTACGTTCGCTATCGGCTGACCGGCACGTATGCCATGGATGTGCAGGAAGCGTCGGGCACGCTGCTGCTGGACGTGGCGCATCGGCGGTGGTCGAAGGAAGTGGCGAAGATCGCCGGCATTCCAGAAAGCTG
Source organism: Acidobacteriaceae bacterium (assembly GCA_050011735.1). GTDB lineage: Bacteria > Acidobacteriota > Terriglobia > Terriglobales > Acidobacteriaceae > Palsa-343. Next base: position 4,290 of record JBEKIN010000101.1, on the reverse strand, counting down.
GCTGCCGGAGCTGTTCGAGTCGCCGGAGATTTGCGCGAAGATCAGCGACGAAGCGGCGAAGCTGACCGGCCTGAAGGCAGGAACGCCGGTTGCCGCCGGCGCAGGCGATCAGGGCGCCGGCGCAGTGGGCATGGGCATTTTGCAGCCGGGCTCGGTTTCGGCCACGATCGGGACTTCCGGCGTGGTTTTTGCTGCAACGGCAGCGCCGACGCGCGATCCACTTGGCCGGCTGCATACGTTTTGCCACGCGGTGCCTGGGCGCTGGCATGTGATGGGCGTGACGCAGGCCGCAGGCTTGTCGCTGCGCTGGCTGCGCGAGACGCTGGCTCCCGACCAAACCTATGACGACCTTACTTCTGCGGCGGCCAGGATTCCCGTTGGCAGCGACGGCTTGCTGTGGACGCCGTATCTGCTCGGCGAGCGGACACCGCATCTTGATCCGACCGCGACAGCGGCGTTTGTGGGCATCACCGCGACGACGACACGCGCGCACTTTACCCGCGCGGTGCTGGAAGGCGTGGCGTATTCGCTGAAGGACACGTTCACGCTTTTCTCGGAGCTGGGCATTCCGGTGAAAGGCGTGCGTCTTGGTGGCGGGGGCGCGCGCGGTTCGCTCTGGCGCGAGATTCAGGCGAACATCTATGGCTACGAGTGCGAGCGGCTGACCGCGGAAGAAGGCGGAGCCTTTGGCGCAGCGCTCCTGGCGGGCGTCGGTGCGAAATTCTGGCCCGATCTTGAAGCAGCGTGCGCCGCCGGAATTACGGTCGCGGAGACGATCCAGCCCGGAGCCGCAGCCGTTCAGCGTTATGCTGAAGGGTATGCGGGCTACCGCCGCGTTTATCCGGCGCTGAAAGGGATTCACGGATAGGCGCCTTCGGCTCGGCGTGCAGCTCAGGATTGTGACATGCTGCAGATCGCCAAACTTCTCGCTCTCGCGCTCAGCATCCTCTCGCTGTGCGTTTTGGCCGGGCATGCGTTTTTCGTTCCTGGAAGCCCGTGGAAGGATCGCCTGCTGGACGGGCTGGCGATGCTGGGACTCACGGCCAGCATCTGTTTTGCGAGCGGCATGGTCTTCGAAATCCCCGACCGCAAATTCGATCCCGAACCGACTCCAAGCCTGACGAGAACACTGCCGGTTCGCCTCTTTTTCTGGGGCGTGAGCGTGATGGCGGTGATGTTCCTGCTCTCGTGGTTTCTGGCGGAGTATTTTGTGCCGATGATCTGGAAGAACCAGCCGTACTGAGGACGGGGCACCGGGGGCACCCCCCCCTGGGTCGGGACTGTGGCAAGTGGCTCGATCCACAGGGGTTCGCGGTGGGCCTTTTTGGACTGTGGCAAGTTGTTGAAACTGAAACCCCTTGCCGGGGACTTTTGGCGGGGGGGTCAGGGGTATTACCAGCGGTTGGTCGGCTTCGAGGCATGGAGTCTCTCTCCTCCCCGAAAACAGAAAAGCCCGCGCGAGGCGGGCTGTTTTCTTTTTCTACTCTATAAGTTCAGGATATCAGATTGGGGGAATAAATCGGCCAAAACTCTTTGAGGGTATAAGGGTGTAAGTAGCGTGAAATGTTGGTTTATTACTTCGGTTTTTTGCACAGACTCTTGACAAATCGGTGGAAAACGCAGGGTTGCGAAGGAATGTGGGGTCGAGGGGAACTGAGGGATGGTCGTCCACAGTGCGCGGCGGCCTCAATCCGTAATCATGTGTAACGCGACAATGCTCAGGATTACAGCGGCGGTCGCGGTGGCCAGGGCGACTACCAGGACGGCGAAATGACGCCGGATTGCCGCTGCACACTCGAAGGCCGCGGTACGGAGCGCGGGATCGGCACGCCAGCTTCGCATGAGGCTCGCGGCCCCGATCACCAGTACCGCGAGGGGAAATGCAATGAGGAAGAGCCAAAGTCCAAGGCGGGTTCGCGCGGCGTACCAGGTGACGATGCGCTGCGCAGTGCGCGCCGGCTCGAACTGCTGCGGCTGCAGGTTGCGCACGAAGAGGGCGGTCATGAAGAGACTGGCAGGGAAGATCAACGCCAGTTCCAGAGTGGCGAGGGCGCGTCGCAGGGCTTTCATACAGGGCTTTATAACACAAACTACTTTGCGTTGCAAAGTTACAATGCAGTAACCAGACGTCAGTTTTCCCGGCGCCCACCCTGGTCCTCGGCCCAGAAACCTCCGGGTTGCCGATGGTCGCGGTCCGATTATTTGCCGACTACGAGAATCTGGAAAGAGTGCGGAATCATCGGCGGGTGGGGGCGACGCATCCAGTCCGGGGCTCCTGGAGGGAGAGGGGCTGGCTGGGCGGGTGCGGGTGGAATCGGCCCGTACTCGGCGGTAATGAGAAAAATCTGGTTGGTCTTCGGATCCAGAGTGAGGGTTTTGGCGCGGGCCGGCGTGGCCACCGTCTGCTCCACGCGGAAGCTGGTGGGCGAATCTTCCCTGACCACGGTCAACGTGCCGTCGCCCTGGGAGCTGAAGGCTTCCATGGTGGCCGGATCGAAGGTTGTGCCGTCGCACCCCACGCCGGTAGGCAGATCGGTGATGATATGGCCGTCGGTGGCGGAAAGGATGACCATATTGTTCTTCTCGCGGCACGCAGCGAAGAGAATCTGGTTTTGTGTATCCAGGGCAAGCCCGGCGCAACCTGAGCCGCGGCTCGAAAGGTCGTAGCGGCCGACCATCTTCATGGTGCTGGCATCGATCACGGCAATGGCTGCTTTGTCTTCGATGTCCACATAAATTTTGCCCTGGCCGTCGGTGGCAGCTTCTTCGGGGGCGCCACCGATATCGATGGTGCCGAGGATTGAGCCATCCTTGTCGTCGAGAACCGTGATGTTCGGTTCGGAGTGGCTCAGGACGTAGAAGTGGTGATTGAAGGGATCGTTCAGGTAGCCGTCCGGGTTGCCCTGCACGTCGATCTTCTTCAGAATCGCAAAGGTCTTTGCGTCGAACATGGTGACCGGCTTGGAGGTTGCGAATCCGTGGCCGGTTGCGGTGTCGACCGCTCCGCCGTGTGCGCTGACGTCGGGAATATCTCCCACCTGTGCCAGGGTGTCGAGGTTAAACACACCAATGTGACCGGCAGGACCGGACCGCGCAACATAAAGGTTGCGACCGTCGGGGTCGGCCGTCACGTAATCGAACCCGCCATCGCCCCCCACCAGCTGGATTTTGAGCACCTTGTACGGCCCGGTGTCCTGTGCGCGGGCGAGGGTAGCGAAGGGAAGCAGAACGGCGAGGGCGGCGAGGACGAGTGGTTTGCATGACATAGTGTTATCTCCCGTTGAAGGGCTTTCCCGGTGAACCGGTCCGGACCGTTCGAATCGATATTTGCAAATCGAGGATACACGCACTCGGAAATCGCTGAATGAGTCCCCCTCGAGCCGGCAAGTCTACAAGCCAAGAAGCTTTCCGAGCTGAAAAAGCAGGGGAATCATCAGCAGCAGGAGAACCGGCACCACGATGGAAAACACCAGGGCATCGTGGCCTGAGACGTACCCTTGTTTCAGCGCGAGCACCGTGAGACACGAGAGGATCGGCAGATTCAACAGGGCGGCGGTGATCACTCCCGGCATCAGAGTGCGTTTTGCAATCGAAACTGCAATGTGGGGGACAAGAGCGTTGAACAGCGTGGCCGTCATGCAGCCGAAAGTGAGATTGGCCCAGAAAGTCATTCTGCCCGACACTGTGCTGAGCACGGTGATGACAAAAGCGAGAACCGTGAGCACCACTACGGCAAATCGAAACACGGCCGGCTGAACGCCACCGAACCATGGACCGGATCGTCGCGTCCATCTGGGAAGGCGGATCGCCTCTTCCGCGTTGTGCAGGGCGACGAGAACCGGAAACAGCAACTGCAGATAACGAAAATTCATGTTTGCCAGGAGACAAGAATAGATTAGACACGCCTGCTCGCTGGATCCCGGCACCTTCGAAATCGGATCCGTCATTATTCCTTTGGCGCGGGTCAAGTGATTTGAACCGGGGAACTGGCGCCGGGGCGCAGTCGAGGGTTCCAGCCCTTCCCAAAATGGGCTGGAGCGGTACTTCAGGGTGAGAGCCCAGGGTCGAGTCCATTGACTATTGGCGATCAGGAGCATTCGCTACTTGCTGTGGGGTGAACCTGGCGGGGGCCTGGTCTGAGAGGGGCGTTTTTTGGCCGGCATCATGGTGCTTCCGGCGCTTCCGGCGCGTCCGGCGGGCTGTGGGGTGAACCTGGCGGGGCCTGGTCTGAGAGGGGCGTTTTTGGGGCGGCATCATGGTGCTTCCGGCGCTTCCGGCGCGTCCGGCGGG
>JBEKIN010000100.1:0-13046 GCA_050011735.1 Acidobacteriaceae bacterium | reverse complement strand
ACGGAAGACGACAACTCTACTAACTTCAGCTACAACTCTCTGCAAACGGCCATAGGCATCGAAAGCAAGCACGGCCTCACTTTGCACCTGGGCTATACCTGGGCGCATGAGATCGACGTTCAGAGCGACGATCTGAGCGGTAACCTCTCCGATCCTTTCAACGCGAGGTACGATCGCGGATCGGGAACCTATGACCGGCGCAATATATTCACCGCCAACTACATCTACCACCTGCCGTTCTTCCTGCACGAGGGCAGTATGGTGGAACGCAGCGTGCTGGGAGGCTGGGTCATCTCCGGTATTACCTCGGCGGAAAGCGGGTTCCCGCAGACCGTCAGCTATGGTCCGGATACCCTGGGCCTCGGGGGTGGAACATCCAACCGTCCCAACTTGACAGGCAAGGTGGGCGAGCCCAAGACGCGTCAGGCATGGTTCGACACAAGCGCGTTCTCCGCGCCTGTCGCTCCCTGGGCCGGGGGCGGGAACAACGGCTGGGGCAATGCCGGCAAAGATGCCGTCTACATCCCCGGACTGCAGAACACAAACCTGAGTCTGTTCAAGTCATTCGCCCTGGCACCCAATGAAGGGGCGCGGCTTGAGATCCGCTTTGAATCGTTCAACACCTTCAACCACACTGAGTGGAACGGAGTCGATACAGGATTTACCGACGGCAACTTTGGCGAGGTCACCAGTACCTCTGACCCGCGCGAGCTGCAGTTCGGTGCGAAGATCCTGTTCTAGATTCACTGCAGCAAAACAGGGCGCAGTGGGGCAATGCTCCACTGCGCTTTTTCTTTGCGCGCAAATCCTGACGAGTGGCGCCGATGTTGCGGCGAGAGAGACGGTGTGGTCGAATGGCGGCCATGGATCGCAGAAGGTTCTTGAGAGGCTCGGCGCTCGCTACGGGCGCGGCGGTGTGCGGGCGGGTGGGATGGGCGCAGGACGTTTCTGCTGTTTCGCTTCGGCTCACGCTCGATCCGCATCAGCGGGGAAATCCGATACCGGCGGACTTTACCGGGCTCAGTTACGAGACGGCGCAACTGGCCGATCCGGATTTCTTTTCGGCGACAAACACGGAGCTGGTGGGGTTTGTGCGGCGGCTGGGACGGACCGGGGTGCTGCGCATTGGCGGCAACACCAGCGAGTTTTCCGCCTGGTCTGCCGAAACGCCGCGGCAGGAGGATACGACGCCGACGGAGGCAGTGCGGGAGGACGCGCAGGCCAACGTGATCCCGCAGGCGCTGGCGGTAGGGCCAGATACCGGGCACGGACCGCCGAAGGCGGGGAAGATTACGCCACAAGCAGTGCGCAATCTGCGCGGGTTCATCGATGCGACCGGATGGAGGCTGATCTACGGGCTGAACATGGGGACGGAGAGCGCGGAGACGGCGGCGGCGGAAGCGGAATATGTGATGCGGACCATGGGCGACAAGCTGATCGCCTTTCAGCTTTGCAATGAGCCGAATTTATTTTATCGGAATGGGCTGCGCAAGTCGGATTACAACTTCGCCCAGTTCGCGCAGGAGTGGCAGCACTTCTACGAGGTGATCCGGCAGAAGGCGCCCAACGCGGCGTTTGGGGGGCCGGATACGGCGTTCAGCAGCGATAGCGGCGAGTGGGTGGTGCAGTTCGCAAAACAGTTCAGGAACGAAGTGGCGTTTTTGTCGGACCATTATTATGCGGAGGGCCCGCCGACGGATCCTTCGATGACCCTCGAGCGGTTGCTGCGGCCCAATCCGAAGCTGGTGCAGGAATTTGAGGGGATGGCGCAGACGAAGGCGGAATCGAATCTGCCGTTTCGTCTGGCGGAGACGAATTCGTGCTATCACGGCGGCAAGCCGGGCGTGAGCGACACGTTCGCGGCGGCGCTGTGGGGTGCGGATTTGATGTATCAGCTGGCGAGCGCGGGCGGCGCGGGGATTAATTTCCACGGCGGCGGCTATGGTGTGTACACCCCGATCGCGGGCACGGTGGCGAGCGGATTTGTGGCGCGTCCGATTTTCTACGGCATGCTGTTGTTCGCCGAAGCGGGACCGGGGCATCTGATCGGAGCGCGCCTGGAAGGCCAGGAAAACGCGCCGCTGGTAACGGCGTACGGGGTGCTGAGCGATGCGGAAGCGCCGGAACGCGTGCGGGCGGTGGTGTTCAACAAGCATGCGGATCGGCCTGTACACGTCAGGATTGAAGGGGCCGAGGGCGCGGGGTGGGCTCGGGCGCTGCGGCTATCCGCGCCGCGGCTCGACGATACGCAGGATGTGACGCTGGGGAGCAATCCCGTAGGGGCGAGCGGCGCGTGGGATGCGGCGCGCGCCGAGGAGCTGCCGGTGCACGGTGGAGCAGCGTCGATTGGGTTGCCTGCGGGCAGCGCGGCGCTGGTGACTTTCCACTTTGGCGAACACAAATAGGCGCGAGCCGCTCTTCGGGATTTGATGCTTGCGGAAGCGTATCCTGAAACGCGGCAGCAATGAGGGAGAGAAGCGTGACGAGCACGATTGCGCTGACGCGCAGGAGTTTTGTGAGGATGGGTGTGGGGACAGCGGCGACTGCAACCATATTGGAACCGACGGCGTTGTGGAGCCTGGCACAGGCGGCGGCGAGCGATCGGGTCCGCTTCGCGGTGATTGGGACCGGGACGCGGGGATGCGAACTGCTGCGGGCCTCGCGGTCGGTTCCGTTCGCGGAATGCGTGGCGGTGAGCGATTTATACGACAGCCGGTACGATGCGGCGCGCGAGACGCTGGGGCACGACGTTCCGGCGACGCGGGACTACCGGGAGATCCTGAATCGTAAAGATGTGGACGCTGTGCTGGTGGCGATCCCCGACCATCAGCACCGGCGGGTGGTGGTGGACGCGTGCGCGGCGGGCAAGGACGTGTATTGCGAGAAGCCGATGTCGCACAACGTGGAGGACGGCTTCGCCATCGTCGACGCGGTGCGGCAGCACAATCGGATTCTGCAGGTGGGCAGCCAGCGGGTGAGCAACATTGTGTACGCGAAGGCAAAGGAGATTTGGGATTCGGGCGCGCTGGGCGAGGTGACCTTCATTGAGGGATGTTCTGGGCGGAATTCGGCGAGTGGGGCCTGGGTGTATCCCATTCCGCCGGATGCGAACGAGCAGACGATCGACTGGAACGCGTTTCTTGGGGATGCGCCGAAGCGGCCCTTCGATGCAGCGCGGTTTTTCCGCTGGCGCTGCTTTGCGGATTACGGCGAGGGATTGTCGGGCGATTTGTTTGTGCATTTGCTTTCGGGGATTCACTTCATCACCGGGACGAACCAGGCGCCCGAGAAGGCGCAGTCGGCGGGCGGGCTTTATCGCTGGAAGGACGGGCGCGACTTTCCTGACCTGATCGAGACGCTTTACGACTATCCGAATTTTCGTGTGGCGCTGCGCTGCAATCTGAACAATGCGGCTGGCGAGCCCATCAAGTTTTACGGAACGAAGGGCACGATGGAGCTGGACGGCAACACGCTGACGTTTGTGCCGCAGGACACCAGGCCGCAGCCGGAAGGCTATTCGCTGATTGGCTGGCCGTCGCGGCTCAAGACGGCCTACTTCGCGCAGTGGTATGCGGAGCATCCGGGTGCGGCGCCGGGGACGACGACGGTTGGGGAAGGCGAGACATTTACCGCGCCGCAGGGATACAGCGACGTGGTGGATCACGAGGCGGTTTTCTTTGAGGCGGTGCGGAGCCGTAAGCCGGTGGTGGAGAATGAGCACTTCGGCAATGTGACGGCGATTGGCTGCCACATGGCGAACGCGGCGTATTTCCGCGGCAGCGCTGTGCAGTGGGACGAGGCTTCCAGGAAGATCGGAGCCTAGTTTTTTCGAACGAACGAGAAAACCGAGGCGGAGAAATGGCTGGGATTTCGAGAAGGACTTTTGTGGCGGGCGCGGCGGCGTCTGCGGCGATGCTGGAGGCGCGCTCGCTGTGGGCGAGTCCGCTGGGATTGCCTCTGGGGCTGCAGCTCTATTCGGTGCGGGAGTTTTTGCCGAAGGATTACACCGGCACGCTGCGGCAACTGGGCGCGATGGGCTATCGGGAGGTCGAGGCGGCAGGATACTTCGGGCACTCGGCGGCGGATGTGAAGCAGGCGATGACGCAGGCGGGGCTGCGCTGCGTGAGCGCGCATTATTCTCTCCAGGCGCTACAGTCGCTCGACGATATTGTGGAGTTTGGCCGGGGGATCGGGCTGGACTACATTATTTGTTCGTCGCCGCTGCTGCGCGATCCCGCGAAGGCAAAGGGACTGAGCTGGGTGGCAGGGCTCGAGAGCATGACGGCGGACGACTGGAAGTGGAATGCCGATGAGCTGAACCGGATTGGGGCGCGGGTTGATGCGGCAGGAATGCAGTTCGGCTATCACAACCACTTCATTGAGTTTCACGAGCACGATGGCTTTCTGCCGTATGACGAGTTGCTACAGCGGACCGATCCGAAGCTGGTGGCGATGGAGATGGATTGCGGGTGGGTGGTGATCGGCGGGCACAAGCCGGAGGAGTATCTGACGCGCTATCCCGATCGCTATGTGATGCTGCACATCAAGGAATTCAAGCTGGACGGATGGAAGCCGGGGATGGAACCTGTGTCGACGGAGATGGGGCGCGGGAGCATCGACTACGCGAGCATCTTTGCGGCGGCGAAGAAGGCGCGGATTCGGCACATTTTTGTGGAGCAGGAGGCGTTTCCTGATATGCCAGCGATGGACGCGCTGAAGACGGATGCGGATTGGCTCAAGTCTGTCTGAGGGATGGTGGCGCAGCGCGGGGCTAGTGCGCCATGGCGAGGATTCCCAGATTCAGCAGGATCATGAGGACCGATGAGGCGGGGATGACCAGGAGCGCCTTGCCAATGCGCTTTGGGTCGGCGCCAGCGATGGCTCCGATGATGTGCGAGCTGACGGCGAGTCCGGCCCAACCACAGGTGATGACGATGCCGATGGCGGTCGAGGTCATGCGCGGGAAAGCGTCAGCGACGATGGCCAGGGTGGTGGGGAAGACGGGGGCCATGGAAAGTCCGGCGAGAAACACGAGGACAGCGGCGGGGCCGGGCTTGTTGGTCCGCAGCATGAGGAAGGTTGTAACAGCCATGGCTACAGAAGCGCCCAGCGTGACGTAAACGGGCGGAACGCCGATGAGGATGGGTGCGACGGCGGCGCGGCCGACGAGGAGGCCGAGCGCGAATCCGAGAGAGAGGATGTTGAGGGCGCGGGATTCGGCGATGCCCTGCGCGATAAGGTGGCGGACGAGCCAGTTCCAGACGCCGACTTCGCAGCCGACGTAGAGGAAGAGCAGGAATCCGAGAAGAAAGAGGATGGGACGGCCAAGGACGGGGCCCGCGTCCGCAAAGATGAAGCGGCCTGCGCCGGTGGGCGGCGGCATGTGCGCGGCGACCTGGATGACGAGGGCGACCAGCGTGAGTCCGGCGACGGTATAGCAGAGACGAACCCAGTTGCGCTTGAAGAGATTGGCGGAGATGAAGGGGGTTGCGAGCCCGCCGAGACCGAAGAAGATGTTGACCAGGTTGAGGGCGATGGCGCGATGGGCTTCGCCGACGTCGCTGGTGAGGGCATTGGCGCCGGTGACGACGATGCCGCCGCCGCATCCGAGGAGAAAGAGCAGGAAGACGATGCTGCGGTAGCCCGAGGATTTGGGCAGCAGGTTGAGGGCGAGGCCGATGAGGGCGAGGCCGATGATGAGGCCGGCCTTCTTGCCGAAGTCGTCGAGGAGCGGGCCGACGCCGAGCGAGGCAAGCATGAGGCCGAGCGCCTGGGCAAAGGCGATGGTGCCGTTTTGGCGCGGCGTCAGGTTAAAGCGGCTGGAGAGGTCGGGCAGGATGGTGCCCAGCATGGCGGCAATCATGCCGTAGACGAAGATGGCGACGACGGCGGCGAGGATCAGCAAGGGCCAGACTCCTTTTGACTCCGTGTTCGGGACTGCGCGACCCCTGTTTCAGACTGCGGGGAGGTCGATCCAGCTGCGTTCGTGGTTGCTCTCGAGTTCGGCGGCGAGGATCACCATCTGGCGGAGGCCGTCGGCGAAGTGGGGGTAATCCTGAGACGCTTCAGGATCGGCGATGGAGGCGTAGAAGCGGCGGAAGACCTGCTTGAAGGTGTCGTCGTAGCCCTCGCTGTGGCCGCCGGGGAGATCGGCGAAGGTGCGGGCGGCGGGCTTGAGCAGCGACGGGTCTTTAATGATGATGCAATTCGCGCTGTTGCGATGGCCGATCCACAACTCGTCGGGGCGCTCCTGATCCCAGGCAACGCCGGATTGGGTTCCGTAGATTTCGATGCTGAGGCGGTTCTTGCGGCCGGCGGAAACCTGGCTGGCGGTCATGGCGCCGCGAGCGCGCTCGCCCATGCGGAAGACGACCGCACCGAAGTCTTCGGTGTCGATGGGGGTTTCGATCACGTCGGCGGTGGAGAGCATCTTGTTGGCGAAGGTTTCGATGGAGCCTTTGGGCTGCTGGCGGGTTTTGTGGACGGTGTTGAGGTCGGCGCATAGGGCGCTGACGCGGAGACCGGTGAGGTGCTCGGCCATGTCGAACCAGTGGGAGCCGATGTCGGCCATGCAGCGGGAGGGTCCGCCGGCTTTCGAATCGACGCGCCAGTTCCAGTCGGTCGAGTAGAGGAGCCAGTCCTGAGAGTAGGTGCCCTGCACGACGAGGATCTCGCCGAGGTCGCCGTCGATACGCATCTGGCGCATCTGCTGAACCATGGGGTAGTAGCGGAGATTGTGACAGACGCAGTTACGTAATTCTTTTTGGGCGGCGAGGGCGGCGAGTTCCTGGGCTTCCGCGACGCTGACGGCCAGCGGCTTTTCGCAGAGGACGTGCTTGCCGGCGTGCAGGGCTTCTTTCGCCATGGGAAAATGCTGGGCGTTGGGGGTGCAGATGTGGACGGCGTCGATGGTGGGGTCGCGGAGGATGGCGTCGGCGTCAGCGCGCGGGACTCCGAAGGCGGAGCCGAGCTTCTCCGCGGCGGCAGGGTTGCGGCCGGCGATGGCGGCGACGTCGACGTTCTCCACGCGGCGGAGGGCCTCGAGGTGGACGCGGCCCATGAATCCTGTGCCGAGGACTGCGGTGCGAATGCGCCTAGTCATATCTTCTGTCTCAAGTCTTATGCCCACCACATTGGGCCTGGCTGCTCGCGGATGACGAGGTCGTTGAGGAAGGTCGCGGCTTTGGTGAGGCCCTCTTCGGCGGAGAGCAGTGAGTCTTCGTGCTCGATGGAGAGGACGTTGTCGTAGCCGTACATGCGCAGGGTTGAGACGAATTCCTTCCACCACTCTGCGCCGTGACCGTAGCCACAGGTGCGGAAGATCCAGCCGCGGTTGCGCTCGTCGGTGTAGGGCTTGGTGTCGAGAACGCCGGTCAGCGGGAGATTGACGGGGTAGAGCTGCGTGTCTTTGGCGTGGACGTAAAAGATGGCGTCGCCAAGGACGCGGACGGCGGCGATAGGATCGATGTTCTGCCAGAAGAGGTGGCTGGGGTCGAGATTGGCGCCGACAGCGGGACCGGCGATGGAGCGAAGTTTGAGCATCGTCTCCGGACTGTAAGCGACGAAGCCGGGATGCATCTCGATGGCGATGCGGACGCCGTGATCGGCGGCGAACTTGCCGTGCTCGGTCCAGTAGGGCGTAACGACTTTGTCCCACTGCCAGGCGAGGACGTCGAGGTAGTCGGTTGGCCAGGGGCAGGTGACCCAGTTGGGGGCCGTGGCTTTGGGCGAATCGCCGGGGCAGCCGGAGAAATCAACAACAACTGGCACACCGAGTTTCTCGGCCAGCAGGACGGTCTTGCGGCTGACGTCGCAGTGCTGCGCGGCGCGGGCTGGATCGGGATGGAGCGCGTTGCCGTGGCAGCTAAGGGCGCTGATGGTGACGCCGCGATCGGCGAGGAGCTTTTGGAATTCGGCGAGGGCTTTGGGGTCGTCGAGCATGGAAAGCTTGCAATGCGCGTCGCCGGGATAATTGCCGGTTCCGAATTCAACGGTGTCGATGTGCAGGCCTTTGAGCTTGTCGAGAACAGCCGGAAGAGGCAGCTGGGAGAGGAGCGGGGTGAAGACTCCGACTTTCATGCGCTACAGGTTACAGGTTTCAGGTGACAGGTTGCAGGTGAAAGGTTACAGGTGACGAGCCGGAGTCTCGGAAAACGGGACAGGCGGCGAGGGGCGCGTGGAGAATGGACGGATGGAGGCGATTCAGCTGAAGCAGGGTGCGGCGCGCTGGGACGAGGTGAGCCTCGGCGAGGTGATGCTGCGGCTCGATCCGGGCGAGGGGCGCATCCACACGGCGCGGCAGTTTGCGGTGTGGGAGGGCGGCGGCGAATACAACGTCGCGCGCGGGCTACGGCGGTGCTTCGGGCTGAAGACGGCGGTGGCAACGGCGCTGGCGGACAATGCGGTGGGGCGGCTAGCGGAGGATCTGATCCTGCAGGGCGGGGTCGACACTTCCCTGCTCCGCTGGGTGCCATATGACGGCGTGGGCCGCGCGGCACGCAACGGGCTGAATTTTACGGAGCGCGGGTTTGGGGTGCGGGCGGCGGCGGGATGTTCGGATCGCGGGCACACGGCGATTGCGGCGAGCCGGCCGGGGGATTGGGACTGGGACGGAATTTTTGGGGCGAAGAATGGGGCTCGTTGGTTCCATACCGGGGGGATTTTTGCGGCGCTGTCCGAGTCGACGCCGCTGGTTGCGAGTGAGGCCATGGATGCGGCGCGGAAATATGGGACGCCGATTTCCTACGATTTGAATTTCCGCGATTCACTGTGGAAGAGCATTGGGGGGAAGGCCAAGGCGCAGGAAGTGAATCGTGAGCTGGTGCGGAAGGTGGATTTGCTGCTGGGGAATGAGGAGGATTTCTCGGCGATGCTGGGGATTTCGCTGGAGGGCGTGGCGGAGAATTTTGCCGAGCTGCCGGTGGCGAGTTACGAGCAGATGCTCAGGGATGTGGCTGCGGCGTACCCAAACTTGAAGATGATTGCGACGACGCTGCGGTCGGTGTACACAGCGACCAGGAATGCATGGGGAGCCATGGCTTTGTATGAGGGCCACATAGTGCACGTGCCGCAGGTGGAGATAGAGATTCTGGATCGCGTGGGCGGCGGCGACTCGTTCGCGTCGGGACTGATCTACGGGATTCTTTCAGGGAGGCCTGCGGAGTGGGCGGTGCGCTGCGGCGTGGCGCATGGAGCGCTGGCGATGACGACACCCGGTGATACGAGCATGGCGACGCTGGCCGAAGTGGAGCGGGTGATGGCTGGTGGATCGGCAAGGATCTCAAGATAGCCAAAGACGAGCGGACAACGAGCCAAAGGCGAGCGAAGAACGGTTAGCGAAAGACGGTTGGCCAGGAGCTATTAGCGAAGAGCGGCAGGCGAGTTGCGGGTGTGGAGATGAGTTCGGCGAAAACCAGGGAGTGGATTGAGCGGATCGGGATTATGCCGGTGCTGCGGGCGCGGTCGGCTAAGGAAGGCCACGCATTGGTGGAGGCGCTGGTGGCGGGCGGGATCACGGTGATGGAAGTGACGATGACCGTTCCAGGGGCGGTCGAACTGCTGCGCGATCTGAAGAAGGAGTTTGGCGACAAGCTGCTGCTGGGGTCGGGGACGGTGACCGATGCGGAGCAGGCGGCGACGACGATCGATGCGGGCGCGGAGTTTGTGGTGAGTCCGAGTTTCCATCCAGACGTCGTCGCGATGACGAAGGAGCTGGGGAAGGTTTCGATTCCTGGAGCGCTGACGCCGACGGAAGTGATTACGGCGTGGCGCGCGGACGCGGATTACGTGAAGATTTTTCCCTGCTCGGCGGTGGGCGGGGCCAGTTATCTGAAGGCGCTGCTGGCGCCGTTTCCGGAGCTGCGGCTGATTCCTACGGGCGGCGTGACGCTCGCGACGGCAGCGGATTTTCTGAAGGCGGGAGCGCGTGCGCTGGGAGTGGGGACGGACCTCGTGAATCCCAAAGCGATTGAAGAAGGCAAGCCGGAGACGGTGACGGCGACGGCGCGGGCGTATCTGGAGGTCGTAGCGGGGTTCCGGAAGGCTGCGGACCAGCGAAAATAAGGACCAGCCGCGAGCCGATACAATGGCGGCCATGGCCGTGAAGAAGACAGCGAGCAAAAAGGCGAGTAGAAAAACGAGCGGAACTGCGAGCCAAAAACCGAGCGGAACCGCAAGCAAAAGCACGAGCAAGAAGGCGAGCGGGCGAGCGGGCGGAAAAGTCAGCGCGAAAGCGAAGGCTGGTGGCGGTGGCCTCGAAACCGATCCGAAGCGGATTGCGGAGTTGCTGCGGCGGCTGGAGGCAGCGTATCCCAACGCGAAGTGCGCGCTGCACCATCGCAATGCGTGGGAGCTGCTGGTGGCGACGATCCTGTCGGCGCAGTGCACCGATGCGCGCGTGAATATGGTGACGCCGGAGCTGTTTCGTAAATTCCCTACACCGCAGGCCTTTGCCCAAGCGTCGTTGCCGGCGATCGAGGAGGAGATTCGGTCGACGGGGTTTTATCACAACAAGGCGAAGTCGATTTCCGGAGCGGCGAAGAAGGTAGTGACTGAGTTTAGCGGGAAGGTCCCCGACACAATGGCGGAGCTGCTGACGCTGCCGGGTGTGGCGCGCAAGACGGCGAATGTGGTGCTGGGGGTCGCGTTCAAAAAGGCGGAGGGGGTGGTGGTCGACACACATGTGCTGCGTTTGTCGTATCGGCTGGGGCTGACGCGGGAGACCGATCCGAAGAAGGTGGAGGAGGACCTGATGCGGATCATTCCGAGGGACCACTGGATCGCGTTTTCGCACGAGATGATCCACCACGGGCGGCAGATTTGCGTGGCGCGAAAGCCGCGGTGTGTGGAGTGTTCGCTGGAGAGTTTGTGCAACGCGCCGGATAAGACGTGGAGCAGTCACTAGAAGACAGGAAGCTGGGAGCAGGCGCTCCCACCGCAGCATCGTGCTCCAGGCTATGTCTAACTTCTCTGGACGCGCGTCCATTATTGGACGCGCGGAAGGGATGTTACAAAGAAGTTCGTTCGAACCTTCCTTATGGAGCTAAGGTAACTATCTGCCAGGCGGCCGGGGGGGCGCCGGGGCTTCCGCTGCTCGTCAACGTCGCACCGTTCATCTGCCAGATGTAAACCTGCCCCGTGCTGCTGTTGCGCCACAGGATGCCGGCTCTGCCACTCCCATCGTAGTCGCCAACACCCTCGACGCTCCATCCGGGAGAGATGTAGCTGACGCTTGCGCTGCTCGAATACGTAGTCCCGTTCATGAACCAGATGTAAATCTGTCCGCTGGTGGTGTTCTTCCACAGAATGTCGCTCGTGCCGTTCCCATCGAAATCGCCCACGCCGGCAATGCTCCAGTCGGAGGTGGGGCTGCCGGGGGTTCCCGTGCTAGCAATCGCGGCCCCGTTCATGAGCCAGACGTAGATCTGGCCCGTACTGCTGTTCCGCCACAGGATGTCGGCATTGCCGTCTCCATCGAAGTCGCCGACGCCCGCGATGTTCCATCCCGAGGAGACATAGCTGATGCTCCCGCCGCCCGTCATTGACGTTCCGTACATGAGCCACAGGTAGACCTGTCCGGTAGTGCTGTTTTGCCACAGGATATCGGCATTGCCATCCCCATCGAAATCGCCGACCCCCGCAATGTTCCAGTCCGAGGAGATGTAACCAAGGCTGCCGCTGCTCGCAATCGTGGTCCCGTTCATGAGCCAGATGTAGGCCTCTCCGGTGGTGCTGTTCCGCCACAGAAGGTCGGCGTAGCCATCTCCGTTGAAATCGCCTACGCCCTGAATGCTCCAGTCCGAGGTGGCGGCGCCAGGGCCCCCGGTGCTCGCAAGCGTGGTCCCGTTCATCAGCCAGATGTCGAGCTGCCCGCTGGTGGTGTTCCGCCACAGAATGTCACTCTTGCAGTCGCCGTCGAAATCGCCAACCGCGGCAAACGACTCTGGATTCGGATTTGGATTCGGGTTCGGGTTCGAAGGGGTGCAGGATCCCACTGTCGATTCAATCGAGAAGGAGATTGCATAATCGTCAGGATTGACGATGCCGGAGGCGGTGTCATGGCAACGGACATAATAGGTATAACTGGCGCCTCTTTGCAGGCCGGTGACGACGGTGGAATGCGCCGAGCCTCCCGTAGTGCTGAACGTATTCGACATGGAGCTATATGCGACGCCAGCCGTGGTCGAGTAACGGCAGGTTGCCTTTTGGTCGGTCTTGAGGCTGATCGTGGTCTGGACGGTTCCGACGGCAAGGGCACCACCGGGCAGGCCGCCTGAACGCGCGGGGGCCATGTTGCCGCCGACGGGGGCAATCGCAGTTGGGTTTTCGGCATCGAGGTCGGTGACGGCGCCGCTGAGCCAGCCGCTGTTCCAGCTATGGACGCGCTGGGGGCCGGCCACCCAGGTATGAGGAATGGATGCGGCGGTCAGTTGAGCGTTGAGCGCATCCATGTCGGCGGTCCAGGCAGCCTGATCGCCGCTGACCCAGAGCCGATTCTTCTGCTGGAAATCCTGGGCGTTGCTGGTAACGAGACCGGGAATGAAATAGTTGTTGTAGTTGGCCTGGTTGCCGAAGTTCTCGGGGAGATTGGGGTCAGCGGAAAGGCTGCTCTGTTGGGCTGGAGAGTCCCAGGCCGCGCCGGCATTGAAGACCGAGGGGTGGCGAAACATCAGGAACAGGACGCCATTGCCGGATTTACTGAAACCGATCAGATAGCGCTGGGTCGTGGCGCCCTTCAGGAAAGTGTCGCCCCACGGAACGAGATCATCGATGATGAAGCTCTCCATGCGGAGAGCGGGATCGGTAACGTTGTCGCCATACCAGGGCGTGTAGTTGAAGGCGGGAGCGATGAGGATCATGTTGAAGCGATCCTGCACATCGAGCAAGCGCAATTCTTCCAGGCCGTCGCTCCAGGTGGAATCGACGGTCGTGACTCCCTGGTCGACGGGCAGCACGTAGAGGATGCGAAGCGGCTTACCCGGCACGGGGTTGGTGGGCTTGAGCACGCGAACGATCTGCTGCTGAGAACCCTGGTAGAGGGAAGTTAC
>JBEKIN010000099.1:0-13093 GCA_050011735.1 Acidobacteriaceae bacterium | reverse complement strand
GGTCATCAATTCATTAAAGTGGCCCAAGGCGCAACGGCTGGCGGTCGCGGTGGTACAGGCTGTGTTTGTTTATCTGGGCGTGCAGGTGGTTGGCTGGTACATGAGCAGCTTCATCGTGAAGCCGAACCAGCTGGACCGGGAACGGCCGTTTATCGCGCGGAATATCGAATGGACGCGACAGGCGTGGGGGCTGGATCGTTTATCGCAGCAGGAATTTCCGGCGGAGACGACGGCGGAGGCGGCCGATCCGGCGGGAAACCAGGCCACGCTGAAGAACATTCGGCTTTGGGACTGGCGGGCTTTGCAGGATACGCTGCGGCAGATTCAGGAAATCCGGACGTACTACGATTTTCCGGATATCGATATCGATCGGTACAACATCAACGGCGAGAACCGCGAGGTGATGCTGGCGGCGCGTGAGCTGAACATCGAAAAGCTGCCGGACAGCAGCCGGAACTGGATCAACGAGAAGCTGATCTACACGCACGGGTACGGGATCACCATGAACCCGGTGAACGGGTTCACGACTGAGGGGCTGCCGACGCTGATGCTGAGCAATATGCCGGTGCAAAGCACGGTACCGAGCCTGACCATCACGCAGCCGGAGATTTACTTTGGGCAACTGACGAATAGTGACGTGTATGTGAAGACGAAGCAGCAGGAGTTCAACTACCCGCAGGGCCAGACCAACAACCTGACTTCTTACCAGGGGACGGGCGGGATTGTGCTGGGTGGGTTGCTGCACCGGACGTTGATCGCGGCGGACCGGGGCGATCTGTGGAAAGTGCCGTTCAGCGACGACATCACGGCACAAAGCCGGCTGCTGATGCGGCGCAACATTCGCGAGCGGGTGGCAGCGCTGGCGCCGTTCCTGACCTGGGATGCCGATCCTTATGTGGTAGCGGGTGACGATGGGCGGCTCTACTGGATGCTGGACGCATTCACCACGTCGGACAGCTATCCGTATTCGAGCCACTATGCGCTGGGCGACGATCAAGTCAACTACATGAGGAACAGCGTCAAGGTGGTAATCGACGCTTACAACGGGACCACGACGTTCTACGTTTTCGATACGCAGGACCCGATCCTCGGGGCGTGGCGACGGATCTTCCCGTCGCTTTTCCGGGATGCGGCGGAGATGCCGGCGGATCTGCGGCGGCACGTGCGGTATCCGCAGCTGCTGTTCGAAGAGCAGGCGGCGGTGTACGGGCTGTATCACATGAGCGACCCGGAGGTTTTCTATAACCGGGAGGACCTGTGGACGGTGGCGTCGGAACTGGGCATGAGCGACACCGGGGAGCAGCAGGCGCAGGCGATGGAGCCGAACTACGTGCTGATGAAGCTGCCGGGAGAGGCGGCGGTGGAATTCGTGGAGATCCTGCCTTTTACGCCGGCGAATCGGAACAATCTGATCGGGTGGATCGCGGGGCGCAGCGACGGGGCAAATTACGGGACGGCCATCGTGTATGACTTCCCCAAAACCAAGCTGGTGGACGGGCCGATGCAGATTGAGGCGCGGATCGACCAAAATGCACAGCTTTCAGGGCAGCTGACGTTGTGGAACCAGCAGGGTTCCCATGTACGACGGGGCACGCTGCTGGTGATTCCGTGCGGGAAAGCGCTGTTGTATGCGGAGCCGATCTACCTGCAGGCAGATCGGAGCCCGATGCCGGAACTACGCCTGGTGGTGCTGGCGCTGCAGGATCGGCTGGCCTACGCACCTACGTTCGAGGGCGCCATGGCGGCGCTGTTCGGCGGCGAGGCTTCAACGGTTTCCGCGGCGGCTGGGGCGCCGGAACCCAGCCCGACCCCGACGCCGACGACGGCGGCGGCAGGAAGCGGGTCGCCCGATCGGAAGGCCCTGATCGCGGCGGCGGCTCGGGATTTGGCCGACTATCAGAGCCTGACCGCGCAGGGAAAGCTGGCAGAGGCAGGGCAAAAGCTCGAGGATCTGAAGCGGAAGCTCGACCAGTTGCAGGCGGGACAGTAACACCGCGATGGGTACCGTCGCGTCAGCGGGCGGTTCATCGAGACGGATAAACAAATAAACAAAGTTGGCCGAAACCAGGAAAGATTTGCGACAATGGTTCGCCACCTGCGCAGGGTCTCGGACAAAATCTGCGTCGCCGATGAGAATCGAGTCGCGGAGCGACCCATCTCGGGGTTATTCTCTGACCTACTAAGCGCACAAAAAGATCGGGAGTGGAAGATTCGTCTGCCCGGACAGTAAAGGGGCGATGCGAGACGACTCGACTCCCCGGAGATTGCTGTCGGGTCTCCGCCCCAGGACTGCACGCACGCGTAAAGGTGTTTCTTCGTCTTGGTTATCCGGGAGGATATTCAGCCATGAAGCTTCCTCGTCGTCCGTGGACTCCAGTTTCGGCCTTCCTGTTTTGCCTGAGCGTCTGCATTCCGGCGCAAGCATGGAGCTCGGGCGGCGAACACGGGGATGCGGACCTGGCGCACGGCGCCGGGTCGGCGGCAACGCAGATGGTGAGCATTCCGGGTCCGCTGCGCTCGTTCATGCGCATGGCCGGCATCAGCCAGGAGGCCACGCCCGAGGAAATGCTGCCGCTGCTGGCACGCAACGTCTCGCTGCACGGGTACCAGGTAGGCTCAGAGACGGAGTACCTGGTTCTGCTGCGGCGGTATGTGCAGTTTGCCCAGGACCTGCGGCTGCTGGCCGACGCGCAGAACACGATTCATGCCAACAACTGTGAGGAAGCAGCCAAGCTGGTTGAGGTTCTTGGATACCAGTTCGACCCGGCGTGCGGCGAAAAGAATGCGTACCTGGTGACGGCGAATGCGGAGCGGGCGTTCCTGGCTATCGATTCAGGGTTTCCCATCACGGGACTGGAGGATGCGCTGCAGAAGCACACGCCCTTCACGTATTCGTTTCCCGCGACGCAGGTTCCTGTGTTGTTCCGGTCGCAGGACTGGACGTCGGCGAGCATCTGGCGACACAAGGGAGAGATAACGCTGGTCGATGTGATGCTGCACGACCAGGAGCTGGACCGGCTCTACTGGGCGTTATCGAAGAACGATGAGGAGACACGGCTGGTTCTGCGCCAATCGCGGGGGCTGCGGTCGTTACTGCCTCTGGCTCCGGCCCTGGAATTCTATGGAAGCCAGGTCTCGGTGCGCGCGGGACGGGTTCTGGTGCCCGGCGGGCCGGATGCCGAAAAAGGCTGGGAAGAGCTGGCCGGAGCCAGTCCAAATTCTCCGGGCGAGTTCATCGAGCATTTGTGCGCGCGGGATCACGGATGGCTGGCGGCATATTTCGACGCGCTCTCGAGGGTGACCCGCGAGCAGCAGGTTCACCTAACTTCAGGTTCTCGGCTGAAACAGCTGTATGACGTTTATAGGCGGGCGGGCAATGGTTTCAGCGCAACGAGGGGAGTATTTCCGCGCAACGCCGACCTGTTGGTCCTGTTCAACCGTCTGCAGTGGCAGCCGGACGGAAGTCCATATATTCCGGGCAGCCTGAATGTATGGAAAGAGATCCTTAGCCAGAATTACAGCCCGAAGCTAGTTCGGGACTGGGTGCGAGACGCGCGCAGCTGGGACAACCCGGAGCAACTGCTGATGACGCTGGTGGCGTCTTCGTGCTTTGCGACCGACGACGGTCCGTTACAGATTTACCTGACGCTGAGCGCGATCGATCATGCGCGCGCGCAGGAAGGCCGGTTATCCGAAGCAACGGTACGGCTGCTGGCCGCGAAGTTTGCGGAGTTTCATAGCTGGTATCTGGTATTTTCAGAGTTTCCGGCGCTGAACGATACATCGGTGACGCAATTCCTGAACGCCGCGGAGTCGGTGAGCGGGATTTCCAGTCCGGCGCTGCGCTCGAATGCGATGGGCGCTTTGCAGGCGAACATCGGGCTGTGGGAGATTCTGGCGCGCCAGCAGCAGATTCCGGAAACGAAGATGAACGCGTCCTGGCAAGGCGTGGTGCAGCCGTTCATCGGCGTTTCCGCATCGGGTCCGGTGTTCGACGCGACGCGCGCCTCGCTGCGGTCGACGCTGGGGGCGGCTTCGGGCGAGGCCAATCTTTCGCAGGATCAGATCACCGATCTGCTGGCGGGTCCCGCGCAACAGAGCTTGGCGGGACGGCGCACGCACGATGAGATCGCGCAACGGATGCGATCGGTGCTGGACGACCAGCGGCTGGTGTCGCTGGATACGCTGTTCGCGCTGTATGACGGTCTGGATCAGATGGCTCACGGATCGGCGGTGAAGGATCAGCTGCTTCCGCTGGCCGCGAGCCTGCGGGAGTTCGAGATGCCGCGCGCCATCTTTTCACCGGGAGAAAAGGCGGCATGGGCGCCGGCGATTTACACCAGCCGCCACGCGGAGTTGCTGGTGCGGACCGATCTGACCCGAGTGATCCAGTCGTCGAGTACGCCCGCGCAGCTGGAAGCGGCGCGCGGCCAGCTGACGCCGTTTCTGCGGGACACGCTGGTGGGGCTGAACTATGCGTATTACGAGCCGCCGGGCGCGCAGGTGCTGCACAACAATCCGCTGTTTGTGCGCTCGCACGATTTTTCAGGGACATCGATTTTGGGATACGGCCAGATTTGGGATACTCCGACGCTGGTCGGCATCGGCGTGACGGCAGGCGGCGGCGCTTATCTGATCGGGTCGCTGGCCAACCTACCCTATGCGCTGGCTACGGCGGAAGAGGATTTCATCGCTCCGGAAAACGTGCAGGCTCTGATCTGGCAGGCCGCGGGTCCGGCGCTGCTGGTAGACGCGATCGAGCCGCGGTGGTGGGACGTGAGTCCCGCGGAACTGCACGCCGCGGCGTTGTATCAGCGCATGGGCGAAGAGTTGCTGATGGATGCGACGGGCAACGCGGAACTGCGCGGACGAGTGACGGAAGTTTTTGCGGACCTGATGATGCCGCGGCGGCTGGAAATGACGGAGCAGTCGCTGCAGCGTCCCGCCGATGCAGCCGCGTTCATGCCGCAGATTACGCCGGCGGAGAAATTCTACCTGGCGTCGGAATATCGCAGGCTGTATCCGGCGCAGGCAGCGAGTTGGGGAGCAGCGAGCAGGGAACTGGACGACTTGGCGCGCAGCAATCCGTCTGAGGTCAGCGTGGCGCGGCTGTCGAAGGACTTCGGGGTGCCGCACCCGACTCTGGAGCAAACCAACGCGTGCGCGATTGTGAACGTGAAACCGCTGCCGGCGTTTTCCGGCGAAGACTATGGGTTAGTAGGCGAGTCCTGGGAATCGAGCAACCTTTACTGGGCGCGGCTGGCGGATGAGATGGGGTATCCTTCGGTGTCGCTGAATCTGCTGATCCCGGAACTGAGCCGGCATATGATCGCGAAAATATTCGCCACGGATATCGAGGACTGGCCAGCCATTCTGCGCGCTATGGAGCAGACCGGTGACGAATTTCGACGGGGTGGTATCCATCTGGCGGCCGCGAGTACGATTGCGCAACATTAGTTCACGGTTGTGGCAGTGCAGGGGATCAGGATGGCAATGAGATTCTTTCTGTTTGTCGCGTTGTGTTCAGGTCTGGTTGTCGCGGTGGCCAATATGCCGGCGATGACCGCACAGGGTCCGTCGTCTCGCATCTTCGTCAACGTGGTACTGGTGCAGCTGAACGTTGCGGTGACGGATCACAACGGGAACTACATCACCGGCCTGCGCCCGGAAAACTTCGTGGTGAGCGAGGACAAGATTCCGGAGAAGATTGCCTCGTTCGAAGAGGGTGGCGCGCCGGAAGGCGCGATCCACGATGCGGAGATGGCGAAAAAGAGCGTGGCCGCGCCTGCCCAACCTGCAGCGGATGGCGGCGCGCAGACGGCAGCGCAGGCAACAACCCCGGCAAGCGAAGAAACTTCGGGTGTCGCGTCGGCGCCGCCATCGGTTTCGCGGCTGGCTGGAGCCAGCGTGTATGTTCTGTTCGACACCAGCGACTATATGTACCGCGGATTTGTGTTCGCGCAGGATGCGATTGCCGGGTTTGTCCGGTCGATGGAGGACGCGAACAAGATTGCGTTCTACTCGTACAGCCGCAATCTTTCGCGGGCGACGCCTCTGACCACGGATCGGACCCAGGTGATGCAGGGCGTGCGGAGCACGGTGGCCGGCGACGACGCTGCTCTTTATAACTGCCTGTTGCTCACGGTGCGCGATGCGGCCCAGTTGCGAGGACGGAAGGCGATCGTGGTGTTTTCGAACGGTCCTGACAATGCCAGCTCGGTTCCACCGGAAGATGTGGAGGAACTGGCGCAGTCGACGGGCACGATTATCTACATCATCAGCACGCGGCTGGCGCATGACGAGCCTGTTTCGAGCGCGGTGTTCGAGAGGATGAGCAAGGGCACCGGCGGCAAAGCGTATTTTGCGAAGGACTGGCGCGACGAGAGCACGGCGTTTGCGTCGATCCGTGAAGACCTGGCCCATCTTTATACGATCAGCTACTACCCGAAGCTGAATCCGAATCGCGGCTGGCGGACGATTTCGGTAAAGCTGGTGGGCAAGGAGCTGGAGAAATATCGGGTGCGCACCAGGGATGGTTATCGGCTGCAGGAGCAGGTGCCGACAACGACACAGGCGGCCGACGGCGAGGCAGCGGCTGCGGACCCACAATAGCCGATAGCCTGTAGCCTGTAGCTAGTGGCCGATAGAGCAGCAGCGTTGAGCGTCACACTGTACCGGTTCCCCTTGACCGTCGTGTACAGGGCCATGAAACAGTCTCGCTGGAGCGAGCTGTCTCATGCCCTGTCGCGCTGAAGCTATCTGTGCCCGTGGTCTCGGCCTCCGCTTACAACCAGAACCACGCTCGCCGTTGCCGTTGTGTAGTCGGTCGTGTCCGTGGGTGTGAAGGTCACGGTCAACGTATGCGATCCAACTCCGAGCACGGTTCCGGCCGGCGGCGAATAGATAAAGGTTCCCGGCACCGATGCGCTGGCATCCAGCTGCGTTGCGCTCAGGGCGGTCCCATATCTGATCGACTCAGGTGCAGGCCAAGTAATGGTCGGCGTGGTTTGGCTCGACGAACTCACCGTTTGAATGAGCGCGCCGGAGGATGCTGCGTTGTTGTTGCTGTCGCCCCCATAGGCAGCGGTGATTGAATTCGACCCTGCCGGCAGCGCCGAGGTAGAGAGTGTCACGCTTCCGCCGCTGAGTGTGCCCGTGCCAAGAGTGGTGGATCCGTCGTAGAACGTCACCGCACCTGTTGCACTGGAAGGAACAGCGGCCGTAAACGTCACCGATTTCCCAGCGCCCGATGGATTGAGCGACGACGAGAGCGTAACGGTTGGCGTCGCCTTGTTGATGACGAAGTTTCCCACAGTCGCCGTTGCGGTTGTGTAGTCGGTCGTGTCAGTAGGCGTGAAGGTTACCGTCAAGGTGTGCGATCCAACTCCGAGCACGGTTCCGGCCGGCGGCGAATAGATAAAGGTTCCCGGCACCGATGCCTTGGCATCCAGCTGCGTTGCGCTCAGTGCAGTCCCATAGCTGATCGATGCGGGCGTAGGCCATGTAATGGTTGGCGTGGTTTGGCTCGACGAACCCACCGTTTGAATGAGCGCGCCGGACGATACCGCATTGTTGTTGCTGTCGCCCCCATAGGCAGCGGTGATTGAATTCGACCCCGCCGGCAGCGCCGAGGTGGAGAGTGTCACGCTTCCGCCGCTGAGTGTGCCCGTGCCAAGAGTGGTGGATCCGTCGTAGAACGTCACCGCACCTGTTGTACTGGAAGGAACAGCGGCCGTAAACGTCACCGATTTCCCAGCGCCCGATGGATTGAGCGACGACGAGAGCGTAACGGTTGGCGTCGCCTTGTTGATGACGAAGTTTCCCGCAGACGTCCCCGTTAAAGTGCTGTATTCCGCGGTATTTTGTGGCGTGAAATTAGCCGTAATTGCATAAGTTCCCGGTGCAGCGGGTACCGCAGAGGAATTGTTGTATAAGACGTCGCTGACCGTTCCCGGTACCGATGCGCTCACCGCGGCCGCCTGCGGGCTTCCGCTATAGACAACGGGCGAATTGGTGACCGTCAGCGTCTCTGGGCCCGGCGCAGCAGCTGCCGCGGGCAGGATTTCAATCGCGGCCCCGTCGTACGCTGAGCCGCCGTTAGGCACGCTGAAGGAGTTCGCCATTTGCCAGCTGAACGAAATAGGATTGGTTGAGGTCGTGTAGATATAGCCATAGCAGTCGCCCGAATCCCAGTTCGTGGCGTCCGTCATGCCGGTGGCCCAAGTGGATGTGAATATCACGCCAGGCGTCAGTGTCCCGGATGGCGGCCCGAGGCCTAACATGTTGACCACGATCACCAGGCTGTTGGAGGCGTCAGGAGTTATGACCGGAGCATTGAGGATACTGGCATTGGCGCTCGATGGCTGGTTTCCGTCCTGGGAGTTGACGGTTGCCCCAACGCATCCGGTCGCCCCACCGGTAGTTTTTGCTCCGGCGATGTCATAAACGATCATGTGCGTGGTTCCGGTGTCGGGTAGCCAGGTGATGGTCAGATCGCGGCTGCCCGTTTCGGAACCAAGACACGTGTAGTAAATCTGCGGGTCGTCATTGGCTATGGTGAAGGGAGTGCGGGTCCAGGTGTCGCCCTGACTATCGCCCACGTCGGTCATGTCACCCTCGTAGCCGCTGGAGGGATAGGCACTGGAGATAACGATGGCATTGCCGGTGGATGGGAATGGAAGCGATGCCGGAGTCAACGGCAGGGGTGGATTGTAATAGTGCATCACGCGCGTGACGTGAATCCCGGTGGGCTGGGTGCCCGCGCCGGCAGACGGCTTGAATGCTGCCGCCACTGAATTCCAGTTGCGGTTGTTGAGATCGCCGTTCACATAGAGGGTCGGATTGTATGCACCATTCACCGCCTGGACGGATACCTGGCTGGCAAACTTGTCCCAGGCATTTTCCATCAGCAGCGCCGAGCTACTATCCGGCATAACCCAGCCGATGGGGTCGTCTTCCTCAGGGTAGTTATAACTCTCTTCCGCGAAGTTATAAATCAGATCGCCGCTTGTGGTGGTGGTAATCGAACCGGGTTGCAGGTCACCGGTTAAGCCGTTTGCGCCTGCAGCGCCGTCAATACACGACGAAGGCGCGATCCCGCTGACTTCGTTGTAGGAGAACTGGAGAACCTCACCCGGGGCCGGCGGCGCGCTGAGCTGAATGGTGACGACATTCGTTCCCGCGGCCGCTCCGCAGACGTAGAACAATTGCGTTTCTATCTGGTCGGGGGCATTGGTGGTGGTCACCGCCGATTGCCAGCTTCCACCCTTGTTATCGCTGACGGCAACAGTTTTTGTGCTGACATGGGTGACGGTCAAGGTGAGCAGATTCCCCGGCGAACTGGGCACGGCGGTAATTTTGAAACCGTTGGGCTTCTCGTTCTCCGCGGTTCCGGCGGCCACGGTGTCGATGTGGTGCACCACGCACGGATGCGCGGTGTCACAATCCGGCCAGATGTAGGTCCTCGGCGCCACCGCAAGTAACTGGATTCCCGCCGCTGCCCATGCGCCGGATGCAATGGCGCCGGCGCACGCGCCGCTGCCCGCCGAGGAGGCGGTGTTGTCAACGATGGCCCCGGCGATGCCGCCAGTGCTGGCGGCACTGCGCAGGTTCCCGGAGCTTGCCGTGGGGACAGCAGAGCCGAGGCTGGCAGTCGCGCACACCGTCCAGTCATTCGGATCTCCGGTGGCGAGCGCGAGGCCGGGATTGGCCGATGAAGACGTCTTTGTTCCGGTAATGCCGAGAGCCTGCACGCCGGAGTATTCTTCCACCGTGGTGACGAATGCCGTGCCATCGGTCATGGTGGTCGTGACCGCGTTTTGCGCCGCACACTTGTGACAAACCAGCGTCGCGACGCATTCGCTCCCCGAATTGCACACGGCCGCGTAGAGGAAGAAATACGAGGAGGCTACACTGCCGCGAACGTTGCCGATCGTGCTGCCGGTGCTTTCCCAGGCAAGCCCCACAACCACATCATTGCCCGCGGTGGTTGGGGCGGCGAGGGTGCAGGTCTGGGTGCTGGCGCCGGAAGATGCCTGCGTGCAGACGGTATGCGAGGCACTGACCCAGGAAACGGCTGCGTGCGCCGGCAGTGAACCGAGTGAAAGAACAGCCATGATGAAGAAGCTGATCAGCGTTACGCGCGCCAAACGATTCCGGCGACTGGACAATGTTGCCATCGCGACCTCCATGCAAATGCCTCAAGTGCTAACAAAATGTCGTTTTAGGGCCGGCCAAGGTCAGCTAGAGCAACGCAAAGTGCTGCTACGACTGAGAGGGGTGCTGCGTGGCGGCAACTGCAGAATTATGCTCCCAGGCAGTCAACTCGCCATCGGATGAGATGCGGAACAAGGAGCGCCGGTTGTTTGCTCGCAGTTTATTTGTGTGGATGGCTGGTCAAATGAGGAAGTACCGGACTCGAATGTAAGGCACAGGGTCCCACACTTACTGTGCAATATTGCTCAGTGGTATCAGGGGATGCATTCATTGGGTGCGGTGCACGGATTGCCACCAGCATGACGGTTCCGAAAGGCGGACGCTTTAGCGAGAGGCTTTTAGCGAAAAGCGATTAGCGAAGAACGTTTAGCAAAAAGCGTTTAGCGAAAAGCATATAGCGTTGAGCGCAAGGGGTGGGGCTTGAATGGGCCATCCTACGACGGGGTAGGACGAGTCGAAAGTGCTGTGCTGCACCCTGCCACCCCCTCCCCCCTGGGGGTGGACTGTGGCAAGTGGCTGCATCGGCAGGAGGTTCTGGGAGGGTCCTTTTGGACTGTGGCAAGCTGCTGAAACTGGGCGACTTTGCCTGGGGGTTTTGGCAGGTTACTCGGGGGGGTAACCGGGGTTAGGTGGGTTGGCGGCATGGGCTCTCTCTCCTCTCTGAAACAGAAAAGCCCGAGACAAGAGACAGAAGACAGGAGACAGGAGGGCAAAGTTGCATGAGTACGCGAGTTTGCTGGGTTGGCGGCATGGGCTCTCTCTCCTCTCAGAAACAGAAAAGCCGCCTCAAGGGCGGCTCTTTCTTTTTTTACTCTATAAGTTCAGGATATCAGGTTGAGAGAAGAAACCGGCCAAATATCTTTGAGAGTATAAGGGTGTAAGTGGAGTGGAGTGTTGGGTTATTACTTTGGATTTTTCCACGGGGGGTTGACAAATCTGTGGATATCTCCGGGTTTGGGGAAAAGAAAGAAATGGGTTGAGGGAAGTGGGGGGTTTGCGAGGTTGCTGCATTGTCATCGCGCTCCGCACAGCACGGAACGGACCCACTGAAGCCAAAGGCGGGTTTGAGTGGGGCAACCGGCCGCGCCTTCGTCCTGCTACGCTTGCACCGGGGTTCCGGCAATGCCCGACGACGATGATGGTCATTCCCTGGTCCTGCCGCCGCGCGATTATTCAGATATCGCGAGGCTTCAGGAGCCGAGCGTCCTTGCGGCCGCTGCGCGGCCTGCGGTCAGGATGACAAATCCTTTAAGGGCGCTCGGGGTGACGGGCGTTTAAGGGGCGGCGTCGCGGCAGGCGCAGGGGAGCTGGAGGTTGAGGCACTCGGTATTCGCGAGCGAGTGGGCTGCGGTCGCTTCGCGCCTTCGCCCACAGCCTGCGGCAGCATGGAAGGCGCTTCTGCACCCCATCGTGCCAAAACCGGGCACGCTGGGGGCCCCGGTTCGCGCCGCTTATTTTTCGGCACCCGTTCGACTCGGCGTCTTGACGACGCCTCGCTCAGGGCAGGCTAAGCGAAGTCGTGCCCTGAGACGGTGCGTGGTGGGGAAAGAGTTTGGGGGAGAGATGGCGGTCTCCCACATCTGCCAAAAGCGGGCAGAGCCATTCGACTCGCCTCGCGGCGCTCGGCCTTCGCTCAGGCCAGGTTGTGGCGCACCCGGCAGGCGATCTCCGGAGGTCTTATACGGACCTCGTGCCCGTGGTCCCGGAAGACAATTCTGAAAGGATCGGCGGAGCTCGTTTCTTGAGTTTTTACGTCGCGGTTCGTGAGGAGGAGGGACAGCCCGCGGGGGGCTGAAGCCCAGTTCCTTTTGGGACTGTTACGGCACGAGTAAACTCGTGCCCTGATACAAAAGCGTCGCGCGTCGCGCGATTCCCACATCTGCCAACGGCGGGCAGATATGGGGCACCCGGCTTCGGCTGCCGCGCGGCCTGCGCTCCTGATGACACCTTAAAAACAACCGCAAGGTCCTTCGCTGCGCTCAGGATGACAGAGCGAAAACAACCGCAGATGCCATTCGACTCGCCAGCTGCGCCGACTCGCTCAGGCCAGGCTCTTCCGCTTCGCGATGCGAAGCGTCAGGATGACACGTTGTGGGAGCGGATGGATTCGGGGCGGCGTTCGTTTAAGGGGCAGTGCCTCCGCAGGCTCTTGGGAGTTGGGCTGTGGGGGTGAGGTGCATGACGGCGAGCTCGAAGCACTGGGAGTCTGCCGGGTCCATGATGACGACGGGTTTGCCGGCGATCTGGTCCCAGGGTTTGAGGAGGACCTGGAGGGTGGCGAGGGGGATGTTGTTGCTGGTGATGAGCTGCTGGGCGAGCGCGGGGAGGGTGGCGGCTTCGGAGGCGGGGACCTGGACGATCCAGAGAAGGCTTTTGAAGTCGCCGGCGTTTTCAAGAGGCATGACGCAGAGGATGCCGGCAGCGTTGAAATTGCCGGTGGTGGCGGTGATGGCGCCGGTGAAGTGGCCGCACTGGCCGATGGCGCGGCCGACGGAGATGGGGGTGACGGAGGTGACCGATCCCTGGGGAACGGCGCCGTCGTTGACGACGACGATGCGGTCGTAGATCATGCCGACCTTGTCCTCGAAGGTGGAGTCCCAGGGCATGGACATGCCGGTGTTGTTGGCACCGTTCGCACTGGCATTGAAGGGTGCGTTGTGGGCGCCCATGACTCTGGCGAGGATGGCAACTTCGCCATTCTGCGGACCGGTCATTTTGATGAGGCCTTCACTGCCGGCGATGACGGTCCAGCCGGCGGGGACGAGGGCGGAGGCGGAGCCGTCGGTGTTGGTGTAGGTGGTGGGCTGGCCGGAGGCCGGGGCGAGAGCGGGCGTGGGTGGGCCCACGAGAGGCGCGGGTTGGGCGGGAGGCGGGGATT
>JBEKIN010000098.1:0-13157 GCA_050011735.1 Acidobacteriaceae bacterium | reverse complement strand
GTCAATCGCGTTAATGCCCAGATACTGGTTGTTGTAATAAGGCGCGGAGGTCGGGTCGCCATTCACCCGATACTGATTGACGTTGCCGTAGTCCTCAATGTGCTGCCCTGACTCTCCGAGGTATCCGGCCTGCAGCGATGCCGTGTGAGTAAGAGCGTATTCGAGGGTCAGATTCCACTCCTGCACGTAAGCCGGCTGAATATCCTGCGGGTAAACGTTGAAGGTGCCGCCGTAGGCCACACTGCCGCCGCCAAAGCCCTGTTCGGCGGTACGCGGGCTTCCCGGATTGCCAGGTGTGGGCGTGACGACGCTGACATTCACGGCCTGAATGAAAGGCGTGATCGACGTCAGACGCTGGTTTGAGGAATTGCCTTCGTAGAAGCTGGTAGCTCCATAACCGCCGCGTACCACCATGCGGGTCATGGCCTGATATTCGAAGCCAAGCCGCGGCATAATCTGCCGGTAATTGGGCTGATAGCAGCCGAGATTGCTGCAAACGCCCGATCCGGAAGGTGCGCCGGTTGGAACATGACCCGCGTAGATGATCTGCCCGGTGCTCAGATCGATGTTGCCGGTCTTGTCGTTCTCTTCAATCCAGGGCTCGTCGTATTCGTACCGTACGCCGATGTTCAGGGTCAGGTGCGGCCGAATTTTGTAGTCATCCTGGGCGTAGCCGGCGACACGCCACTGGCGCTGCCCTACGTTGACGCTGCTCAGGGTCACGGCGGCTCCGCTCACACGATCAAGCACGAAGTCTCCGCCCCCATACCCGCCTGCATTGGGCAACGAAGGATTGCTGGTGAATGCCCCGCTGTAGTTCAGCGATCCCAGATAGCCATTGTTGTTGCTGGTGGGGTAGTTGTTTTCGTAGCGGATGGCCTCCATGCCGAAGGTCAGCGTGTGCAGCCCGCGCTGCCACGTCACGTCATCCATGTAGCTGTAGGTGTTGTCAATGATCCCGCCATCGAACGCGGGTGTTCCGACACCGCTGATGCCGCCGCTGATGTTCTGGAAAGAGAAGCCATTGTTGGACTGGTTGGGGAACGTGATGCCCACTTTGGCGTTGCCGCTGGTCCCGAACTGGCCGGTTGGATCCTGCGGCAAGCCGGTGTTCCAGTCGGTGCGCGTAAAGCCGACGCGGGCGGAGTTAATCAGGTTCGGCGAGAACGTGTGCACCCAGTTAGCGCCAACCACTTTCGTTGGGAACAGATTTACGCCAGGGAACTCGATGGGCAGCACCGCTGTCGATCCGTCGTACGCGGTGGACATGGAATAGAAGCCCGTAATCTTGTCGGAACCGCGCGGGTCGTACTCAATCTTGATGTCACCCTGGTTGTTGGCCTTGTAGCTCCGTGTCGGCCCCTGGTAGTTGTTGTTCACGATCCCATCCGTCGGTGACGCATTGGGCAGCGGATAGAAGCTCGGGTTGGCAAAAAGAAACTTTGCGACGGGATTGACGATCGGAACTCCCTTGTTGCCGGCATAGGGCGCGAAGCCGTTCTCCGGGTCATAGAGCTGAATCGGATTGGAACCGGCCAGCAATACGGAGAAATCTCCGCCGCGCATGGCCGCCGTGAATACGCTCGCCGACCCCGTGCCTCCCGTGTGATAACGCGATCCGAGATAGTCGACAAAGAAGAACAACTTGTCGCGTTTGATCGGTCCACCGAAGCTGCCGCCAAACTGAGCCTGCGAGAACGGATTGATCGGCAGCTGCGGAACCGCCTGGTTATTGGTCCACGAATTCGCGTTCAGCCGGTAGTCCTGCTCGTAGCCATACGCTGAGCCATGGAAGCTGTTGGTGCCGCTTTTCAGAATGCTCACCACGCCACCGCCATTTACGTTGCCGAAGGCGGCGGGCGCATTCGCGGTCAGCACCTTCATTTCCTGCAACGCTTCCGGGGCGGGGCTATAGGCAATCAGGTTGTTGAACGTCTCATTGATGTCGATGCCGTCCAGCGTGTAGTTGTTCGCCTGGGCGCGATTGCCGTTCATGTTCGGGGTATCGACGAAATAATTGCTGCGCTCAATTTGAGTCGGGCCCGAGGTCCCGGCGGTATCCACGACACCCGGCTCATATAGAGTGACCGCGGAAAAGTCGAGGCCATTGAGGGGGAAATTCGAAATCGTGTTCGCCGTAAATGTAGAGCTGATGGTCGGATCGCTCGTGTTCAGAATGGGCGCGCTGCCCGATACATTCACCGTCGTCGTGGCCGCTCCCACCTGCAGCGTGACGTTGAGTGTCGGCGTCTCGACCGCTTCCAGAGAGAACTCGGTGAGCGTCGTCTTGCTGAACCCCGACGCCGTCACTGTCACCTGGTAGTGCCCGGCCGGCAGGAAGTCGATCCGATAAACGCCGTCGGCGTTGGAGGTCGCCGCAGTGTCGACCCCTGTGTCCAGGTTGTGCGCCATCACCTGAGCGCCCGAAACCACTGCTCCGCTCGGATCGGTGACCTCACCGGTGATGGAGCCGGTCACATTTTGCGCCATTGCCGCAGGGACGCACATGCACACGCTCAGCGCGCATCCCCAAACTAGCCGCCTCAAATTGGTCGTCATAGGGTTCTCCCCCTTTTGCTTTGCCTGAAGTCTGTTCCCTGGGTTCGATGAAAATTGCCGGATTTGTCACAGCCTCTGGTAGACATCGAGTTCCGGGAGGGAACTGAATGTGACCATAATCTAACCACATTTTTGGAGATTTCGGCCACAAAAATGATCAAAATGAACAAACGTTTGTTCGTTTTACGGCACTGCTTTGGCCGCCCAAGCGCCCAGGAGCGAGTGTCGCGAAGCGCTGCTAAGCCATGGGTTTTTGCGGGATCTTCGGCTAATTTCGGCTGGGAACCCGCCACTGAAGAATCGGCAGCAGACTCGAATAGTCGTCGGTCCACGCCGGCAAATCTGACCTCGGGTGAATCTCTCGCGCGAGTGCGGCGACCTGCGGTTGAGCGAGAAACGCAGGGTTGTTGGTCACCAGCACCCACGTCGCCCGATATTCACCGCGAGCTTCCTGCGGAGGAGTGTCGACAACGCGGGCTTCCATGCCCGAGGCTGCGGCGAGCGCGGCAATCTCTGGTGGCAGATCCAGATACTGGTTCGAGACATGAAACGCCAGAACCCCGCCAAGCGCGAGTTGTCTGCGAAACACACTCATGGCCTGCGTGGTGAGCAGGTGGATCGGGATCGCGTCGCCGGAAAACGCATCGATCACCAGTACATCGAAGTACTGCGGCGCCTCGCGCGTGAGGGAAATCCTCGCGTCGCCGTCGGCGAAGGAAATCTGCGCACCGGATTCACGCAGGTAAGTGAACAGATTTTCTGCGATGGGGCGCATCGCCGGGTTGATCTCGTAGAAGCGCATCCGATCGGCGGGCTTTCCGTAAGCTGCCAGGGTTCCGGTTCCCAGGCCGACCACTCCAATGTTGCGGGGCCGATCGTCGCAGCAGAAGCGAAGCGCGAGCCCGACGCCCGAATCCGTTGCGTAGTAGGTGGTTGGATTGTGTCGAAAGTGCGGGGCGAACCACTGCGTGCCATGCTCGATGGTGCCATGCAGCAGCGTGCGCACGGTCTCGGCCTGCGGCGGCACATGCGACTCCCGCACGCGGAGCGCGCCATAGAAATTCCGCTCCTCCACCAGCGTGCTGCGAGCGTAAACGACGTGCAGCATGATGATCAGCACCAGCAGAAGCGCCGTTCCTACTGACCACAGCAACCGCTGAGGCCATCCGTTCTGCCAGGTGACGATGAGAGCCAGCGCAGCAGTCGCCAGGAACGCGATCGCCACATCGTAATTCGCATCGAAGAGCAGCGGGCAGGCAATTCCGATGAAGATGGTTCCTGCCGCTCCGCCCGCGGCGATGAGCAGATAGAACAGCGTCGATTCCGAGCGGTTGGCAGGCCGCAGCGTATAGGTCTCCGCGTGACAGAAGAGACACGCGAAGAAAAGCTCGATGAGGAAGAACCCAATGCTGAACTGGATCGGCCAGGTCGCATCGGTTTGCGACAGCATCCAGGCCAGCGCGGCCAGCCCCAGCGCCAGCAGCCGCACCATGAGCCATCGCCGATAGAAGCCTGGCGCTTCAAACGCAACGATGAAGGTCAGCAGGTAGATTCCCAGCGGCAGCACCCACAGCAGAGGAATGGCGGCAATGTTCTGGCTCAGATGACTGGTCACGGCACACAATTGCATCGCCGCTCCAGCCGGAAGCAGGAACCAGAGCAGCTTCGAGCGCCATGAACTCCGCGTCGCTCCCGCAGCAGACTGCGGTTCCCGCGGACCGGCACCCTCCGTCTTTCGCGCCCGCCACGCAATCACAGTGCAAAACACCGCATAGATTCCGAATCCGCAGCCCCAGGCCTCGCGCTGCACGACCAGCGAAAGGTGTGGCTCAATCAGCGTGGGATACAACAGCAGGGCCAGCAGCGATCCTGCATTGGACAGCGCGAACAGCTTCCAGATCACGCCGCTACGCTGCTGTCGCGCCAGCCAAAGCTGCAGCAGAGGACCGGTCGATGCGAGCAGCAGGAACGGTAACCCGATGGTCACCGTGAGCGCGCGAAAGATCGCGGTCAGCGGATGCCCCGCTGCCGCGCTCAGATCCGGCTGAGCGACAAACACAAGCACACTCACCGCCAGCACCAGCAATGCGATGTGCAGAGACACAGCCATTCGCGCCGGCACGCGCCTGCTGAGCCAGTGCGCGTAGAGATACCCAAGCAGCAGCGCGGTCTGGAAGAAGACGAGACAGGTGATCCAGACGGCGGACGAGCCGCCGAGTGCGGGCAACAGCTGTTTGGCCGCCATGGGCTCGACGGCAAAGAGCAGAAATGCTCCGAGAAAAATCGTGGAGCCGTAAAGGATTCGCATCGGACGAAGGATCAAAGTGATCCGTTAGAAACGCTACCATGCGGATCGCCGCGGCAGTTTCCTGACAGAGTTTTCCACGCAAACCAGCGCAGTCGCTTCGTCGTAAACTGAAGCTAATGAGAATTGGCATCGACTTCGGAACGACGCGCGTGGTTGTCGCTTCTGTCGATCGCGGCAACTTTCCGCTGGTGAATTTCGAAAAGCCTGACGGCCAGGCGTGCGACTGGTTTCCTCCCGTCGTGGCGGTCAAAGGCGACACTCGGCTCTACGGATGGCAGGCGATTGCGGCGCAGGAGGACGACAGCTGGACGATCCTGCGATCGCTGAAGCGCTGCCTGCGCAGTGCCGGGCTGCACACTGAGCTTCATGCTGGCGGCCAGGCTCTGCCGTTGCGGCTTCTGCTGGCGGAGATGATGACCGCCTTGCGGACCCAGCTGCTGGAGCATTCGAATCTCCGCGTGCAGCCCAACCAATCGCTCGAAGCGGTTCTGGGTGTTCCTGCGAACGCGAACAGCAATCAGCGTTTTCTCACCGAGGAAGCGGCGCAGAGCGCGGGTTTCTCCGTGCTGGGGCTGATGAACGAGCCTTCTGCCGCAGCCATCGAGTACGCCTGGCGCGACGGCGCCGAGCGCCGCAGCCGCGTTGGCAGCGGGTTGCTGGTGTATGACATGGGCGGCGGCACTTTCGATGTTTCTCTTGTGACGCTGGGAGAAAACGAACAGACGGTCGAGACTTCCGACGGCATCCCGAATCTTGGCGGCGATGACTTCGACCAGATTCTCGCCGACCTCGCTCTCGAAACGGCCGGACATGATGCCGAACTCGCTCCGGCCGAACGGCACCATCTGCTGGAAGAATGCCGCGAGAAGAAGGAGTCGCTGAATCCGAACACCCGCAAGGTGAGCGTCGACCTCGAGCGCGTTCGCCCCGGCTGGGCGCAAGTCACGATTCCCGTGGACGCTTACTACGAGCGATGCCGGCCATTAGTCGAATCCACGCGCGAGGTCGTGGAGAGCTTGCTGTCCGCGCATCCCGACCTCACCCTGGACACTCTCTACGTCACCGGTGGCGGATCGGAATTGCCTCCGGTGGCGCGCATTCTGCGCGAGACTTTTGGCCGCAAGGTTCGGCGTTCGGCTTACATGCGATCGGCGAGCGCTGTGGGGCTGGCGATCCGTGCTTCTGCCCAGGCTGACGGACTGCGCGAGCAGTTCAATCAGAACTTCGGAATCTGGCGCGAAGGCGACTCCGGCGGAAATATCGTCTTTGACCTCATCTTTCCTCGCGGTGCGCGTCTGCCTCGGCCTGGCGAACCTGCGCTTTCGAGCGAGCGCGTCTACCATCCGGCTCACAACGTCGGACACTTCCGCTATCTGGAGTGCTCGAAGCTCGATGAGCGCGGGCAACCGCTGGGCGAAATCACAAACTGGGAACAGATTCGGTTTCCCTTCGATCCGCAATTGCAGAGCGGCTCGGATTTGTCCGCTCAACCCGTGCACCGGCTCAATGGCCAGAGCAGTCTCACGGTGCGCGAGATGTACACCTGCGACGCGAACGGCAACCTGCAGGTGAAAATCTCGGCCGATCCAACCGGATACACGCGGAAGTTCGTGATCGGGCAATCAGCACCGAACGGATCAGCCAGCGTTCGACGTTGAGACCAGCATTCAGCGTTCAGCGATCACCGATCACCGATCAGCGTTCAGCGTTCAGCGTCCAGCGTTCAGCGATCAGCGTTCAGGAACAACGGCCCCCCTCCCCTTGCTCTTTTATTAAGTGTATGAAAACAGGTATGTTCGCCCGTTTGCTTTGGACAAGTAATTGAAAATAGATTAGTTGTCTGAGGCCCTCTTCGTAAGTAATTGAAAAAGCGGGGTTCAGGGCACAGAAGAGCAGGCGTTCAGCGATCAGGCGTTCAGGAACAGCGGACCCCCTACCCCCTGCTCTTTTGTTAAGTGTATGAAAACAGGCTTGTTCCGTCTTTTCCGTTGCACAAGTGATTGAAAATAGATTAGTTGTCTGAGGCCCTCAAAGGCAGGGAGTAGGCAGTAGGGAGTAGGCAATACGGAGCCATAGCCAGGAGCTAAGAACGCGCTGGTCCGGCCAGGCTCGGTTGCCTGCGTCGACATTCCTTCCGATATGTCAAAGAGCGGACGTGTGAAGGTCGTAAGACCCTGGCCCTGAAAACAGAAAAGGACTCGCGATGGCGAGTCCTCCTGGTTCAGGCTTCGTTTTCAGTTTGCGAGGCCGGGCGCGGTATTGCAAGGAGAATCGGCGGCCGGGGCAAACGGAAGTAATGAGCGGGTAGCGGGTGGGTGGCGGCTAGCAAGCAGCGCAGCGCCGACCCTAGTGCTGGTGGAATTATGTGTTGCACGCGCAAAAGTGCGCGACGACGCGGTCTTGGTAGTGGTGCGGTCTGAATTTTGGATTCCCTGAAGGCCAGCAAACCTGGCCAGGAACCTGCTTCTGTGGTGCCTTCTGCAAGAGCGGAAACGACTTGTACTCTCTTTATCTTGCTTTCAGGCGGTTCACGAGAGCCTCATCGAAAGAAGACCGCAACGGCCCGGCAGTGGCTCAAAACCGCTGTAGTGGTGCAGTTTGATCCACGAGGTCGCCGCGATTCGGAGACGGCGGCATAGCCGCGAAGAAGAAGACGGCCCCGAAGCCGAAACGGGAACCTGCCAGGAGAGAGCCGCGCGAGGACGTTAATCAGACTGCCGCGCGGATTGTTGGAGAGGCTACTGAAAAGTGGGCAATGTCATTTGCGCCTGTGATTCGAAAGGATCGGGCACGCGTGTCAGGTGCTCACTTTTCAATTTGTCGAATTTATCGCCCGAATGGGTGGAGAGCCCGTGTACAGCCTTCCCCTTCCCTCAAGAACGCCGTTGACGCCGGTTTGCTTATCGCTACTGGCGAAAGCATCCCGTTGCGGCTGTGCTACAGTGAACCCACTCCCGGGGGCAAAACCTACTCCTCTGCCCGGCGTCCCAGCGAGCGATAGCCATGGCCAGCCCAATCCATTCCGCGCCATCGGTGGAAACCCTTGATCTGCAGCAGGAGATCGTCCGACTCCAGGCACTGCTGGAAACCTCCCGCCAGGTGCACTCAACCATTCGGCTCGACGAAGTCCTGTCGACGGTCCTGCGTATCGTTGTGCGCGAGCTGGAACTGCCCGGTGCTCTGACTACCGAACCACGCATGAGCTGTGGAGAGATGCCTGCCGAACCCTGGCAGGGCTGCTTTCGTTTTCCGCTGCACGACAAAGAGGGGCGCCATCTGACCGAGCTGGTGGTGGCGACGCCGGAGGGCCGGCCGCTCACGATTTTTGAAGAGGATTTTCTGGAGCGCATGGCGCTGCAGGCGGGGGTTGCGGTGGAAAACGCCCGCTACTATGAGCGCAGCCTGGAGTGGGCCCGCGTGCAGCAGGACCTGCACGCAGCACGCGCGATCCAGCGCAGCCTGGTGCCGCAGCAAATGCCCGCAATCGAGGGCTACTCGGTCGCGGTTCGTTACAGCGCCTGTTATGAAGTGGGCGGGGATTGCGTGGATATCATCAGCCTGCCGGACGGTGTGCAGGTGATGGCGGTTGCCGATGTGGCCGGCAAGGGCCTGGCTTCAGCGATCGTGAGCACCGCTTTTCGCTCCGCGTTCCGCGCCAGCGTGGGTGCGGGCCTGCCGCTGGCCGAGCTGGTTTCCCGGCTCAATCGGCAACATTGCGCTGAAGGAGACGAAGCGCGCAATCGCTACGTCACCGGCATCTTTCTCAAGCTCGATCCGAGGGCGCATCGGCTGGAAGTGGTGAACGCCGGGCATAATCCAGGCTTCCTGGTTCGGCCCGACGGAACGACGCACGAACTCCGCGCCAGCGCCACGCCGATCGGGATTCTGCCTATCGTGGAATACAAGTCGGAAATTGCGGACTTCCCGCCCGGCTCGCGGCTGCTTTTCTATACTGACGGCCTCACCGAGGTCTTTCAGGGCGATGAAGAATTTGGCGCGGAACGCCTGCTGGCTTCATTTCTTAAGTGCAACTCGCCGGAGTGTGCTGCTATCCTCGATACGCTATGGCAGGAGCTACGCGGCTTTGCGGGAAGTGAGTCGCAGGACGACGACATGACCGCGCTGGCTTTGATGCGCATGCGTGCTTAGCGGGAGATTCCGATGGTCGAAACCACGGGCACGTCGGTGGAGGTGCGGATACCATCGCGACTGGGGTTTGAAAAAGTCGCCATGGCCACCGCCGCCAGCGTCGCCAGGCTCAAAGGTTTTTCCGACGAACGCATCGAGGATCTGAAGACTGCGGTTGCGGAAGCCTGCATCAACGCCATCGAGCACGGAAACCAGCTGAACGAGAAACTGTCCGTCGGCGTGATTCTGTCAACGCGCGCGGATGAGCTTGAGGTCAAGGTCATGGATAATGGCGCGGGCATTTCCAAGCCGCCGCATAAGCCGGACATCGATCGCAAGGTACACGGCGAGGAAGACGCTCGCGGCATGGGGATGTTCCTCATCCAGGCACTCGTGGACGAGGCGGAATGGGTTCGCGACAGCAAGGGCAAAGGCAGCTACGTACGGCTGGTGATCCGGCTGGATAAGGAGAACGAATAGTGCAGACCGAGACCAGAGCAACGATCGACCGTACTTCCGGCCCGAACGGCGCATCCATTGCTGTGCTCCGGTTCAGCGGCGACATCTCCAGCGCATCGAAGGAGCCGGTCCTGGGCGCGTGGCAAAATGTCGCAGGCAGCGGTCCTGTCCTGCTGGACTTCTCGAAAGTCGACTACATCAACTCCAGCGGCATCGCTCTCATCATCCAGATACTGATGGAAGCTGACAAGACCGGCCAGAAAGTCGCCGCGTTCGGCCTCTCGCCGCACTTTCAAAAGGTCTTCACCATGGTCGGCATCGGCAAATATGCCGGTCTTCATAAAGATGAGGCGACGGCGGCGGCATCGCTGTAAGCCTGGCTGCGACTCGGAATCTCCGCCAAAATCAGCGCCGCGCTTGCCAAACCCCCGACTTCTGCGATAAAAACTAATTCATTAGTTACTTTCGGCGACCTCGTGCGTCGAATGTAGCGGAGGGGAATTCCGACCGTGCCACGCAAGACATCCCAGACCCTGACGGAAGCCGAGCTGCGCATCATGCAGGTGCTGTGGCAGAAGGGTTCCGGCACGGTGCAGCAAATTCTGGATATTCTGCCCGGTCATCCCAGCTTCGCCTATAACACCATTCTCACCACCATCCGCATCCTCGAGCGCAAGGGCTACGTGGAGCACTCCAAGGACGGCCGCGCGCACGTTTACAGGACGCTGGTCGCCGAGGAAGAGGCGAGCCGCTCGGAGATCCGCCACCTGGTGAGCCGTTTCTTCCGCAACTCCCACGAAGATTTGGTGCTCAATATTCTGGAAGACCGTGGAATTGACGCGAAGGAGCTGACACGCCTGCGGAAGATGCTGGAGCGGAGCGAGGAAGACGCTCCGGGCCAGAGGGAAGCAAAGATGCCAGCCGACAGAAAACCGAGCACCCGGAGCGAGACGCGATGACGGCGTTCGCCCAGCTTGCTGTGGGACGGGTGCTGAACTCGCTGCCCGAGGGCATTCTG
Organism: Acidobacteriaceae bacterium; assembly: GCA_050011735.1. Classification (GTDB taxonomy): domain Bacteria; phylum Acidobacteriota; class Terriglobia; order Terriglobales; family Acidobacteriaceae; genus Palsa-343. The sequence goes on along the minus strand of JBEKIN010000098.1, from coordinate 2,685 downwards.
ATCGCGCTCTGCGCGTGGCTGCTGCTGCGCCTGATGGGCCGGCAAAATGCCGGTACGCGCTACGCCGTGTGGCTGGTCGCGCTCGCGGGCGTGGTGGGGTTGCCGATTCTGAGCGGGCTCGGGTCTGCGCGGCAAGGGCTTCCGCTGGTGATCCCTCATGCTCATCCTGAAATCACCGTGCCCGCAGTCTGGGCGAGCGCCTTCTTCTTTCTCTGGATTGCCGTTGCGGCCGCCGCGCTGGGCCGCGTCGTTGCCGGAGTCTGGCAGGTGCGGCGCATTCGCGGGAGCTGCGCTGAAATCCCTGTGTCCGAACTTGACCCGGTGCTCCTGGATTTGATCGCCGGGGAGAAGCGGCCTATTCGTCTGCTCGTATCTGACAAGGCCCGCGTCCCCGCGGCTCTGGGATTCCGCAACCCCGCTATCGTGCTGCCTGCATGGACGCTGCGCGATCTGACTGCGGAGGAGCTCAAGCCGGTTCTGATCCATGAGCTCGCGCACCTGCGCCGCCATGACGACTGGACCAACCTGCTGCAGAAGACTGTGCGCGCGATTCTGTTCTTCCATCCCGCGGTCTGGTGGATCGATGCGCGCCTTTCGCTCGAACGCGAAATGGCCTGCGACGATGCGGTGGTGGCTGCGACGGGCAATCCCCGCGCCTACGCCGGGTGCCTGATCGATCTGCTGGAGAAGGGTTGTGAGCGGCGCGGGTGGTCGATGGCCCAGGCCGCGGTGGCGCGCGCGCGCGATGCTTCTTTGCGGATCGCCCGCATCCTCCGCGTTGGCCCGGTGGCAACTACACGCGTCGGACGTGCTGCGATCGCGGTCGCCGCATCCTTATCACTCGCGTGCGCCGGAGTCGCGATTTGCACGCCGCGTTTCGTGGAATTTGTTCCGATGCGCTCCATCTCCGCCGCCCAGGTCGTGAAGCCGCTGGCGGACGACGGGGTTCGCTTCCCGGCGGCATCGGTTGTGCCGGCCAGCTATCATCCGGCGCAAAAGCCTTCGCCGTTGAGAAAGACGGCTGCGAAACGGAGCTCGTCGCTGCTCGCGTCTCCGATTCGCCAGGTCGCCGCACACAGAGCGCCGAAGAATCCTTATGTGATGGCTCGGCTCGCCGTGTCTGACACGACGGAACAGAGCGTGCTTGCGCCGTCGCTGGTCGTCTTCGAGACTGTGGAATCCAGCGGCAGTATTTCGGGCTCTGCGCAGCTTCGGACGGTCGGAGCAGATTGGGCAAGCTCACTGGCTCAGCAGTTCCAGGGCAGGGAAGACCCTGCGCTGCAAATCCAGCTGTTCGAGGTCATCGACCCGGCTACCGGAACGCCAATACAGATCCTGCGCATCGTGCTGGTTGTGCCGCAGCAAACCGGATCGACTTCGCAGTCGATCTAGCTCAAAAATTTTTGTCAGTAGCAACTAATTTATTAGTTCCAGAACAGGAGAAATAAAACAATGAACGTCGGAAAAATGAAATCGTTGTTCACGCGTCGTATGGCGATTCCCGCTATCGTTGCCGGAGCTTTGGTAACGGCGGGGGCGTGGACCTTCGCGCGCACCGCCGTTGCCGCGGCGCCGGCGGCGGCGCCTCTCGACGAAAGCAGCGTCAGCGCGCTCCTCTCGCTCGATCAGGCGATGGAGACGCTTGCGGCGCGTGTTACGCCCGCAGTCGTCAATGTCACCGTCACCTCGAAAGTCCGGCAGCCGCGCGTGATGATGTTCGACGGCAGCGGGCAGGACGGGGACCAGGATCAGGACCAGAACCAGGATCGGGACCAGAATCAGAATCAGAATCAGAATCAGCAGCAGCAACAAATGCAGCAGTTCTTCGGACAGAACTCGCCCTTTCGGCAGTTCTTCCACGGGCCAGCGCAGCAGCGGCCTACCATTGAGCACGGTCTCGGCAGCGGCGTCCTCATCTCGTCCGACGGCTACATCGTCACCAACAACCACGTCATCGATGGCGCTATCGACATCAGCGTCACGATGAGCAACCGCGAAGTTTATCCGGCGAAGCTGATTGGCGCCGATCCGCTCACCGATCTCGCGGTCATCAAGATCGAAGGCCATGGTTTTCCCAGCATTCCCTGGGGCGACTCGACGAAGCTCCAGCCCGGTCAGACGGTTCTCGCCTTCGGCAACCCGTATGGCTTCCGCTTCAGCGTCACCCGCGGCATCGTCAGCGCGCTGAACCGGCCGAACCCTGAATCCGATCGCCGCAAACCGGGCGAGTTCATTCAGACGGACGCTGCCATCAATCAGGGCAACTCCGGCGGAGCGCTGGTGGATGCTCGCGGGGAGCTGATCGGCATCAACACTTTCCTTTACTCTCCGAACGGCGCATTCTCCGGCATGGGCTTCGCGATTCCCACACAAATCGCCGAGCCTACGGTGAACACGCTGATGCGCGACGGCAAGGTCCGCCACGGGTACATGGGCATCTCGATCGAAGACGTCACCCCTCAGAATTCGAAATTCTTCGACGTGAAAAAGGCGGTGGGCGCGCTGGTGTCCGACGTTTCGCCTGATTCGCCCGGCGGCAAGGCGGGTCTCAAAATCGGTGACGTGATTACCGGTTTCGACGGCAAGCCAGTGAGCGATGCGGGAGAACTGCAGATGGAAGTCGGACAGAAATCGCCCGGCGACACCATCCACCTGTCCGTGGTCCGCGACGGCAAGACGCTCGAC
>JBEKIN010000097.1:0-13183 GCA_050011735.1 Acidobacteriaceae bacterium | reverse complement strand
GCAGAGCCAGGCCACGAGCGGCAGCGAAAATGGCGCGGAGAATCCACCGAAGGCTCCAGCGAATCCGGAAAGCAGCGCGGCTCCGGGAACGGCAGCAAAGCCGGGTAAGGGTAAGCCGGCAACAAAACCGGCCAGCAATAGGACCGCGAAGCCCAAGCCGAAGCCAGCCGCGCCAACTGCTCCGGGGGATCAGACGGCGCCCGGGGCTCAGCCGCCAGCGAGCCAGCCGACGCAGAATCAGCCGCAGGCGACGAACCCGCCGGCGACGAATCCTCAAGCAACGAATGCTGCTCCGACGACGCCGAGCCAGACCACCTCACAGTCGCCGCAGGGAGGCGTCTGAGCATGGCTCTGATGGCGTCGTCGCGGCGCGAGGCAGGCACGAAGTCGTTCCCCCTGGTGATCTACGTTGTGGTTCCGCTGCTGGCACTCGGCCTGCAGTCGCTGCTTTCGCTGCACTTCACCCGATTCGACCTGGTCGATCTGCCGCTGTTGGTGACGATCTACTACGCGATCACGCAGCGGGAGCCGGTGAGCGGCACGCTGGTAGGGGCTCTGATCGGGATTGCCCAGGATGCGCTGACGCATCACGCGCTCGGCATTTTTGGAATTTCGAAGGCGGTGATCGGCTACATGGCAGCGTCACTGGGGGTGCGCGTGGATACGGATAACCACGGCACCCGGCTGCTGCTGACGTTCAGCTTTACGCTGGCGCAGACGGTAATTCTGTGGCTGCTGCAGCGTCACATGCTGGGCCAGCCGGTGGCGTGGCATGGGTTCCACGAGCTGGTGCGGGCGACGGTGAACGCGCTGCTGGCGGTGGTTCTGTTTGCGGTGCTCGATCTGACCCGGAGAACGGAATACTGAGGAGAGACTTTGGACTCAAACGTACCCAAACCCGACACAAATGGGGGATGGAAAAGCGCAAAGCTGCATCCGTATGCGGGTTACAATCGTCCTAGAGAGTACGGCGCCTCGCCGGACAGGGGAATGCCGTTGTACGGGTTCAGCCAGGGTCCCCGGTATTCTGGCGGCCAGTCCGGAACAGGAAACCCCTACTCCATGAAGAATCTCTCGCGCCCCGTCCTGCTGCTGTGTAGTGCCGCCCTCCTCGCGCTGACCGCGTCCGCGCAAAGCCAGAATGCAGGGCCAACGACGCCGGCCGGATCGAAGCCGGCCGCGCCCGCTGCCAAAGGGACCCAGGGGCAAGGGAACGCCTCGGCCGCCGCAGCGACGACGCCCGATACCTCGAGCGCGTATTTCCACTACATGGTGGCGCACGAATACGAGGAGATGGCGACGACCCTGGGACGCAGCGAGTACGCAACGCGGGCAATCGAAGAGTACAAGATGGCGCTGAACGCCGATCCTGCCTCGAAATATCTGAACAGCCATCTGGCGGAGCTGTACTTCAGGACGGGGCGGATTCGCGAGGCGGTGGTGGCCGCGCAGGACCGGATCAAGCTGGATCCGAACGACCTGGACGCGCACCGGCTGCTGGCGGATGTGTATCTGCGCTCGCTGGGCGACAACCAGCAGCAGGAGGTTTCGGCGCAGATGCTGAAGCTGGCCATCGGGGAATTCCAGAAGATTGTGCAGCTGGCGCCGAACAACCCCGAAGACCATTTGATGCTGGCGCGGCTGTACGCAGCGGATCACGAATCGGCGCAGGCCGAGGAGCAGTTGGCCGCGGCGCGGAGGATCGATCCGGGCTCAGAAGAGACGGCGCTGATTGCGAGCCAGTTCTACACGGACATGGGAGACGCGAAACGGGCCACGGAAGTTTTGCAGGCGCTGCCGGACGATGACCAGACTTCGCGCACCGAGGCACAGCTGGGAAAGATCTACGACCAGCAGAAGGATACGAAGAACGCGATCACGGCCTACCGGAAAGCGCTCGACCTGGAGCCGGATGACCTCGACGTGGAGCGGAAGCTGGCGGCCGATCTGCAGGCGGATAACCAGACGGACCAGGCGTTGCAGGCCTGGAAGGACATTGCCGTGGGGGATCCAAGCGATGCCGAGGCGGAGCTGCAGATTGCGGAGATCGACGAACACAACGGGAAGTTCGATGACGCTTTGGCCGCGGTGAAGAAGGCGCACGAACTGGCGTCGGACTCCCTGGACGTGCAGTTTCACGAAGCCATGATCGACGATGCTCTGGGGCGCCTGGACGACGCAGCGAAGGTGTACGAGCAGCTGGCGACTGCGACCGCGCACCCCAGCGGGCAGTACTCCGACGACGAAAAGGGCAACTACGTCACGATTCTCGTACACCTGGCCGAGGTCTACCGCGAGCAGAGCCGGCCGGAGCAGGCGATTGCCACCTACGAGAAGATGGTGGCGCTGGGCGGCGATCTGCAGGCTCAGGCCTACGACCAGGAAGTGGAAACCTGGCGCGAGGCGCACGACTACGACAAGGCTGTGGCCGTGGCGAAGACAGCCGTGGACAAGCTGCCGAAGAATGTGGGCGCGAAGCTGACCCTGGCGCGGCAACTCGCCAACACCGGCCATGCCGATGAAGGGGTCGCGATGGCGAAGGGCCTGCTGCAGAGCGATCCGAAGAACATGGAGATTTACTTCCAGCTGGCGCAGATCTACACCGATCTGCGGAAGTGGAAGGAAGCTTCGGAAGTGCTGGATGACGCCGAGAAGCAGTCTCCGAAGAAAGAGGACCAGACCATGGTGCTCTTCGACCGCGCGATGATGGCGGACCGGGCGAAGCACTACGACGAAGCGGAGGCGGACTTCCGCAAGGTACTGGCGGTGGATCCGGACAATGCGCTGACGCTGAATAATTTTGGATTCATGCTGGCGGATCGGGGCGTGAAGCTGGATGAGGCGCTGACCATGATCCGCAAGGCGGTGCAGCTGGAGCCGACGAACTACGCGTACCTGGATTCGCTGGGCTGGACGTACTTCCGGATGGGACAGTACACGCAGGCCGAGGACAATCTGGAGCGCGCCATTTCGCGGGGCGCGAACGATCCGACGGTGCACGATCACCTGGGCGACGTATACGAGAAGACCGGGCGCCTGAAGCAGGCGGCGGCGCAATGGGAGCTCTCGCTCAACGAGTATGCGCGCACCGCGGAAGCCGATATGGACGCGGGCGACGTAGGCAAGGTGCAGAAGAAGCTGGACAGCGCGCGGGTGCGGCTGGCCCGTGAGTCGGGGAGCCCGCAAACCGGCGGCAAGCCGGAGTAGGGAATCTCAGCGGTAGACTCTTCTGCAATCTCTATCGGTCAGGGTTTATGCGCGGTGGCCTCGAAGGCGGCGCTGCCCATCTTCTCCCAATCCTCCGGAGAGATGCCAAACTCTTTGAGGATAGCCTCGTGCAGGATACTTTCTCCGTCCGCGTGCGGGGCAGGCTCCGCGGCTGGCCCGCGGGACGTTTCTTCACTGATCGGCTCACGGTCCTGCTGCGCGTTGGCCATGGCGCGCGAGAGCGGGTCGACGATGGTTTCCAGGAGATCACGCACCGCCGGAATTTTGTTATCCGGCACGGCGTCGAGCAGCATATGAGCCCGCTGTCGCTGTTGTGCGGCGTCTGGTTCCATTGGTCTCTCCGTGGTGCGGAATGACTCGCTCTGCTAGAGTCTCCGCCAGTGGGACCCTCGTGTCAAAGCAAACTACACTGTTTTCATGCCAGGACTGACGGCGTTGCCGGCGGAGTGCGCGGTTCCGGAGCATGGGCCTCTCGCGCAGCGCCGCTTCCCCGAGCCTGACCATCCTTACCGCTCTCCGTTTCAGCGCGACTGCGGACGCATCATTCATGCGCGCGCCTTTCGCCGGCTGGCGGGCAAGACGCAGGTTTTCACGCATCGCGACTCCGATCATTTTCGCAGCCGCCTGACCCACACCATGGAAGTGGCCCAGATCGCGCGCACCATCGCGCGGGCGCTGGGCCTGAACGAGGACCTGACCGAGGCGCTGGCGCTGGCGCATGACATTGGGCATCCGCCCTTCGGGCACGCCGGGGAACGGGCCCTCGATGAGGCGCTCGCGGAGCATGGGCTGCGCTTCGACCACAATCTGCACGCGCTCCGCATCGTCGAGCATTTTGAAAACCGGCATCTCGAATTTCGGGGACTGAACCTTACGCTCGCCGTGCGGGAGGGCATCGTGAAGCACTCGCACGATTATTCCGGGAAGGAGCACCCGGAGCTGGCGGAGTATTTTCCGGAACTACGGCCGCCGCTGGAGGCTCAGCTCATCGACCTGGCGGACGAAATCGCCTACCTAACCGCGGATCTGGACGACGGGATGGAGGCGGAGATTCTGACGTTGCAACAAATCCGGAGCGAAGTGAGTCTATTCGAGCGCTACTTCGCGCCAGTTGCCGAAACGCACCCAGGCGCGCCGGACAAGCTGCTGTTCCAGGAAGCACTCAAGCTGATGCTGAATGCTCTGGCCGACGATCTGGTGATGGAGATCAGACGGCGCATCGGGGAGCACGGCATTCAGGATTTGCAGGGAATTCGCCAGGCCCCGGAGCGGCTGGCCGCCTTTTCCACAGAAATGGAGCGGCTGCGGCGCGAGGCGAAGGAATTTCTTTACCAGAACCTGTATCTTTCAGAGGACCTGAAGCGCGGACACAGAGAGGCGGAGCAAGTGATTGCCGAACTGTTTGCGGCGTGGATGGCCGATCCCGCTCAGCTGCCGCCGAGCCACTTCAACCAGGTTGAGATGGAGGGCGCGGCCAGGGTGGTTGCCGATTATATTGCTGGAATGACAGATCACTTTATTTTGGAATCGCATCGAAGCATAAGGAAGACGGTGGTTCCGAGCCGGTCGTAACTTCTCCCCAGAAGCGTTGAAGCCCAGGAATTCGTTGTAACGGACCGAGGCTACCCGGTTTGCGCGATCACCCCTCGAGGAGGAGAGGGGCATGTTCATGTTGGCTTTGTACCCGTGGGCCCGCTTTCTTGCGGGAGTTATCACCGGATGCTGGATCGGCGTGATGATTGGCTGCGCCGTTGCACTTCTCCTTGCGGGGCGGAGGGTGCGGCAGCTGGAAACTAAGAACCTGCTGTTGCGCGTTCAGCTTCATGCGCGCAGAGAGCCCGAGCCCGCCGGGCTGAGGGCAAGCGGGCGCGGTCTGGCACTGCCGTGTTCCAACGGAAGTCGAGCAGCAGAACCGGTAATGAGCCGGATCGCGCGGGTCAACTAGGGCCTGCTAACACTATTGAGATGGCGGCGACGGGAGACAATTTTGCTCAGTTCGAGGAGGGAGGAATGACATATATCGGGCGTATCTTAGCGACGAGCGACGAAGAAATGAGGAAAATTGGCCCCGTCCCTCCGGGTTGCGGCGAAAATCCGGCCATACCTTCGTTGTCGTCCTCGACAGTGGGGCCGGCACAGCCTTCGGACTCCGCCTCGTCTGACCGGATTTTCGCTCGCAACGCCATCCATCCCAATAGTGTTAACAGGCCCTGGCAGCCGGTGTGCGATAAGCTCCAGAGGTGAGGCGAAAACTACTTCTATCGTGGAGCAGCGGCAAAGACAGCGCGTGGGCTCTCGATTGCCTGCAGCGGGGCGGCGACTACCAGGTCGCCGGCTTGCTGACTACTCTGAACGCGGCGTTCGATCGGGTCGCGATGCACAGCACGCGACGAGCACTGCTGGAAGCGCAGGCTCGCGCGGTGGGGCTGCCCCTGCATGCGGTCCCGCTGCCGTGGCCGTGCTCCAACGCGCAGTATGAGACGGCGATGCGAGCTGCCTGCGACGCGGCGCTTGCCGAGGGCATCGAGGCGATTGCGTTTGGCGATCTGTTTCTGGAAGACGTGCGGCGCTATCGCGAGGAGCGGCTGGAAGGAACCGGCCTGCAGCCGGTGTTTCCGGTGTGGGGTCTGGACACGCGCCTGCTTGCCGAGGAGATGATCGCAGGTGGCCTGCGCGCGCGCATCGTCTGCGTCGATCCGAAGAAACTGCCGGCGGAGTTTGCCGGTCGGGAGTTCGATGCGAATTTTCTGCGCGATCTGCCCGAGGGCGTGGATCCCTGCGGCGAAAACGGGGAGTTTCACAGCGCGGTTTATGCGGGACCGATGTTTCGCGAGCCGATCCCGATCGAGAGCGGAGAAGTGGTCGAGCGGGATGGGTTTGTGTTTGCCGACGTGCGCCTGGCGGAGCTGGCGCCGGCGACGGCGTGAACGGGGTGACATCTCCCAGGACTACAATCCCGGCATGGTCATCCACACATTCGCTTTTCGCTGGAAGCCCGGCGTTGCGGAGGAGCAGCGGCAGCGCGTGATCGGCGCCATTCAAAGCCTGCAGGGGAGAATTCCGGGCCTCGAGGAGACGTGGGTGGGCGTCAACTTCTCTCCGCGCTCGCATGGGTACGAGCTGGGCGGAGCGATGAAATTCGCGGATCGCGCGGCGTTGGCAGCCTATAGCGCGCACCCGGCGCACCAGGAACTGCTGGCGTGGCTGATGCCGCTGATTCTGCCGATGGAAGTGGACTTCGAAGCGTAACCGCGACGACGCGCAAAAAGCCTGGCGGAGCAGGGCTGCATCGTTCCACCGGCTTCGAAAATCCTATAGCCTGAAAGTTCATGGTTGCAGTCGAGGAGACGGACTTCGTTATTGTGGGCGCGGGGATCGCGGGGCTGCGCGCCGCGATTGGCCTGGCTGCGGACGGAGCCCGGGTGCTCCACCCCAGCGAGCAGGCTCGCCAAGGGCCCCGGGTGCTGGTGGTGACGAAAGAAGCGCTCGACGAATCGAACACCTATTATGCGCAGGGGGGAATCGCCGTTGCGATGAGCGGCGAGGAAGACGTCGCGCTGCATCTGGACGATACGGTGAACGCCGGCGACGGCCTGGTGAACCGCGAAGCGGCGCGGGTGCTGGTGGAGGAAGGGCCGTTGCGCGTCGAGGAACTGCTGCGCTGGGGCACGGATTTCGACCGCGAGGCGGGAGAGCTGATGCTGACGCGCGAGGGCGCGCACAGCCGCAATCGCATTCTGCACGCGCACGGGGATGCTACCGGGGCGGAGATCGGGCGGTCGCTGCTGCGCCACGCGCGGGCCATCCCCAACATCACGCTGCTGGAGTGGACCACGACCACCGACTTGATGATCGAGGACGGAGCCGTTGCCGGGGTTGGGCTGCTCGATCGCGACGGCAAGGTGACGCGGGTGCGGGCGCGGGCCGTGCTGCTGGCGAGCGGAGGTGCCGGGCAGGTGTACAGCGATACAACGAATCCCGCGGTGGCTACTGGCGACGGCATCGCGATGGCGTGGCACGCCGGAGCCGAGATTGCCGACATGGAGTTTTACCAGTTCCATCCGACGGCGCTGAGCTTGCCTGGAGTACAGCGTTTTCTGTTGTCGGAGGCGTTGCGCGGCGAGGGCGCCTATCTGCGCAATGCACGCGGGGAGCGGTTTATGGAGCGCTATCACCCGATGCTGGAGCTGGCGCCGCGCGATGTGGTGGCGCGAGCGATCACGCGCGAGGGGATGGGATCGGGAGGCGAGGCGCTGGCGGTGTATCTCGACATGCGACACGTGACGCAGATCGATCCGGCGACGCGGTTTCCGGGAATTTCGACATTTCTTGCCGAGCATGGACTGGCGTTGCGGCGGGACCTGATCCCGGTGCGGCCTGCCGCGCATTATCTGATGGGTGGGGTGAGGACCGACGTGCATGGACGCACGTCGCTGCCAGGTTTGTACGCAGCGGGCGAAGTGGCTTGCACCGGCGTGCACGGGGCGAACCGGCTGGCCAGCAACTCGCTGCTGGAGGGGCTGGTGTTTGGGGCACGCGCGGCGGAGACGATGCGGGGACAAGCAGGGAACAGGTTACAGGGTGCAGGGTACAGGGGCGCAGCCTCGGACGATGGCCGCGGAGTGGGGAGCGACGAAACGGGTCGCGTGCTGCGGGAGCTGCAACAGCTCATGTGGCACAACGCTGGTTTGCTGCGCGATGCGGAAGGCCTGGGGGCAGCGCGCGAGGCGATCCGTGCGATCGAGGGCGAGAATCCTGTGGGATTCGACCGGCCGCTGGTGGAGCTGCGGAATCTGCAGACGGTTGCGGCGTTGATTGTCCGCTCGGCGCTGGCGCGGCACGAGAGCCGCGGGGCGCACTATCGCAATGACTTTCCGAAGCGCGACGATGCGCAGTTCGGGAAGCATTCTCTGGTTTCGAAGGGCGGGAAAGTCACGTTCGTCGATTTTCAGAGGACGGAAAGCGCTCGCCTGAGTCATTTGTGAAGCAGTTTGAAGGCGTGCGTCCATTCATTCTTCGTGAAGCCGAGAATGCACCACAGCATGCAGAGTGGCTCGATGGCGCGCGCGGCCTCCGCCGTGCCCATATCCGCAGTCTCCCAGCCAAACTGATCCAGGATTGCGGTGACGGACTTCTTTGCTGCGTCGTTGTTGCCGCAGATAAACATGGTGGGGCGAATGCCGCCGGGGTACTGAGGATCGACCATCTGCGGGGCGCCGACGGAGTTGAAGGCTTTGACGAAGTGTGCGTCGGGAAATTCCTTCTGCAGCTGCTCCATCAGCGATTCGTTTGGCTTGGTGAAGAATTGCAGCACACCGTGATCCGGCGGCGCGTCCGCGATGGGGTTGCAGGTATCGATCACGGTTTTGTTCTTGAGATTGCTGTTGCCTGCGCTGCGCAGCACAGCCGAGGCGGCGTTGCCTTTGACCGTCAGGACGATGACTTCGCCGAAGGCTGCCGCGTCGCTGGAACTCCCGAGGCGCGCTTTGGGGTTGGCCTTGTTCCAGTCGGCCAGTTTCGCCGGCTCTCGTGTCCCCACCATCACTTCACGCCCATGTTTCAGGAAACCCGCCGCCAATGTTTGGCCGACCGTGCCGGAACCGAGAACGCCGATTTTCATCGCAACCCTCCTGACCGAGTGCTGCAACTATATCGCGACGAGATGAACGTGAGAAACCATCAGGCGGGTCGGGCAGGAGTGGCGGCGGGAAGAGCCCTGCTGAGAACGGCGAAGATCGCGAGGATGGAGATGATCACCACCAGGGACGTTCCAGCGGGGATGTCGATCCAGCGCACAGCCAGCATCTTGAAGGCAACAAAGCCGAGAATGCAGGCGAGTCCATAGTGCAGCAGGTGGAAGCGATCGAGCATGGAAGCGAGGGCAAAGTAGAGCGCGCGCAGGCCGAGGACCGCGAAGATGTTCGAGGTGAAGGCGATCCAGAAGTTGCGGGTGACGGCCAGAACCGCGGGGATGGAGTCGAGCGCGAAGATCAGGTCCGTGGCCTCGATCGCGACGATGACCAGCAGCAGGGAAGAGAGCGCGAGGCGCGTGCCTTTGGCGTAGCGGAGACAGCAATCGCGAATCCAGCGAATGGGTCCGCGGGGTGGCGCTGCGCCGGGTTTGGCGAGCAGCAGGCGGATGGCGGCGAAGGCCAGCAGCAGGCCGAAGGCGTCCTGAACCCAGGCGAAATGCGCGAGCAGCGTAGTTCCGGTTGCGATGAGGAGCCCACGCAGAACGATGGCGCCGAGGACTCCCCAGAACAGAACGCGCCGCTGTTGCTCTGCGCCGAGGTGGAAGGCGCGGAAAAGTAACAGGAAGACGAACAAATTATCGATGCTCAGCGAGCCTTCGATCAGGTATCCGGTCAGGAATTCGAGCGCGGGCTGTTTGCCGCTGGTGCGCGCGAGGTACAGAGAGAAGGCGCAGGCGAGCAGGGCGAGAAACGCCGTCCAGAGCCAGGCGATGCGCACAGAAACCGGCCGGCCGGGGCGCTGCAGGAGCGCGAGGTCCACGATGAGCAGGGCGGCGACGAGCGAAAAGAAGGCGAGCCAGTGGTGGGGCATCGCGGTGGCTAGCGTCGATCGAGAAGGCGAATGGTTTCGAGAATGGTGTCGCCGGCGATGGTCAGGCTCTTCGCGCTGAGCTTGTCCATGGTGTCGTCGGCGGTGTGCCAGTAGGCGTTGTTGTAGCCGTAGTCCAGGTCGATGAGGTCGGCGCAGGGCACGCCGCGATGGACGAAGGGCAGGTGATCGTCTTCGTCGGAGGTTTTGTTCTCGAAGAAATACGACTGCCAGCCGTATTGGGTCGCCGCCTGGTAGATCAGATCCTCAAGCCAGGGCGTCGAATTGAGGTCGCGCTGGACGTCGAGATCGCGATCGCCGAGCATATCGGCCAGGATGAAGGCCTTGATCCGCTTCAGCGTGCCGTCCGCCTGCCATTTTTCCGCGAGATGCTTGCTGCCGTACACGGAGTCGGCTTCGGTCCAGTTTTTGACCGCTTCTTCGCCGTCAGTGAAGAGCAGCCAGACGCTGTAGCCGTCGAGGGTTTTGCCGCGCAGGTCGTTGGCCATTTCGATCAGCAGGCCGGTGGTCGAGCCGCCATCGTTGGCGCCGATGTAGTGGATATTGCGCAGCGGGTAGTTGGTCTCGTAGTGCGAGGCGAGGACGATGACGCCGTCTTTCTTCCCCGGAAAACGCACGATGAAGTTGTGCATCTCCAAGGGCCCGGCAGGGGTGTTGGTGGTGAAGGTGTCCTCTTCCAGCTGATCGCGGCGGAACTGCTCTTTCAGGAAGGCTTCGGCTTTGGCATGACCGGGACTGCCGATCCAGCGCGGGCCGACGGCGACAAACTGGCGGGTGTAGTCGAGGGCGCGCTTGCCGTCAAACTGCGGCAGTCCTTGCGGGCTCTGCGCACGAGCGCTGAAAAGTGCCGCGGCAAACAGGAGCGCGGCGAGCAGGACGGATCGTCTCACGCGGCAGCCTTTGCGGCGCGCCTTTTGCGCGTGGCGGGGTGCACCAGCCAGGACACGCCGATGCCGAGGAGGTAGAGGACGAGCATGGGGCTGGCGAAAACGCACATGGTGAGCACGTCGGAGGTGGGGGTGATGATGGCCGCGATGATGAAGATGAGGAGAATGGCGTAGCGGAAGTTTTTCCAGAGGAATTTCGGGCTCACGATGCCAAACAGCGAGAGAAACATAATAAGGATGGGCAGCTCAAAGGTGATGCCGAGGCCGAGAATCACGGTGAGAAACAGGTCGGTGTACTCGTTGATCTCGATGAGGGCGCGGAAATCCTGGTTGAAGCTGAGGAGAAAATCGAGCGAGCCGGGATAGACCCAGCGGTATCCGAAATACGCGCCGGCAAGAAACAGGCCGATGGTCGCCGACATGAAGGGGACGACGTAGCGGCGCTCGTTCTTGTAGAGGCCGGGCGAGATGAACAGCCACACTTCGTAGAGCACGAAGGGGCAGGCCAGGATGCAGCCCGCCATGAAGCTGATCTTCAGGTACATGTTAAAGGGGTCGATGGGGTTGTGATAGACGAGCTGGGTGGGCAGGTGGTGCTTGGCCAGCGCGAGGATGATCGGCTTCTCCATGAAGTAGTAAATCTTCTCGTGGAAGAACCACGCGATGAAGAAGCCGAGGATGAGGTAGATCGCGACGTGGATGATGCGGCGGCGCAGCTCGGCAAGGTGCTCGAGCAGGCTCATGCCGGGGAGTTCAGCGCGCTCGGTGACCGCGGCGCGCGCGCGATCGACCAGATCAACCATGGTGCAGGGACTCGCTGGGTTCGGCGGATTCGACGGTGGCGGTTGTGGCGGGGCCCGTGCCGTTGGAGTGCGCGGTCAGGTCGACCGGTGCCGGCGGTTCGGAAGTGGGGACGATGCCGGGGGCGACGGCGATTTCCGCCGGCGACGGAGTGACTTCCGGAGGATCCGCAGGTGCGGTGGCCGGTTCGACCGGGGTTGCAAAGGGGGCGCTGGTGCTAACCGGCGTGCCTGTTGATGGGGGCAGGATGGTCGGTGTGGTGGCCGGTGTTTCGCTACCTGGCTCGGGCAAGGTTGCGGGCGTCGCCTCGGCGGTCTTCAGCGCCTGCACCTCGGCCAGCTTCTTCCGCCGCTCTTCGTCCTCCATATTGCGCAATTCTTCCTGAATCTGGAACTTGAACTCATTGCTGGCGCGGCGAAACTCGGCGAGCAGCTTCCCGATGGTGCGCCCGATTTCCGGCAGCTTCTTGGGGCCGAACAGCACCAGAGCCAGCAGGAAGATGAAGATGGAGTCGCCGAAATGCATGAATAGCTCATGATACCCGCCGCGATTCGCGGGGAACAACCAGGACGTTCACGCGCCCGGTCGCCCAGGCTCCTGCCCCGCCAGGGGCATTGCCCCCGGTTGAAGCTGTGGTAAAACTAGTTGCAACGACACACCTTTGCGGGCTGCCCGTTTTTGCGACGAAGCCCGCAACCGGTGCGTCTAAGAAGTAGAGGCTGCAACATCCCCGTTGGCTGGGCGGGCTCTTATAGCCGCAGCGAGCCGACTGCATGCCGGGTTTGGCTTTCAACATCCCCGTCCAGATTGGTACGAGCCCGTAAAGGCACGGCCGAAACGGACTGAAGGCGGCGTATCGTGAGCGTTCTGGAAGAAGTTGATGTACCTCTATCTGCCGAGGGGGAGGTGTGTTCCCTCGACAGCTACCTCGTGCTGCCGGACAACAGCATGGATGAGCGCATTGCGGCGGCGCGCCGCGCGCTGGGCAAGACGACCATCCTGCTGGGGCACCACTACCAGCGCGACGAAGTGATCCGCTTCGCGGACTTCACCGGCGACTCCTACAAGCTTTCGAAGGCGGCGGCCGAAACCGACGCGAACTACATCCTCTTCTGCGGCGTGCATTTCATGGCGGAGAGCGCCGACGTGTTGGCGCGCGAAGGCCAGCAGGTGATCCTGCCGGATCTGAATGCGGGCTGCTCCATGGCGGATATGGCGGAGATCGGCCAGGTGGAGGAATGCTGGGAGACGCTGCTCGGCGCGGGCGTGAGAGAGAGCGAGATTCTGCCGCTGACGTATATGAATTCCGCCGCGGCGATCAAGGCATTCTGCGGCGAGCGCGGAGGGCTGGTCTGCACCTCGTCGAATGCGCGCCAGGCTTTCGAGTGGGCGTTTGCGCGGGCGAAGAAGATTCTGTTCCTGCCCGATCAGCATCTGGGACGCAATACCGGCCACGCCATGGGCATTCCGCTGACGGAAATGTTGGTCTACGATCCCTGGCAGATTGGCGGGGGCATCACGCCGGAGCGGCTGCGCGCGGCGAAGGTGGTTCTGTGGAAAGGGCACTGCTCGGTCCACCAGCGGTTCCTGCCCGAGCACGTGGATAAGGTGCGGGCAAAGTATCCGGGGATTCAGGTGATCGTGCACCCGGAATGCCGGATTGAGGTCTGCGAGAAGGCGGACGC